>JAFSFH010000023.1 GCA_017435305.1 Clostridia bacterium
AAATCCGAACCCGCCTTAAAGCGGCGGATTTTGGCGCTTTTCACCCTATTTGTTCTCGAAAGGCATACAGCCTTTCATCGCCCAAATAGAATAAAAACCACTCAAAATCTGCTCGCTTTCAGGTCGCAGATTTTAGGAAGAAAGGATTTTTGTTCTATCGAGGCACAAAACACAGCAAATGCTGTATGCATTTGCGAGTATTTTAACGAAGATAGAGCAACAAATCCATCTTCCTAAAACGGAGTTCGGATTTGTTGCTCTACCCTACCGAAAAACCCGAGGCGTGAGCCTCGGGTTTTCTTATTGTAAGCGAAAACCTCCGGCTGTGCCGGGGGGGTCCATATAGCTTTCAGCGTTCCATAGCCTCCCTTGTGTAAAGGGAGGTGGCATTTGCGAAGCAAATGACGGAGGGATTGTCAAAATTTATGTTTTTTATAAGAATCCCCCAGTCCTCGCATTCGCTCGGACAGCTTCGCTCGCCGCGAAACGGCCCCCCTTTTGTCGGCTACGCCGACATTTTCCCCCGCTATCGGGGGAAATTGACCTTTAGGCAAGGGGGCCTTGGTTTTCTTATTTATTCCTCTTGATAATTGGCGGCGGGACGTGTATAATGGATATAGAACGATCATTATGAGGTACTTTCTATGAACGTAACAAAAGACATTGTATACATCGGCGTCAACGATCGGGACATCGACCTGTTCGAGGGTCAGTACACGGTGCCCAACGGGATGGCGTACAATTCCTACGCCATCCTGGACGAAAAGGTCGCGGTGATGGACACGGTGGACGCCCGCTTTGTGGAGGAGTGGCTGGACAAGCTGGCTGTCGCGCTGGATGGGCGCACCCCCGACTATCTTATCGTACAGCATATGGAGCCGGACCATTCCTCCGGCATTACCGCCTTTGCGGAGAAATACCCCGCCGCCACCATCGTGGGTACGGCGAAGGCCTTTCAGATGATGGGTCAGTTCTTCGGCGCGGACTATGCCCACCGCCGTCTGGTGGTGGGAGAGGGGGACACCCTGTCCCTGGGCGCCCACACCCTTACCTTTGTCACCGCGCCTATGGTGCATTGGCCGGAGGTGATGGTCACCTACGACAGCACCGATCGGGTGCTGTTCTCCGCCGATGGCTTTGGCAAGTTCGGCGCTCTGGACACCGACGAGGACTGGGCCTGCGAGGCACGGCGGTATTACATCGGCATCGTGGGCAAGTACGGCGCCCCCGTCCAGACCCTGCTGAAAAAGGCGGCGGCGCTGGACATCGCCGTTATCTGCCCTCTCCACGGTCCCATCCTCACCGAGGATCTGGGGTATTACCTCGACCTGTACGACACCTGGTCCTCCTACCGCCCCGAGACCGAGGGTGTGGCCATTGCCTACACCTCCGTCTACGGCAACACCAAGCGGGCGGCGCTGATGTTGGCTGACCTGCTGGAGCAGAAGGGGGTCACGGTGGCGCTGAGCGATCTGGCGCGGTGCGATATGGCGGAGGCGGTGGAGGATGCCTTCCGCTACAGCAAGCTGGTGCTGGCCACCACCACCTATAATGCGGACGTATTCCCCTTTATGCGGGAGTTTATCCACCATCTGACCGAGCGGGGGTATCAGAACCGCACGGTGGCGTTTATGGAGAACGGCAGCTGGGCACCCACGGCCACCAAGGTGATGCAGGGTATGCTGGAAAAGAGCAAGAACCTGACCTATTGTGAGAATACCGTGCGCATCCTGTCCGCGCTGAACGAGGACAGCACCGCACAGCTGACCGCTCTGGCGGATGAGTTGGCGGAATAAATTCGTGTCATTCGGAAAAGATTAACATAGTATAAAAAAGGAGGTTTGCGTAATGAAGCAGTACGTGTGTGACGCCTGCGGCTGGGTGTATGACGAGGCCGTCGGCGCGCCCGATCTGGGCATCGCCCCCGGCACCAAGTTTGAAGATCTGCCGGAGGATTTTGCCTGCCCCCTGTGCGGCGTAGGCAAGGATATGTTCTCCGAGGCGTAATCGGATAAAAGAGCCCCGGTGATCGTCACCGGGGCTTTTTTATAAGGAGATGAGTACATAATGAAAATGGTTATTTTGACCGCTTTGGGTGTTGGCGGAGCCACCATCTTGGGCGCGGTCATCGGATTTATATTTAAAAAGGTTTCACACAAATTCTCGGACATCGTGCTATCCTTTGCGGCGGGCGTTATGCTGGCGGCGGCGGTGCTGGGCTTGATTTTGCCCAGCCTGGAGCACGGTGGTGATTACTCATTGCTCATCACGGTGGCGGGTGTTTTCGCCGGCGCGGTGTGCCTGAATCTGATGGATAAACTGATTCCCCATATGCACCGTCTGGCGGGGGTGGAGGATGAACAGCACCCCGACGCCAAATTGAGCAAGGTGCTGCTGTTCGTGGCGGCCATCGCCATCCACAACCTGCCGGAGGGCATCGCGGCGGGTGTGGGCTTCGGCACCGACAATCCCACCCAGGCGCTGATGATCGCGGGCGGTATCGCCCTGCAGAACGTACCCGAGGGTATGGTGGTCATCGGCCCCATGTTGGCGGCGGGGGTTAAGCCGCGGCGCACCTTTCTCATCGCCGCCGCCACCGGTCTTATCGAGGTGGTGGGCACCCTCATCGGCTATTTCGCGGTCAGCGTGTCCGCGGCGGTGCTGCCCTTTGCGTTGGCCTTTGCGGGCGGTACTATGCTGTACGTCATCAGCGACGAGATGATCCCCGAGACCCACGCCCACGGCAGCCAGCGGGGCGCCACCTATGCTCTGCTGGTGGGCTTTTGCCTGATGCTGGTGATGGACGTGTTACTGGGATAAGTGGTTTGTAGGATAGATCAAACAGAAAAAGCCACTGTCATTCAAAGTGCGGTTTGCATTTGCCTCCCTCTGATGAGGGAGGTGGATTTTTGCCGTAGGCAAAAAGACGGAGGGAGAGAAAAGGAAAGAGATGCGCTTTGTTATCTCTCCCTCAGTCAGCCTGCGGCTGCCAGCTCCCTCGTCAGAGGGAGCCCGGATGGTACGCGGTTAATAAGGCGTCCTGAGTAAAGCACAAATAAACCTTCCACTTTGTGGAATATTCATTATAAAGGAGCAGACGCGATGTTACTGGAAGTTGGAGCAAAAGCACCGGATTTCACCCTGCCGGACAAGGACGGCAATCCCGTTTCCCTGTCGGATTTTATCGGTAAAAAGGTGGTGCTGTATTTCTACCCCAAGGATAACACCCCCGGATGTACCCGTCAGGCGTGTGCCTTTGCCTTTCACTACGGGGAGTTTCAGCGGCGGGGCGTGGAGGTCATCGGCATCAGCAAGGATTCGGTGGCGTCCCACGTCAAGTTCGCGGAGAAGCACGGCTTGAATTTCATCCTGCTGGCGGACCCCGACCGTCAGGCCATTGAGCCCTACGGCGTGTGGCAGGAGAAGCGGATGGCGGGCAAGGTCGGTATGGGGGTGGTGCGCACCACCTACATCATCGACGAGCAGGGATATATCCAAGCGGTGATGCCCAAGGTCAAACCCGACACCAACGCCGCCGACATCCTTGAGATGCTGTAAGAAGTACCTACTCTTGCCTCCCTCTCCGAGGGAGGTGTCACCGCAGGTGACGGAGGGAGTTATACACAAAAAAAGACCCGATGCATAGGCGTTGTACCCGTAAGGACAGTAAAAAGGCCCCCTTGCCTAAAGGTCAATTTCCCCCGATAGCGGGGGAAAATGTCGGCGTAGCCGACAAAAGGGGGGCCGTTTCGCGGCGAGCGAAGCTGTCCGAGCGAATGCGAGGACTGGGGGATTCTTACAAAAAGAACATAAATTTTGACAATCCCTCCGTCATTTGCTTCGCAAATGCCACCTCCCTTTACACAAGGGAGGCTATGGAACGCTGAAAGCTATATGGAACCCCCGGCACAGCCGGGGGTTTTCGCTTACAACAAAAAAGACCCGATGCATCGCATCGGGTCTTTCCTTTTAATCAAAATAACCTTTATACTCGATCTTATGCGGGCTGTCAGGGAACAGCCGCGCGTGGAGATCGATGAAGTAGTCGTCGGTCATACTGGCGATATAATCCACCACCAGCTGGTTGGGCTCGGTGTCCTCGTAGGGGGTCGCCCGATGGGGGGTGTGTTGGTTGACGTAGTCAATGTGGTGGGTGAAGATGTAGGACTCGCGGTTGCCCTCGGTCAGGTCGGTGAGCATCCGCTCGTAGATGTCCCGCATCATGGGCATCACCAGCTGCTCCAGACGGGAGGACACCCGCTCGTCCAGATAGATCTGGGCATAGTTGTCCGCCTTTGCCTTTTTCAGGGCGGCGAAGTGCTCCTCGTCCATCTGAATGTACGGCTTGCCGTAGCTGTTCTCGATGATGTTGACGATCAGGTTGTTGATGATCTCGGAGTTGTACACGCCGAATGCCACCGCGTCGAAGTCGTCGTTTTTAATGATGTTGGCGATCTCGGCGTCCTGGCGGTCCTTGCCCAGATAGGCGATGATGTCCGAGATGCGCATCACGCACCCCTCCAGGGTGGCGGGCACCAGACGGCCGATGTTCCGCTTGTCCAGATAGCAGGCTTCGATGAGTTGATCAAAGGTGGCAAAGTCGGTCATGGGCAGGGGGTGGTACTCGCACAGCTCCATCTCGCCGTCGTGGGCGGCGATGCCGTTGAGGGTCTGCAGGCTCAGGTTATAGGGGAATATCTTGTCCAGCACGCGGACCGAATGGATGTTGTGGCTGAAGTGGCGACCGGTGTGCTCGTACAGCAGCTGATCCAGAAACCGCTCGCCGGCGTGACCGAAGGGGGTGTGCCCGATGTCGTGCCCCAGCGAGATGGCCTCGATCAGGTCCAGATTCAGCCCCAGCGCACGCCCGATGGTGCGTCCGATGCGGTTGACCAGCTGTACGTGCAGACCGCGGCGGGTGATGTCGTCGTTCTTAAAGAAGGAGAATACCTGGGTCTTGTCCGCATAGCGGTTGTAATAGGGGCAGTACATGATCTTATCGGTATCCCGCATAAAGGGGGTACGCACGATGTCGTTGCGCTTGGCGGGGTCGGTGACCGGCAGCCGACGGATGGCGGCGGCATCGTCAAAGGCCACGCGGGGCACGGTGTTCTGCAGCCGATCCAGTCGTATTTTCTTGGTCAGCTCGGGGGAGAGTTGCATTTTCTTCATACGGTATCACCTCACTATGGATATAGTATAGCACAAACGGAGCGGGTTGACCAGTAGTATTTTTTAGGAGCGGATACGGAGAAAAAAGAAGCGCAAAAGGGGCGGCGGCGTTATTTACATTTTTCTCCCGATATGTTACAATATTCTCATCAATGCAGGGAGGTGCGCTATGGTACGTATCGGTAACGACTGGGACGCCATTTTGGCGGACGAGTGGGAGAAGGAATATTATCTGACTCTACGGCAGACCCTGAAGCAGGAGTACGCCACCCGTCGGATCTATCCCCCGATGCAGGACATCTTTAATGCCCTGCGGTACACCTCCTTCGCTGACACCAAGGTGGTGATCATCGGGCAGGATCCCTATCACGGCGCGGGACAGGCTCACGGGCTGTGCTTTTCGGTGCCGTCGGGTGTGCCGCTGCCCCCCAGCCTGAAGAATATCTTTCAGGAGCTGTCCGCCGACCTGGGTGTGCCGCCGTCCGCCGACGGCGATCTGACCCGCTGGGCACGGCAGGGGGTGCTGCTGCTCAATACGGCGCTTACCGTCCGCGAGGGACAGCCCACCAGCCATAAGGGCTTGGGCTGGGAGCGGGTCACCGACCGCATCATAGCGGAGCTGAACAAGAAAGAGACCCCCGTGGTGTTCCTGCTGTGGGGCGCCCATGCCCAGCGCAAGGGCGAGCTGGTGCAGAATCCCATCCACTATAAGCTGCAGACGGTGCACCCCAGCCCCCTGTCCGCCCACCGCGGCTTTTTCGGGTGCCGTCATTTTTCCAAGACCAACGCCCTCTTACAGCGCCACGGTCTGACCCCCATCGACTGGTCATAATAGCGGTTGCAAATGCCGCCGCGGTCTGCTATAATGAGGCTATCTGCTGTCACTGACAGCGTTTCGGAGGTGCTTTAGGATGTCTAAACGCGCAAGACAATGGAATATCCGCGTGGTGGCGCTGCTGCTGGCGGCGGCGATAGCTCTCGGTCTGTCCGCCTGCACCCGCGGTGGCTCGGACAAGGTGGAGCCCACCACCACGGCGACCACCACCGGTACAACAACCACCGCCACCACCACAGAGACCACCGCCACCACCACTGAAAAAATTATCACCAATAAGCCCACCCGCACCACCGCCACCCCCATCGTGGACGTTAAAAAGAAAAAGCTGTCGGTGCTGATCATCGGCAACAGCCATTCCATCGACGCCTTTTGGCTGCTGTATCAGGCGTATATGGACCAGTACAGCGATACCGACCTGTGCGTGGGAATCTACCACTACAACGGCGGTAGCATTGACGAGCATTTGGCGTTTCTGAAGGATAACACTGCGGCCATCCGCTATTACAAAAACACCAGCGGCTGGTGGAATATTAAGTACGATGTGACGCCGGAGTCGGTGCTCACCGACCAGCCCTGGGACGTGATTATGATGCAGCCCGCCAAGGAGGACCTGGCGGATCCCAACCTCAACCACGACGGGCGCTACGCCCTGGCCGAGGCGGTGGACCGTTACGTGAAGAATCCCCACGAGTTTGTGTGGCACGTGTCCTGGCCCAGTCCCAATGATGAGATGTTTTTCTCCCCCGACTACGTGCGTCAGCCGCCGGTGGGGTATAAGGATAAATTGACCCGCCTGTACGGCTTTAATCCGGTCAACCAGTTTTCGGTTATGACCGGCGCCACCAAGAAGTGGGTGCTGACCGATCCGCTGTATTCGCGGGCGGTGTGCTCCGGCACGTCCATTATGCAGGCGCACCTGACCCAGGGCATCCCCCAGGCGGAGCTGTGGCGGGACTACACCCACCTGAGCGATTACGGACGGCTGATGGCCGCCTATGCCCTGGTGGCACAGCTGACCGGCAAACCGATCAAGTCGGTGGGCATCGACGCCATTCCGGTGAAATGGCGCCATAAGCAGAATAAGGCGCAGGGCGTCCAGACCATCACCCCCGCTATGAAAAAGGTGATGATCAAGGCGGTCAACCATTCGTTGTCCGACCCGTGGAGCATCCCGCCCCAGACCGGCGTGACCACCACGACCACGACAGCCACCGTCACCACCACCGCCACCACCACAACACAAACCACCGATACCACAACCACCACCACCGATACCACCACCGAAACGGTATCGACAGAGGATACCACCGTCACCACAGAGGACACCACCACCGTCCCCACCGAACCGACGGAATAAAACAGTATGAGAGAGGAGGAAACGGAATGATCAAACGCGTATTGGCCATCGCCCTGTCGTTGGCGGCGGTGTGCGTGCTGCTGTGCTCCAGCGCGGCAGAGACCACCGCCCCCGATGAGAGTCTGTCGGTGGACGTGCACGCGCCGGTGGTTGCCGGCGACGGCGCCTACATCGACACCACGGCCAAGCGTATGCGGATATTGATTATCGGCAACAGTCATTCCATTGACGCCTTTCATCTGCTGTATATGGCCTATAAGGACCAGTACCCCAGTACCGACCTGTGCCTGGGCATCTGCCACTATAACGGCGCCTCCATTGACGAGCACGTGAGATTTGCCCGCCGCAACAGCAAGGCGTATCGGTATTTGAAGAATGAAAAGGGGCGCTGGGTGATCACCATCAAGAACACCATGAAGAGCGTGCTCAGGGACGAGCCCTGGGACGTGATCATGATCCAGCCCGCCAAGGAGGACCTGGCGGACAAGACCCTCAATCTCAGCGGGCGTCGGGCGCTGGAGTCCAAGGTGGACCATTGGATGCGCACGCCGTATAAGCTGATGTGGCACATCTCCTGGCCGAGCCCCAATGACGAGATGTTTTTCTCCCCCGATTACGTGCGCCAGCCGCCCAAGGGGTATAAGGATAAGCTGACGCGTCTGTACGGCTTTAACCCCAAGACGCAGTTTTCGCTGATGCTGCGTATGACGCGGGCGCACATATTGGAGGACGACACCTATTACAGCGCGTTGTGCTCCGGCACGTCGGTGATGCAGGCGCATCTGGAGCAGGGCGTGCCCCAGTCGGAGCTGTGGCGGGACTACACCCACCTGAGCGATTACGGACGGCTGATGGTGGGCTATGCGCTGGTGGTGCAGCTGACCGGCTGTCCCATCGAGGAGGTGGGGGTGGACATCATTGACAAATATTCGCGGCACGTTCAGTATCGGGATTTGGGCGATATGACCGTCACCGAGGAGATGAAGCGTTCCATTGTCATCGCCGCCAACCACACCCTGGAGAATGCGTGGGTTATGCCCGCCGACACACAAGAACAGTAAAAAAACAGCGGAGGAATATCCTCCGCTGTTTTTAATTCTCCCACAATATATCCTCCTGCTCCGGCAGGGGGTAGATGGTGAGGGTATTCCCCTCCAGCACCGACGGGCGCAACGCCACCCCCCGCAGGCGGTGACAGCCGTAGGTGCTGTAGAGATACGCCCGCCCCCGCAGGTCCATACAGGCGGTGTAGCGGGTGATGACGGGGCGCCCGTCCTCCGCCAGCACGCACCCTGACGGCACCGCCACCGCCGCCATCATACGGAACACCTGACTGATCGGCTCCCCCGTGGGGGCGGCGTGGGCGGTGACGTACGCCCCCCGCACGAAGCGGGCTGGGGACGTGAAATCCCCCGGCAGCCCCACCGTGCCGCCGCCGCGGCTAAGGGGCTGCTGCCAGGCGTCCTGCGGCGGCGCGGGGGTGAGGTTGGCGTAGTGGGACAGATGGCTCAGCTGGTGGGGCAGAGGCGGCTCGTTGGTCAGCACGCGGGCGGGGTTTTCCATAATGCGGACGCCATCGGCGGTGGATTCCACCACCACGCTCCGTCCCGCATCCGCCAGCATCCAGTGCAGGCTGGCGGTGGGGTAGCGGTCACTGAAGGGGCGGTCGCACAGCACGAGCCCCCGCAGCAGCGACACCGCCTGGTCCACCGACTCGCACCGTCCCAGCAGGGTGGGGATGAGTCGGTGCACCGCCACCTCCACCCCCACGTCGGGCGGCGGGGCATAGCGGGCGCTGTGGGGGAAGTTTAGACCCGCCATCGCCAGTCCCGCCTCGTTGACTCCGTCGTAGTAGAGGGGATAGCCGTCCGCCACCGCGGCCATACCCACCATGCCGTAGCGGTTGTCCAGATACCCCCGCGGGGTGACCGTCACCAGCTCGCCGTAGCCGTATTCCAGATCCAGCGTGCGCCCCATATAGCCGCCGCCCGCCGCATAAAATAACGCCGTACACATACCGCCGCCTCCTTTTTCACCAGTATGCCCCGTTTGGCGCAAAAAAAATAACCCCCGGCTCAGCCGAGGGGTTCCCGCGTGGACAACGCCTATAAACCGGCGACACATAAACGCGTAACTTTTACCGACACGTGCGACGGTTAGAAAAGGCCCCCTTGCCTAAAGGGGGCTGGCACGGCGACAGCCGTGACTGGGGGATTCCAAACCGCAAAGCGGTTTGCTGTGCTACGCACAGTATCCTTCCGACCTCGCTATCGCTCGGCTACTGGGAGGCCCCCTTGCCATCGCCTACCGGCGGGGGTACACCGACAAAAAGCGACAAGGTTTCCCTTGTCGCTTTCGGCTTATTCTTCGGATACGGGGGGACGGTAGTTCATCAGCAGCAGCTCGATGTGGCAGTCCACCGACACGCCCGGCGTTTCGGTGAGGGAGCGATAGCGCAGGATCTTCACGTAGTTGCTGACGCGATACTCCGCAAAGCTGCTGTCCGGCTTGCTCATCTTCTCCACGGCGGCGTCCAGCTGATCCCCGTTGGCGCTGCTGTCCGCGATCCGGGTGAGATGGCGGAACAGAGAGAGCGCCCGTTCCAGGTCCGCCTCGGTCTTGCCGCCGCAGATGTCCGCGTACAGACCGTATTCGGTGGGGTACACGGTCACCTCACAGCCGTTGGTGTACAGGATGTACTGGTCGGGCTTGGACCCGCGGGAGGTGCCCTGCAGAGCCAGGTCGCTGTTTTCGTAGATGTCGGTGATGAAGTCGTTGACGGTGACGTTGTCCACGTACACCTTTTCGTAGTCCTCCTCGGTGGGCTCGGTGGAGGGGGTGGGGGCTTCGGGCTTGCCCCCGCAGGCGGTCAGGCACAGCACCAGAGCGCCGCACAGCAGCAGTATCAGCCATTTTTTCATAGTCGTTACCTCGTCAGTCGATGGTTTCCAGCAGGAATGAAACGGGGCGAAACCCGTCGTTGCAGGAGATCATAGCGGAGTGGGGATTTTGCATCCAGCCGTCGAAGAAGTTGCCGCCGCCGGCGGCCAATTCCTGCACAAAGGCGGACATACAGCCCCACGCCTCGTCGCACAGACCCCGGGGCTTTTCGCCGTTTTCGGACAGGAATACCTGCCCGATCTGCAGGTCGCAGGCGTGGGAGATGGGGTTTTCGTACCGCTCCATTAGGTCGGGATATTGGGTGCGCCGCATGGCGGTGATACGCACGGATTTCATAGGATCACCTCAAGAGAAAGGGTGGAGCAACCGGCTCGCCGCCTTCGGGCGGATTCCGATTTGCCGCTTTATCTTATCATACACCCTGCGCAACGAATTATCAAGAGCCTTTTGCCCCGCAGTAGACAAAGAAAAAGCGCGAGAGCAACCGCGCGTTGCTTGTGATTCGCACCGCAATCTGTTATAATATAGCCATAGTAAACAAGGGACGGTAAAACATATGGAAACAAAAGATATCATTTTTGAACTCAGAACGAAACATGGACTCTCCCAGGAGGAACTTGCCGAAAAGGTATTTGTTACCCGTCAGGCGGTTTCGCGTTGGGAGAATGGCGAAACGGTACCCAACACCGAAACGTTAAAGCTTCTTTCTAAGCTCTTCGATGTCTCGATTAATACGCTTCTCGGCTCTCCGAGAGACCTCGTCTGTCAATGCTGCGGTATGCCGCTGGAGGATAGTAGCATCAGCCGTGAAAAAGACGGGATCTTCAACGAAGATTATTGCAAGTGGTGCTACGCCGACGGCGAGTATATGTATCACGATATGGACGATCTGATCGAGGTATGTGTCACGAATATGGCAAGCGAGGCCTTTCCCTCGGAGCAGGTTCGTGCGTACTTGAAGGAAATGCTTCCCAAGCTCGACTATTGGAAGAAATATAAAAATCTTGATGATGGTGGCAAGTTTGAAGAATTCAAACGCAAACTGATCGACGAGATTAACGCCCTCGGTGTCGAAGGAATGCCGAAGGTCGAAAAGCTCAACGCGCTCGTGGGCGGCTACGTCAACCTCGAATACCGCCTCCCAAACGGCAAGACCGTCAAATTCCTTGATGATAACGCCACCTATCTGGGAAATCAGCTGGAATGCGAATTCGGCGGTGACCGATGCTTTGGCATCGTCGCCAATATGGACTTCATCCTCATCTGCACCTACGAGGAAAACGGCGAAAATCCCGAGCTTGTCGTTTATAAGAAAAGATAAAAATTGCCGCTGAGATGGATCTCTCCACCTCAGCGGCTTTTACGTTTATCTTACCACAGATGAATGACTATAGATGTAGAACTCCTCTTGGCTGGGCATCCACTTCTTTTCCTTGGGTGGAAATGTGGCGTCGAAGGCGTTAACTGCGGCAACGTCCTCACAGCAATCGGCGGCGGTACTGGGGATATACATCCACTTTCTGCCGTCCAGCACGTTTGTAACAAGTTCGCAAACGAGAAGCGCCGTCGGGAAGTTGCCATCCACAACAAAACTCACGTTCTTCTTTTTGCAGCTCACAAATCCACAGCTGACGTAGTTGCCCGGATTGCCGAAGTTGATATTCACGTCATATCCCATCTTTCGTGCGACCTCAAAGGAATGCTCGGTCAGCATTTTGCCGAGTTTCTGCCTTTGATATTTCGGCGCAATGCAAAGGGGACCGAAGGAAAGGATCTCCTTGTGGTTTCCGTTCTCATCCTCAAGCCAAGCTTTGGTGTACATGATGTTGCCCACGATCTCTCCGTCCTTCTCCAGCACAAAGGCAAGCTCGGGAATGAAATCGGGGTGATTTCGCATCATGTGCACAAAGTAGTGCTCGTCCGCCCCCGGCTTATAGACGTTCCAAAATGCCTCACGGGTCAGTTCTTCTACGGCTCTGTAGTCTTTTTCTGTCTCTAAACGTATCGTCAAATTTTCCATTTTTAAATCCTTTCATAATTCGTTGACGCTCAAAATACGAGAGGATTGCGAGATGTATTTGCAAACCTCTCGTTTACAATACAATCTCCAAGGTGTTGTTCTTCTTCAAACAGCATTCTCCAAAAAATAAATTCGGCTTTCACCGTATGGTAATTGTACCACAAAACCGGCGATATTGCAACCTGCCCGTATGCACCGCAGTAAACAAAGAAAAAGGGATTGAGAAAAGCCAAAGACAATGGTATAATATTTATATAAAAGCGTTGTAAAGAGGTGAAAAGGATGAAAACCGTTATCATAGGTGGTGTGGCAGGCGGCGCAACGGCGGCGGCTCGGCTTCGCAGACTGGATGAAAAAGCCGAAATCATTATTTTGGAGCGCGGCGAATACGTGTCCTTTGCCAACTGCGGTCTGCCGTATTATATCGGTGGAGTTATCACCGACCGCGGGGACTTGACCTTGCAGACACCCCAAAGCTTTAAGGTGCGTTTTAATATTGACGTCAGAGTATTAAACGAAGCGGTAAAAATCAACCCCGATACCAAGACCGTCACCGTCAAAGATCTTCGCACAGGCGAAACCTATGAAGAAAGCTACGACAATCTCATTTTGTCTATGGGCGCCGAGCCGATCCGACCGAACATCGAGGGCGCTGACGGCAGTAACGTTTTCACCCTTCGCAACATTCCCGATACCTTGAAGATCAAGAACCATATTGATACCGCAAAACCAAGATCGGCTGTGGTGATCGGCGGCGGATATATCGGCGTCGAGATGGCGGAAAACTTAGTTGAAGCAGGGCTAAAGGTGGCCATCGTCGAGCTTGCAGACCACCTTATTGCACCCCTCGACTTTGATATGGCGGCGGATGTTCACCGCTATATCAAATCCAAAGGCATTTATCTGCACCTGAATAACGGCGTAAAGGCGATCAACGGCAACACCGTCGTTTTGCAAAACGGCGAAATTACCGCCGATATGATCATACTGTCGGTGGGTGTCCGTCCCGAGACGGCTATCGCAAAGGAATGCGGAATAGAACTCAATGGGCGCGGAAGCATTGTTGTCAACAACAAAATGCAGACCAATATTCCCGATATTTATGCTGTTGGTGATGCAGTTGAGGTGGAGGATTTCATCACAAAGAAGCCTGCCTTTATTCCGCTTGCCGGACCTGCTAATAAGCAGGGCAGAATTGCCGCCGACAATATCGCAGGATACGAGAGCGTTTATACCGGCACGCAAGGCTCGGCGGTGCTTAAACTCTTTGATATGACGGTTGCCACCACGGGTCTTAATGAAAAGTCGGCTCAAGCGGCAGGTATTGATTACGATAAGACCTACACCTATTCGGCATCCCACGCCACCTATTATCCCGGTGCGGCACAGATGTCAATAAAAGCGCTGTGGGACAAGAAAACGCTTAAGATCATCGGCGCGCAGATCGTCGGTTTTGACGGCGTGGACAAACGCATGGACGTGCTTGCGACC
Organism: Clostridia bacterium; assembly: GCA_017435305.1. Next base: position 13,780 of record JAFSFH010000023.1, read on the forward strand.
GCCATCCGTTTCGGTGCGAAGATTACCGACCTTACCACCCTGGAGCTCTGCTATGCTCCGCCCTTCGGCAGCGCCAAAGACCCCGTCAATATGCTCGGCTTTGTTGCCGAAAATATCGTCAGCGGAAAGCTCAAGCAGTTCTTTTGGCACGACGTGGAAAACCTTCCCCGTGACGGCAGTGTGTTCCTGCTCGATACCCGTACACCGTTTGAGGTGATGCGGGGCAAGATAGACGGCTTTGTCAATATTCCGCTTGACTCCCTGCGGCAAAGAATAAATGAAATTCCGAAAGACAAACCCATCTACGTTCATTGCCATTCGGGACTCCGTTCCTACCTTGCCTGCCGAATACTCACAGGCAACGGCTACGACTGCTATAACCTGGCAGGCGGCTGGCGGCTCTATGAATCGGTGATAAACGAGCGCACCGTCCCCGAATACTCTTGCAAAGACTGCAAATAAAAATGGCTATAAGCAAAGCCGGTGAAGAATCAAACGATTCCTCATCGGCTTTGTCATTTCCGAGGGTGCGGCCCGGTGCCGCGCCCTTTACCTTTTGCAAAAAATAGTGTAAAATAGTATTGACTCTGACGTAACGTCATAGTGTATACTCATAGCCGAGGTGAAGATATGAAACTACAGATCAAAGAATTTGCCGAGCTCACCGGTGTCAGCGTGCGCACACTGCATTATTACGACGAGATCGGTTTGCTGAAGTCGTGCTATGTGGACGAACAAAACGGCTATCGGTTTTACGACGAAGCATCTTTGGAACGGATGCAGGAAATCTTGTTTTACCGTGAGCTGGATTTTCCTTTGAAAAGTATTGCGGAGATCCTCGCCTCGCCGAATTACGATAAACAAAAAGCGCTTGCAGAGCAGAAGCGGTTGCTGACACTGAAGAAAGATCGACTGGAACGGCTGATCGCAGCTCTGGAACAAGCAGAAAAAGGAGAGATTACAATGAGCGCATTTGACAACAGCGAATACGAGACTGCCTGTCAACAATACGAGGACGAGGCGAAGCTGCGGTGGGGTGCCACCGAAGCCTACAAGGAAAGTCAGGCAAAGACCGCCGGATACTCCAAAGACAAATGGAATGACGTTCTCGCCGGAATGAACGGTGTTTTTGCGGAGTTTGCTGCGTGCAAGAAATGCGGTGAGAGCACCGACAGCGATGCGGCACAGCAGCTCGTGAAGAAACTGCAAGACTATATCACCGCGAATTTTTATCACTGCACCGACGATATTCTCGCAGGGCTCGGTCAGATGTACGTTTGCGACGAGCGATTCAAGAACAACATTGATAAAAACGGTGAAGGCACTGCGGAATTTGTTGCCGAAGCCATCAAAATCTATTGCAAGAAATAATCACACCCGCCATCGGAAATTCCGGTGGCGGTTGGTTCGTCCTATTGAGATATTTTCAAATATATGCTATAATACAGAAAAACGATAAGGGGGTCGAGTTATGAATGAACCGATCCGTCATCATTATATACCTCAATTTATCTTGAGAAATTTCTGCTTTAACAATCGCGGCGAGGTTCGCTATTATTGCAAAAAGACAAACGTTGAGAGTGTAGCGAATACTCGAGACGTGTTCATGGAAAGAAATTTGTACAGGGATGAAATTAATTCGCCAAATGATCCGACAAAGATCGAACACGATTTGGCTGAGTTCGAACGAGAAGTTTCTCTAATTGTCAAAAGCAAGTTACTCTCTGAGGACAAGATAACACTAAACATGGAAGAGGACAATAAGCTTCGTTTGTTTTTTGCTTTGATGGGATTTAGGTCTGAAAGAGTACGAACAAATTTCGAAACGGGTCTCTGCAAAAACTCAAAGGATTTTTATTCACTCTATCAAAGGGATGGCAACTTCTTGGATTTTTGGAAAAGAAATTTGGGGAATGCCGTAACGTGCAGATCAATTCAAGAAGTGATTGATCATCCGGAAATTGACGATCCGATAAAAGAGTTTTTAAATCGAGATACATTCGGATATTTTGGAAGATATTTTGTTGTTGCAGAAAGATGTGAAAGCAAAGATTTTATCATAGGCGATACTTATCCGGTGGTTGTAAGCGGCACTTTGCCAAACGGTTTTCCGTTAGAGTTGTATTCGATTTTCCCTCTTTCACCCGAAAGAATCTTAATGATGGTGTGTCGCGGTGCACAAGGAACCCCGAGAGAGGTCTTAGGGTTTAGACAAACGGTACTGACGATGCCGAAGATGAATGACGATGGTATGTATACCATACGCAAAAGAAAATTTTACGATGAGGAAGTAGAGCACATCAACGAGATGATATTCAAAGAAGCACAAGCAGGAGTTGTCTTTAAAAACAGTTTTTAATATAGCAAAGAACGCCATCGGAAATCCCGGTGGCGTTGACTTTTTCATAGATTAAAATCTGCTCCACAGTAAACAAAGAAAAAGAGATTTGCGAGGCGTATTGTCAAGTAAAAAACATTTTTACTTGACAATGTAAAATGGTCAAAAACTGTGGTCAAAAAATCGCAAATTTTCTAAAAGTGGGGAGAAAACACCCGAATAGCAATAAAAAATGACCTAAAGTGGAGAATGAATCTCTGCTTTAGGTCGTTTTCGTGGTCCGAGTGACAGGGATCGAACCTGCGGCCTGATGGTCCCAAACCACCCGCGCTCCCAGCTGCGCCACACCCGGATATCTATTCAATTTTTCTCGCTTCTGCGTGGAAGTGGGACAAACTGTGGTCAAACTCAAAATTCACGCATTTTGGAGTTTGCTTAATGTGCCGATAGTCCGCACTGTTAAAGGCTTTTCTTCCGTGTTTGCAAGGGGTTTGAAGGATTTGCTTTTGGTGCGAAGCACCGTTTTGCCCGCGGGGGCTCCCCGCCTAGACACGCTCCCAAAGTAAGCGTGTTACCAACGGATTGGTGTCTTGTTGGGAGAATGGCACAGCCATTCTCATGGGGGCGGCCATACAACCCGAGATGAGGCGACGGTCAGAGCCGCCCTGCTACACCTCGATTTGAACGGTGGCAGACGTCTGCCACCGTTTTCGTATTGTACATCATTTGGGGATGAAAGTCAAGGAGCAGGGGAGGGACATGGTTTTATCCCGCGGTCGCGCGTTGTCGGGCGAGGTCAGTCTGCGATCTCGCGCAGCAGGCGCTCCCACTCCTCGGCGGTGACGGTGTTGCCCAGCACCTCCAGCAGACGGTTGGCGGACAGATACCCGGGCAGGTCCAGTGCCGCCAGCAGGCGCCGCCGTCGGGCGGCGGCATCGGCGGTGCCGGTGAGTCCCAGCGCCATCAGATCCGCCTTGGTCACCGATATGTATTGGGCAGGCGTCGCCTGCTCATCCTCAAACACCGCGCCGGCACGGCACAACGCCTCCACGACGGTGGCGGCATCCATACCTTCCACACCCAGCAGACCCTCCTTGGAGGGGGCGGACTTGCGCCGCTCCTTACCCGCTCGGGGCGGGATATAGGCCTGCCGCAGCTGTTCCTGCGGGATAGCGCCCAGCAGATAATTCCGTATCACGCCGCCGGCAGAATCGCTGTCGGTGAGCACGATCAGCCCCCGTGTGGCCGCCAGACGGCGTAGCAGCGCCATCCGCTCGTCATTCTTGAATATACCGAAGCCATCGGTGCATACCACCACGGCGTCCACGGCGGAGCGCACGCGGATAGCGTCGTGCTTGCCCTCCACCACGATGGCCTGACGGACCCGCCTCACGCTCAACCCTCCTGCGCCCGCTGAATCAGACGGGCCACGGTGTGCTCCAGCACCAGCCAGTTATCGCCGCCGTAGTTGGTTTTGATACCGGTGTCGGCGTCGGCCAGGATCTCCAGGCAATCCCGCAGCACGGTCACGTCCATACGGGCGGCGTCGCGGGCGGCGTTGCGCAGTTTCCACTCTTTTCCTTTATAGCTCTTGAATTCCGCCGCCAGCTGATCTGTGGGCTTGCCGGCGATGGCGGCGATCTTGCCGCGGTACAGGTCCGCATAGGCGGAGGACAGCACGCCCAGCACCGCCACAGGCTCCTCCCGCTGGGTCTTCAGCTGATGCAGCAGGGCATAGGCCTCTCCGTGGCGGCGGCGCAGGATGGATTTGGACAGGTCGAACACCTTGGCCTCCAGATTTTTGGGGCAGGCGTCGTCGATCATACGGCGGGTGATGCTGCCGTCCGTCGCCAGGGCGCACAGCTTGTCCAGCTCGCAGATGAGCAGATTCAGATCGTTGCCCACCTGCTCCACCAGATAGAGGGCGTCGGTCATGTCCAGGGCACAGCCCCGCCGTTTGGCGCCACCCACCAGCATCTTGGCGGCGTCGGCGGTCTCCTTGCGGGGGAAGTTCATAGCCACACCGCGGCTCTCCGCCACGGCCAGCAGGGTTTTCCATCCGTTCTTGCGCTTGTCCGGTTGGACGGTCATCTGCCAGAATACCAGCACGCAGTCCTCCGGCACCGACTCCGCCAGACGGCACAGACGGTCGCCGTCGGCGCCGCAGGGGTCGCCGTCCCGCACCATCACGCACTTGCGGTCGCTCATAAGCGGCACCGCGTCCACGGCGGCCTCCAGCTGCTCGATGGTGGCGTCCTTGCCGTCGAAGCGCTGCAGGTTAAAGGCGTCGAAGCCCTCCTCCACCGTGTACTTGGCCACCAGGCGGGCGTACTGCTCCACCAGATAGCCCTCCGCACCGTAGAAAAGGTACAGGTTGGACTTGCCGCTCTTGATGATGTCCTTCAGTTGTGTTTCGGTCATTGCCATGGCCATACACTCCATTCTCCGCCCGTGGGGGCGATGAAAATAACAGATTCATTGGTTTCGGTCAATACCAGCGTATTGTCCGCCAGGTGGGGCTGATACCGCCGCAGGCGGGCGGTGGAGGTGGTTACCACCGTGTACCCCGCGGTGGGGACTTTAGGGACGCCTGCCACTACGGCGACCCCCTCGTTTGCGGGCGGCATCACCGCGGCGTCGCCGCACAGCCACACCGTTTCGGTGCCTACCTCCACGCGGTAGAGGTCACCGTCGTACACCGTTATCTGCGCCCCATCCCAGAGGGTGACGGTGTCCCCGACGACCATCGGAGCGGGCTGTGCGGGACAGCCCAGCGCCCACAGAGGGTCGGCGGTGTATACGCGAGCGCCGCCCAGCAGGGCGTCGTAGGCGCGGGCGGCGTGGGTGGGGTCACCCTTGCCGATGAATACGGCGGTGGGAGGGGTGGTCTCTCCGCTTGCCGTCAGCAGACCGCTGCTGTCGGTGGCTATCACCGCCATTCGTCCCCGCTGATGGATGGTCAGCACCGCGCCGGTGGAGGTGCGGGTGACCGTCATCTCGGTGAGTCGGTGGGTGACGGGGATCGCCACACCCACCGCCAGAAGCACAAAAGCCATCACCGTGGCGGCAAACCGCATACGGTGGATGGGATAGCGTATGTAGTAGATAATCAACAGACACAGGGCGGTGACCAGCAGCCAACCCCATAGGCGGGGCAGGTGCAGAAAGCTGCCATCGGGGCTGCACAGACCCGCCACGAATCGCAGGTAGCGGGTGAGATACCCCGCCGCGGTCAGCAGCGGCTGTCCCAGCCAGGCGGTGAGGGGTGTCAGGCAGCACAGCATACCCAGCCAACCCAGCACCAGTGCCCATCCCGCCGGGGTGACCGCCAGCAGGTTGGCGGGGATAAAGGTGACCGAAAAGCCGCCGTAATAGTAGCAGGCGATGGGGAGGGTGAACAGGGTCGCCCCCACGCACACCGCGCCGGCGGTATGGATAAAGTTGCGAATTCGCCGCCACACCTCACGGAGCCATCCTGCATCGGGGTCGTAGCGGGGCAGATGGCGGCACAGGCGCGGCGTAACACACACCACCCCCGCCGTGGCGGCGAAGGATAGCTGAAAGCCTGCGGAAAACAGATAATACGGGTTGGCGATGAGCAGGATCGCCAGCGCCAGGCCCAGCGAATTGAGGGCGTCAGCACGGCGCTCCAGCATCAGCCCGCACAGCCACACGCCGCACATAACGGCGGCGCGGAGCACCGACGGACCGCCGCCCACCAGCAGTACGAACAGCGGCAATACCAGCAGCGTCACCGCCGCGGATAGGCGATAGCCCAGACCCATCTGCCGCAGGCCTCCGTGGAGAGCCAGCGTCAGCAGGGACAGATGCAGACCGGACACCACCAGTAGGTGGGCGAGTCCGCTGCCGTTAAAATCGGCTCTGGTCTCGGCGGATACCGCCGCCTTTTCCCCCAGACAGAGGGCGGCCAGCATGGCGCGCTCCTCGCCGCCGACACCGCGGCTCAGTGCCTCGTTCAGCCGATGGCGCAGAGCGTCGGTCAGACGGGTCAGGGCGCCGATTTCGCCTTCCGAGAGGATCACGTGGTCCTCGTCGGTATTGATGGGAAAGGCATAGATAAACACGCCCTCCACGCGGCGGGCGGCGGTGAAGCGGGGTACGGACAATTCCACGTCTGCGGTGACCCGATCTCCCACGCAGGGGGCGATTTCGGGGCTGTACAGCGCCACGCGGGTGCCCGCAGGCAACACGGTGGAGTCGGTCACCGTAACGGTGAACATCCGCCCCGTGGTGGGCAGGGATATTACCTGCCCCGTGAAGGTGTCCTGCCGTCCGTCTGCGGCCGCAGCCGGACGCTCGTGGGTATAGCGATAGCCCCCGCAGTTTAACAGGGTGACAGCGGCGGCGAGGATGACTATCACCGCCGTCTGGCGGCGGAGCGGGGGAATCAGCAGCCCCGCTATCAGCGCCCCCGCCAGCACCCAGACCCATACGATGGGCAGCCACAGCCCCAGGGCGGTGGCGGCGGCAACGGACAGTCCTGCCGTCAACAGGGGGCGCCGCACCGACCATCGGCGGGCGAAGGTGTCGGGCAATCGCCGATGACGCAGGGGATCGGTTGTTTCCGCCGTCAATGCCCTCACCGCACTTTCCATTAAACTATCTGCAGTATAGCACATTCTGACGAAAAAATCTACCCCTAGGGTGTCTTATTTAAATAATGTAAAAAGGTGTTGTTTTTTGCAGAGCGGTATGGTATGATGGTATTGAGGTAATTTGCCTAAAAACGTAAAGGAGTAATGCAACATGAAACACATCACCAAACGCACCCTGGCATTGTTGATGTCCCTGATGCTGATGGTCAGCCTGTTCGTAGGCGTGGCCGTACCGGCTCAGGCTGCTACTGTAAACTATAAGTACAGCGGCAACTACGTCTACAACTGGGGCACCCGTGGCACCGTTGCCACCTTCCTCTCTCCCATGGCGGAGGCTTTCTATGAGGACAACGGCGTCACCTATGATCAGCTGGCATCCTATGCCGGTTCTTCCAGCACCGCCAGCGTGCCCTCCAGCGCGCTGTACAAGCAGCTGCAGAACCTGATGAAGAATGCACAGACCTATCAGACCAGCTACGACGCTACCCGTGATCTGTTCCGTTATACCGACTGTCAGAATAACGGCTCCCCCACCAGCATCTCCGCCTTCTATTCCGGAACCGCCGTCGGTCCCGCCTGGGATAGCGGTAAGACCTGGAACCGTGAGCACGTGTGGCCCAACAGCAAGGGCGACGACACCGGCAACGGCGAGAACGACATTATGATGCTGCGCCCCGAGACCTCCAGCAACAACTCTGCCCGCGGCAATAAGGCCTACGGCGAGAGCGGCGGCACCAGCTACTACGATCCCAATGGCTTGGGTCAGAAGGTGCGCGGCGATGCCGCCCGTATCCTGCTGTATACCTACGTCCGCTGGGGCGGTATGAGCATGTGGGGCACCTCCGGCGTTATCGAGTCCAAGGCCATCCTGCTGAAGTGGATGGAAGAGGATCCGGTGGATACCTGGGAGCTGGCTCGTAACGATGCCGTTGAGTCCATCACCGGCACCCGTAACGTGTTCGTAGACTATCCCGAATTGGCTTTTGAGATGTTTGAGGCCCCCATGCCCACCAACTGGACCACCCCCTCCGGCGAGGCTGCCGACGGCAACCAGGGCAACGTGGATCAGCCCGACATCCCCACCCCCGACGTTCCTACCACCGGTGAGGGCGTGGTGACCGAGCCCCAGACCGGCGTGGCTTACAAGCTGGGTCTGGACAACGGCTCTGCCGTGTACTATGCCACCGGCGCGATGAGCGGCTTCTACGGTGCCACCGAGACCAGCGTGGATGCGGCGGCGGATTTTTATCTGGAGGCCACCAACGGCGGTTACCATCTGTACACTACTGCCGGCGGCTCTAAGCAGTACGTCAATCTGGTGCTCAGCGGCACGTATTACAACTACACCTACGGTGCTACCGCCTCCTCCGTGTTCACCCTGGACGCCGAGAAGAACGCCCTGTGCACCACCGTGGGTACCGAGGTGTGCTATATGGGCACCTACGGCACGTATGTGACTATGGGCGTCCTGCGCACCTCTAAGCTGAAGGAAACCGATTACATCGCCCGTCTGTACGGCGCTGAGGGCGGCACCACCCCCGACACCCCTGATACCCCCGTCGACGTGCCCACCCCCGACACCTCCCTGACCATCCCTGCGGCCAACGCCCTGGGCTCCGCTATGGCGTCCGGCGTCTACACCGAGGGCAAGTACTACGTCAGCGGCACCATCCGCAACATCGAGAATTCCACCTATGGCAATATGACCATTGCGGATGCTGCGGGCAACACCTTCTACATCTACGGCACCTATAATGCCGACGGCACGCTGAAGTACGGCGAGATGGCCGACAAGCCTGTTGTAGGCGATACCGTCACCATCTACGGTCCCATCGGCAACTACAACGGCGCTCCCCAGTCCAAGAATGCTTGGATCACCTCTGTGACCCCCGGCAGCGGCTCCGGCTCTGACCAGCCCACCGGCGGCGTGTCCATCTCCCTGATGGACGTGGCTAACCGCGTGTCCGGCTCTGCCGCTCAGCAGGTATGGCAGCAGAACGGCATCACCGTCACCAACGACAAGGGCACTTCCACCAGCGATATCAATTTGGATTACTACAATCCTGTTCGCTTCTATAAGAACAGCGACGTGACCATCGCCTATCCCGGTATGACCCGCATTGTGATCAATGCTTCGGTCACCACCGGTCAGTATGCCAAGGATTATGCGGCGCCCTGGATGGATTCCAACACCGATGCCAACGCCACGGCCACCGTGGACGGCGACGTGGTCACCATCGTGTTCGCTGAGCCCGTGGATTCCTATAAGGTCACTCTGACCACCGGTCAGGCTCGCGCCTTCACCATCACCGTCTACGGCGAGGGCGGCAACCTGCCCGACGTGCCGGATGTGCCCGACGTGCCGGACGTTCCCGACGTGCCGGATGTGCCCGACACCCCCGCTAACGAGACCCTGACCATCTCCGAGGCCATCGCTCTGGGCACTTCTCAGGAGCACAACACCTACACCACGGATAAGTACTACGTCACCGGTAAGGTGGTGGAGTATTACAACAACTACGCCACCTACGGCAATATGTACATCGCCGACGACGCGGGCAACCGCCTGCTGGTGTACGGTCTGTACAACGAGGATGGCACCGTCCGCTACGATGCGATGGACGTCAAGCCGGTGATCGGCGACACCATCACCGTATACGGCGTGATCGGTCAGTACAACGACAATCCTCAGATGAAGAACGGCTGGCTGACCGCCCACGTTCCCGGCGGCGGCACTCCCGACGTGCCCGATCAGCCCGATCAGCCCGATCAGCCCGACCAGCCCGACGTGCCTGTGGATCCCTCCGGCTCGGTCACCATTGACTTCTGCAACGGTGCTGAGCGCACCGACTTCAGCGGAGACCGTCAGGTGTGGGAGCAGAACGGCATCGTTGTCACCAACAACAAGGCCGGCTCCTCTCAGCCTGTGGGCGACTACGGCGGCAGCGGTTATGCCGTCCGCTTCTATCAGAATTCCAGCCTGAACATCTCCTATCCCGATATGGTCAAGCTGGTGTTCAACTGCAACGATTATAAGGATACCTATCCCTCCGCTCTGGAGGCCTCCATCACCAACGGCACCGTTTCTGTGGACGGCACCGTGGTGACCGTGGTTCTGCCCGAGGCTGTGGACAGCTTTGATATTGCCGCCATGAGCGCTCAGGTGCGCGTGGACAGCATCGTCATCTACGTCGCCACCCCCGACGTACCCGACGAGCCCTGCGCCCACGAGTATGACAATGCCTGCGACGCCGAGTGTAACCTCTGCGGCGAGATCCGCACCGTGGGTGACCACGTGTGGGTAAACGGCGCTTGCGACATCTGCGGCATCGCCTCTCCCAGCAAGGTGACCATCACCTCCGAGTCCGCCACCGCCAGCTACGCCAAGATGGGCGGTAAGGTCTCCGCCAAGGTGACCGCCGAGGGCGACGGTCTGACCTACACCTGGTACATCAAGAATGACGGCAAGACCTCTTACAGCAAGTCCTCTGTGACCTCTGCCACCTATTCCACCACCATGAGCGATAAGGCGAAGAACCGCCGCATCTACTGCGTGGTGTCCGATATGTACGGCAACGAGGTCAAGTCCAAGACCTTCATCCTGCGCGAGTCTGTCTCGATTACCAAGGAGCCTGCCACCGCCGCCTACGCCAAGAAGGGCGCCAAGGTGTCCGTGAAGATCACCGCCAGTGGCGACGGACTGAAGTACGCCTGGTACATCAAGAACGACGGTAAGACCTCCTACAGCAAGTCCTCTGTGACCTCCTCCACCTACTCTGTTACCATGAGCAGCAAGGTGAAGGGTCGCCGCTTGTACTGTGTCGTCACCGACAAGTACGGCAAGAAGGTGCAGTCCAAGACCTTTATCCTGCGTGAGAGTGTCAGCATCGTAACCCAGCCCAAGACCGTGACCGTGGCGAAGAATAAGACC
>JAFSFH010000024.1 GCA_017435305.1 Clostridia bacterium
TCTTATTTTTGTCGCATTAGCGGTGTTAACATTTGATATGGTAAAGGAATACAAATACATCAATAGTTTACCAAGCACAAGCGGGTCTGATTATTTAGGTTTTCTGTTTTACAGAATGTTTTATTGTGTTACTGCTTTGCCCGGTATTGTAAGTTCTGCTGTATCTTCCAAGATTTCATCAAACAAGGCAATGAAAATCATATCCTTTGTTTTATTAGCCGTATTTATTATTATATTTGTAGTTTTCGGCATTGCTTGGTTAAATTTAATGTAAAATTCTCGGTTTTCAGGCACATTTCATTCGTGTCATTAAGTTCAAAACTCCCAGAATGAAAAACCTCCGCAGTATGCGGAGGTTTTTCTTTTTGGTTAAAAGACGCGGATTTTCATACCGGCAATACGATGCCATAAAATTTTACATAACCGTAACATATGCTTATTGAATTTTTAGCGCGCATATAGTATAATACAATAAATCCAACCGAAAGGAGATACCACTATGAATGAGAAAGTGCACGCATTATTAAACCAGCAGATCAATAAGGAACTGTATTCCGCCTATCTGTATCTGGATTTCTCCAACTATTTTGAGGAGGCCGGTCTGGACGGCTTTGCCAACTGGTATATGATTCAGGCGCAGGAGGAGCGCGACCACGCCATGCTGTTCTATCAGTACCTGCAGAACGAGAGCCAAAAGGTGACCCTGGAGGCCATCGCTAAGCCCGATAAGGTGCTGACCAGCCATATGGACGTGCTCAAGGCGGGTCTGGAGCACGAGCAGTACGTGACCTCGCTGATCAACGACATCTATGCCGCCGCCTACGAGGTGAAGGACTTCCGCACCATGCAGTTCCTGGATTGGTTTGTCAAGGAGCAGGGCGAGGAGGAGACCAATGCCAACGATATGATCACCAAGATGGAGCTGTTCGGCTCTGATCCCCGCAGCCTGTATATGCTCAATCAGGAGCTGGGCGCCCGCGTCTATTCCGCCCCCTCTCTGGTGCTGTAATCGCTTCAATCAAAAACCCTCCGCCTTTCGCGGAGGGTTTTTCTTGTTTGCCCTTGCTATTTGTGGGCGGCGGTGCTATAATCAATGTAATATTACCACGGATTAGGAGGGAACGGAATGGGCTTACAACTGCAGGAATTATACCCCCGCGTGGTGACGGCTCACGGCCGTCACACGCTGCACATTTCCTTGTGCGGCGAACGGGGGGAGAGTGTCCCCCAAATCAAGTTGATTCCTATGGAAATCTACGATGTTTCCCACGCTCCCGACTACTGGTCCCATCATGCCGACCGCTATGAGTGGGCGGATTTGACGCCATGCGGTGACGGTCACTATACCGCCGATCTTGCCTTTGGAGCAGAGCAGCGCTACGCGGTCAAATTGCGGCAGGGGGAGGAGTGCTTCTACTCCGGCTACCTCTATGCTGTAGAGGAGGATCTGATCCCTCTGCGTCCCTTTAAGGGGGACACCCACGTCCACACCAATCGCTCGGACGGAAAGGACGAGCCCTTTGCCGCGGCCTGCGCCTATCGTGCCGCCGGCTACGACTTTGTGGCGATTACCGACCACGGGCGATACGCCCCCTCGGTGGAACTGGCGGCGGAGCTTAATCCTCTCGCCGACCGCTTCTACGTGATGCCCGGTGAGGAGGTACACCCCAAGGGGGGCAGCTACTTCCACATCGTCAGTCTGGGTGCGTCTCATTCGATCACCGAGGTGTTTGAACAGCACCCCGAGCAGGCGCAGAACGCCATCGAGGAGATCCTGACCACCCGCGACCTGTCGGGTCTGCCCGACCCCCGTGCGGCGGCCTATCGCATCTATATTGCCTCGCAGATTCGCTCTGCCGGCGGTGTGGCGGTGCTGACCCACCCGTTCTGGGAGACCGACGGCGAGTACAACATGCAGCCTGCTGAGTGCGTCTATCATATGCGCCGCAGCGATTTCGATACACTGGAGATATTGGGCGGCAACGACGAGACCGGCAACGGCAACAACCTGCTGGAGATGCTGTGGCATCAGGAGCGGGCACAGGGCGTCACCATCCCTGTGGTGGGCTCCTCTGACTGTCACACGGTGAACGTGTGGAGCGATTACGACCACTTTAACCAGCAGTTTACGTTGGTGTTCGCCACCGACCGCACCGATCTGCTGACCGCCATACGGGAGGGTCGCACGGTGGCGGTGGATCGCCGCAGCGATAAGCATTTCCGCTGCGTGGGCGATTACCGATTGGTGAAATACGCCCGCTTTCTGATGGCGGAGTATTACCCCGCCCATGGGGCGCTGTGCGCCGCCCACGCCGCGGCACTGACCGCCCGCGATACGGCCGACCTGGCCGCTGCCGAGACGACCATCGCCGCCCACGATGCTAAATTCTACGGAGTGTGATAGGCGAGGACTCTCGCCTTCCCCTTGAGGGGAAGGGGGACCGCCGAATGGCGGTGGATGAGGTGTTTCGATTTATACAAAAATGAGCCGTGCATTTGCACGGCTCATTTTTGTATATGGGGGTTGTTGGTGCGGTCTAACAGATAATCTACACTCACGCCATAAAAATCCGCTAATTTTACTAATACCTCGGCAGTGAGAGAGATAACTCCGTTTTCGTATTGAGAATAGGTGTTTTGAGAAACGTTGAGAACATTGGCGATTTCTCGTTGTTTAATATCCCTATCTTCTCGGATACCTCGCAGATTGCGATATGGCATAATACGTCACCTCGACAACATTATGCAACATCTGCAATAAAGATATTGACAATTATCTGAAATACAGATATAATTATTTAAAAATCTTGGGGTGAATATTATGAAACGACTGTTCAGTTTATTGTTAGTGATGATAGTTATGGCAACTATTTTCAGCGGCTGTGGTATTGCGTATAGATTATTATATGATGATGCTGTAGAGTCTCAAGAAACGTATGTTGATCCGACAGTAGAGAGAAAAGAAAAACTGAATGAGATTTATGAAGAAATAGTGGATACATCCTGCGATTATATTTCTATTTCTTATGACCACTCATCGTTGGTAATTGATACCAACCCAAATGATTCAGCGTTTAATGATAACGAAGATGAAGCGATTTTAGCAATTTTCTACGTTAATGAATCGTTGGGTTTCCCATCGTCTTTAATTGATAAGATGTCCAGTACGCGCGCCTTGGATGGAATGCAGTCTCAAAGTTTTGAGGAATATACGGTAAGTTGGACATATCATCCGGATAACGGCTTGCGAGTGATTTACGAGGTGAATATTTGATGTTAAAATCCCCTATCATCGATAGGGGATTTTTCTTGCCTTTTATGTTGCGAAGTGCTATACTGACTTAACAGAAACTATGAGGTGAGTTTTTATGAAAGAGTTTTTGATCGTTGTAGATATGCAAAAGGATTTTGTGGACGGCGCTCTGGGCACTGCCGAGGCGGTGGCCATTGTACCCGCTGTGTGTGACCGCATTCGCGCCTTTGAGGGCGACATTATCGTCACCTACGACACCCACACCGACGACTATATGGATACCGCCGAGGGCAAGAAATTGCCGGTGCCCCATTGTGTTAAGGGCACCGACGGCTGGCAGCTGGATGCCGCCGTGGCGGCGGCGCTGGCGGGTAAGACCTACCACGCCATTGAAAAGCCTACCTTTGGCTCCACCGACCTGCCGTATTTGCTGGCGGCGATGGCGGGTGAGGAGGATTTCGCCGTCACGCTGATGGGTCTGTGCACCGACATCTGCGTGGTGTCCAACGCCCTGTTGCTGAAGGCGCATTTCCCCGAGCACACCATCCGCGTGGACGCGGCCTGCTGTGCGGGCGTGACCCCCGCCACCCACGCCGCCGCTCTGACCACTATGAAGATGTGTCAGATAGACGTGGTGTAATGGAGGTTGAATGATGAAAGCGTATACGGAATTGCCCCGGGGATACCGCGAGATCGATTCCATCGACCTTCAGAAGAATAAAAAGCTGTCGTTGCTGGTGAACGGTGTGGCGTTGCTTATCGTCTTGGTGATGGCAATACCTATGCACTTTGTGGTGCCGATGACCACCCTGTTCGATATGAGTCAGGGATACGGTGCTTATTTTCTGCGTTTCGGCGTGTTGATGGCGGCCATCGTAGTGTATATGGTGTTGCACGAGCTGGTGCACGGCATCACGATGAAAATGTGCGGCACCAAAAAGATAAAGTACGGATTTACCGGAGTGTACGCCTTTGCGGGTAGCAACGATTATTACGATAAACGGAGTTATATCGTCATCGCCTTGGCGCCCATCGTCGTGTGGGGTGTTGTGCTGTTGGTTCTCAATCTGCTGGTGCCCGTACAATGGTTTTGGATCGTCTATTGGGTTCAGGTATCCAACATATCCGGTGCCGCCGGTGATTTGTACGTCACCTATCGGTTTTCGCGTCTGCCGCAGGATATACTGGTGCAGGATTACGGCGTGGGAATGACAGTATATTCTGCAGAAGCGGGAGGGGAGCAGGAATGAGAAAACGCATCCTATTCCAGGGCGACTCGATCACCGACGCGGGACGAAACCGCGAGGATTTTTACTCCTTGGGCTACGGCTATCCGCTGCTGGCGTCCGCATTTCTGGGGGCGGATAACCCCAACGCCTACGAATTTGTCAACCGTGGTGTGGGCGGCGATCTGCTGGCAAATATGGTGGATCGCCTGCAGGAGGATTTTTTGGATCTGAAGCCCGACTACGCCAGCATCTTTATCGGCACCAACGACGCCTGGAATGACCTGGATAACGGGCGCCCCATTCGGACCGAGGCCTTTGAGGCTATGTATGCAGAGACGCTGGATCGCATCCTCGCCGCCTGCCCGGGCGTGCGGCTGATGCTGCTGTCCCCCTACGTGATGGAAGGGCACTTTTCGCAGAATACCCCCGAGCAACCCACCCGCTATGCCGATTTTCGCGCCCACGTGCGATCCCGCATCGACGTGGTGCGCCGTCTGGCAGAGATCTACGACCTGCCTTTTGTGGATATGCAGGCGGTGTTTGACGACGCCTGCCGACAGGCGCCTGCCGCCCATTGGACCGGCGACGGTCTGCATCCCACCCCGGCGGGTCACGAGCTGATCAAGCGGGCGTGGCTACAGGCTTTTGAAAGTATGAAGGAGTGCTGAATATGAGTAAAGTTATCCTGTTCCAGGGCGATTCCATCACCGACGCCGGTCGTGACCGTGACAACCCCCGATGCCTGGGTATGGGCTATCCCTGCCGCGTGGCGGGGGAGCTGGGTGTGGATTTTCCCAACGAGTATGAATTCATTAACAAGGGCATCAGCGGCAACCGCATCGTGGACGTGTACGCCCGTATTAAGTGGGATTTCATCAACCTGAAGCCGGATTATGCCAGTATCTTTGTCGGTGTCAACGACGCCTGGCACGAGATCGAGTGGCAGAATGGTGTGGAGGACGACAAGTTCGAGAAGATCTACGGTATGATGATCGATGAGGTGCAGGCCGCCTGCCCGGGCATCAAGCTGATGCTCATCGCGCCCTACGTGCTGGAGCACTGGGCCACCAAGGCTACCGAGGAACAGCCCGACCGTTGGCAGCGGTTTAAGACCGACGTGGCGGCCAAGGCCGCGGTGGTCAAGAAGGTGGCGGAGAAATACAACCTGCCGCTCATTGAACTGCAGCCCATCTTCGACGCCGCCTGTGAAAAGGCTCTCATCGACCATTGGACCCCCGACGGTGTCCATCCCTCGCCGGCAGGTCACGAGCTGATCAAGCGGGCGTGGCTGGAAACCTTTGAACAGATGAGATAATAAAAAGCCGCTATCCGTGAGGATAGCGGCTTTTTTTGTCCGTTTATCAGATGCCGGCCAAGGCGAATATCATCGCAAAGAGGAAAATATACAGACCCCAGAAGACGGTCATGGCGATGCCGGTGTACTTGCCCACCATAGCCATAATGCGGGCGGCCATATACTTACCGCCGCCGAACATACCGTAGGGGGTGGCGATGTCGCGGGCCTGGTTGACCAGCTCCAGCGCCTTACTGCCCATCACAATGGCGATGATGGAGGCCACGGGGAAGGCGGACATAATGACCGAGGCCAGCGCCTTGCCGAAGGCCTGGTCGGCCAGACCGTGCACCACCTGCTCAACGGTGGGGGCGGACGGTGCGGGGGGCGCGTATACGGGAGCCACAGGCTGGGTATACACGGGAGCCGCAGGCTGGGTATACACGGGAGCGTCGGGCGCGGTCGGCTCGACAGGGGGTTGATACTGATAGTTCTGATCCATAAATATACCTCCTTAAATGATAGCGGATAGGTAGGGCCACAGCCACTGCAGGAATTGGGTGAGCCAGTAGACGGCGGTGGTGACACCCACCAGAGCGCCTACTTTACTGAGGATGCGGGCGGCCATATACTTGCCGCCGCCCCGGAGCCCGTTGGGCTCGGCAATATCGCGGGCGCGGTTGACCGTGCGCAGGGCGTTATCACCCAGGATGACAGACGCCGCCGCAATAACGGGTAGCACGGCGATGCCCACGTTTTCGAGGGCGGGGAGCGTTATATTGTACCGCTGGATGAGCAGCGTCGCCACCGTGGGGAGCGAGGCGATGATGGTCGCCGCCAGCGCCACGGGGAACGCCTGCTCGGACAGCCGGTCCACCACCTGCCGCGCCGTGACCGGCGGCTGAGGTTCAGCGCCACACACCTGTGCGGTGTTGCAGGGCACACTCTGTGCCTGCGTCGCGGGGAAGTGGCGGTTGACAAAGGCGGTGATGGAGGAGTCGTACAGCTGGGTGTCGGTGATGCGCAGCAGCGAGTGTCCGCCCTCCTCAAACAGCACCAGCTGCTTATGGGGGCTGGGGCACTTCTGATACAGCTTAATGGCGTTATCCACGGTGGAATAGGGGTCCAGATTGCTGTGCAGCATCAGCAGCGGCTTGTTCATCTTGTGGATGCAGTCGATGGGACCGAAATTCATATCGTAGCCGCAGGCACGCCGCATCCACAGGTTGATAAACCACATCACGGGCCAGATGTTTTTCTTGCGCTCGATGAGGTGATTTTTCATAGACGCGCTGAAGCGGGAGAACATACCCTCCGCTACCAGACCTGCGATATAGTCGGGGCAGTTGTCGTCGGTGATGGCCAGCATACCGGCGGCGGCACCGATGCAGATGCCGTGGAACAGTACCTGACGGTTGCCCAATTCGTCGTGGAGGAAGCGGGCCCATTCCAGGTCGTCCTTGCTCTCCTCGTGACCCAGCGTCAGGTACTTGCCGTCGCTGTGTCCGTGGGCACGGGGGTCGGCCACCAGCACGTTATACCCCGCCTTGGCATAGGGGATGGCGAAGTAGTAGCCGTACCGTAGGGTATCGGTGCGACCGGACAGGATAAACACCGCCCGATCGTAGCCGAAGTCGAAGTATTCACCGTATAGGTTAATGCCGTCCCGCTGGATGTGCACGTCCCATTTGCGGTCGCTGTGCTGCTGCATCCACTCCATACCGATGCGGTCCATCTCCACCTGCGGACCCTCCAGCTGGGGGTTTTCGCGGCTGAATTGCTCCTTACTGTGCCGCATCAGGGTGTGATAATGCACCCGATGGGCGGCAAAGCCGATGGCGAAGAAATAGAAGGAGATATTCAGCAGCACAAAATTGGCAATAACCAGAAAAATGATTTCATTGGTTGTCACGTCGGTTACCTCTTTTTGTCCTGTTGTATGCGGCGGTCCAGCTCGGCCCGCAACTCCAGCACCTTGTCGTAGATGATGCCGTTGATGCGCTCGATGTCCGCGCGGGTGGCCTTATCGCCGTCGAAATACTGCTTAATGTCGATGGGGTCGCCCACCAACACGTGCAGCCGCTTAAACAGACCGTAGTTGCCGTCGGATACCATCGGCAGCAGGGGAGCGCCGCCCCGCAGAGCGATGGCCAGATAGCTGGGGTAGAAGGGGTGTATCTGTCCGTCGGGGGTGTTGTGCCCCTCGGGGAAAATCATCACCAGATGTCCCTTTTTCAGTTCTCTGGCTGCCTCGACGATGAAGCGGGGGCTCTGGGTGGCGCGGTTGCATTCGATACCGCCCCAGAACCGCATTCCAAACCGCAGCAGGGGGTGGCAAAAGGCGTTCTCCGCCGCTACCACGTACAGCTTGCGGGGAAAGAATGCCAGCACGCTCCAAATGAAATCCAAGGGATTGTAGTGGTTGGCGATGACCAGCGCCGCCCCCTTATGCTGACGGGTCTTGGCGCTTTCGCTCTCGTAGTAGGTCTTGCGCTTAAAAAACAGCCATTGGACGGGCAGACCGGTGATCACACCGACCCACCGTCCGATCTCAAAAAACCAGTTCATTCGTTACCCTCACCGACGGTGACCGCTTCTTCGCTCTCCTTATGCACTTTGCCGATGTCGGTAATGGACTTGGGCAGGACGAAGGACAGGGCAAAGGCGGCGACGCAGACCACCGCCACGATAATCGTGGTCAGGTTGACCAGACCGTTGGTCTTCAGCAGGGTGAGGATCACCGAGCCGGCAATAGCCGCCGCGGCGGCCTCAAACAGACCCTGGATGGCGTAGTACATGGAGGAGGCGGACTCGTTCTCGCCGGCGCGCAGGGCGGCGCGGGTGGAGGGAATCAGATAGGTCACCGAGAAGAAGGCGCCGATGGCGAAGGACACGATGACGCTGCAGCCGATGGCGAACACGGTGATGAGGGATTTGGGGATCACGTATACCAGACCCATCAGACCCATACCCAGAGCAAAGATCAGCAGGATCATCCGATAGGCGGTGCCCAGACCCTTTTTCTTCATCACGTGGTTATACAGCATAATGGTCAGCGGCACGGGGGCAAAGCTGGGTGCCATCACCAGCGTCATATTCAGACCGGTGTTGGAGAAATACTCGTTGATACCGGTGAGGAACAGCTGCAGACCGATATTGGTCACCGCCAGCACGCACAGCCACAGAATATAGGGCTTATCGCGGAAGGTGAAGCCGATGGACTTGATGACGGTGGGGCGCTCGGCCTTGTTCTCGATCCGCTTTGCCTGGATAATCTCTTCCTTAGTGTACTTTTTCTCCTTCAGCATAAAGAAGGGGATGGCCATGGTCAGCGCCAGGGGCAGGAACATCAGCGCCACGACGCGGATGCTCATACCGATGTTGACGAATACCGGCACCAGCGCGAAGCTCATGGACATATACACCACGTCGCAGATGAACTTGGTGTTGGACAGCAGCACCAGATCCTGCTCGTTCTGAGCCACCTCCGCAAAGGTGGCGTAGTAGGTCAGCATGGTCAGGGTGTAGGTGCCGTAGAAGACGCCCAGCAGCAGGGCAAACCAGACGGTGTTCAGCACGGTGGCGGAGCCGTCCAGCGGCACCAAAAACAGCAGATAGGCGATGACCATCGGGATAAAGCCGATGAGCAGCGCAGGCTTACGGCGACCGAAGCGGGTGCGCAGATTATCGGTGAAGTGGGAGAAGGGCAGGTCGATAAGACCGTCGATCACCTTGGCGATGGCGGCCAGCACCATCCACAAAGCGGGGATGACCAGGTCCTTGTGGGAGTAGGTCCACAGCCCGATATCCTCGGGGGCCCAGGTGTCCACGCCCACGATGAGAGCGCTGCACAGATAGGAGCCCACGATCATATTCAGCATATTGACGCCCAGACCGGAGCAGGCGTACAGAATCAGTTTCCCCTTACCTTTCAGTTTGTTCATTGATGTTCCTCCTCTGGATTTATATTCCGCAATTATTCAAACGACAGTACCATTTCGCTGGACAGCTTCTCCACCGGCACGGTGAAGATCTCCACGCAGATACCCAGCGATTCAATTCCGCGAAGGATGTCCTCCAGCAGACCGTGGGGGAGAGAGCGCCTGTGGAACAGGGTGATGATCTCCTTTTCCTGCTGCACCAGCGTCTGCTCCACGGTGCGTATGACGGTTTCCTCCAGCGATTTTCCGATGAGCAGCAGCTCCTTGCCGGAGAAGGAGTAGTACTCGTTCTGATAGATATTTTGGTCGCGGTATTGGATGGGGTTTTTGCGCTGTGCCACCGATACCACGTACAGGTTATTCATAATGGACGTGATCTGATCCGCCACCTGTTCGGCATCCGACTCGGTAAAGTCGATGAGCGGCAGGGCGGCATAGCACTCCGCCAGCCCGCGGCTGTTGATGACGGTTACCTTAGCTTTGTTGTACAGTTTTTTGGCCTGCAGGGCGGCCATGACCGCGTCGGAGCTGTTGGGGAAGACCAGTATGCAGTCCTTGTTCAGCTTGTCAAAGGCGTCAATGTAATCCTTGGTGGATACGCCCTCCTCGTTGTAGATGGACAGGTCGGCACCCATATGGATCAGCAGCTTCTGAATCTCCGCATCGTGGGCGACCGCCACCACCCCAAAGGCGCTGTCGGTCTTCTCCCGGGAGAGCAGGAATTTCTTGTTCAGCTCGGTGTGCTGGACGGTCATATTCTCCACCTTGAGGGTGAGGAATTCGCCGTAGCGGTGGCACAGAGCAAACACCTGCTCGGGGGCTTTGGTATGTATGTGCACCCGCACCTTATCCCCCTGGGCGGAGATGACCAGCGAGTCACCCAGCGCCTGCAGCTGCTCCTTGAACACGGCGGGGTCGAAGTCCCCGTAGCCGTTGAGCAGCTGCACCAACAGCTCGGTGCAATAGCCGAATTCGAAACGGCTGTCGCGGTCAAAGGCGTCGTAGTCCACCGTGGCGGTCTGTTCGCCCTCGGACACGGCGGATTCGGGTTCTTCACCCACCAGATACATCCGCATCCCCTCAAAGAGATACACGATGCCGGCACCGCCGCTGTCCACCACACCGGACTCCCGCAGCACGGGCAGCAGGTCGGGTGTGTGCTCCAGCGACACCTTGGCGTGCTCCAGCAGCAGGGACAGGATCTCCTCGATGCTCTGTCCGGGGTGGAACCGCTCCCGCACGGCGGCGGTAGCCTCCTTGAGCACGGTCAGCATGGTGCCCTCAACGGGGGTTGCCACGGCGGCATAGGCGCTCTTGACGCCCCGTTCCAGCGCGTTGATGAATACGGCGCCGTCCACGTAGTCGTGGTCGTAGAATTGCTCGCTGAGTCCCTTGAGGAATTGGGATACGATCACGCCGGAGTTGCCGCGGGCCTCAAAGACCACCGCGTGGGCAAACCGGCGGGATATGGCGGGCAGGTCTACCAGCGTCTCACCCACGGACAGCAGTCCCTTGTGGATGGTGGTGACCATATTGGTGCCGGTATCTCCGTCGGGGACGGGGAAGACGTTCAGCTGATTGACCGTCTTACGGTGTTTATTCAGATTTCTTACGGCATAGTCCACCATGTTTTTAAAGGTGATGCCGTCAATCATCTTGGTCATAGTCGTCACCTGATTATAGCAGTGCTTGGATGGCTTCCTTTTCGGCGGTCAGCTCCTCGGAGATGGGGTCGCCGAGGAAATAGACGCCCACCATACCGGGACCGATATTGGTGCCGGAGCCGGAGAAAACGTCGCTGACGAAGATGTGCTTGGGATGGATGCGCTGCGCCAGCAGCTCCTTGAGCTTCATGGCATAGGCCTCACGGTTGGTGTGGGATACGATGATGTACTGATTTTCCACGTCGGTGGCCAGCTTTTCCACGTAGCGGGCGGTGAGATCCAGGGCGGTGTTGATGCCCTTGACCTTGGTCAGCACGGTGACGTAGCCCTCGCGGTTGCAGTCGCCCATGGGTTTCACGCCGGCAAAGTTGCCCATAATGGCCTTGCCCATAGAGATGCGCCCGCGGCGTGCCACCACCACCAGGTCGTCGATGGGACCCATCTGGTGAACGCAGTGCTTATTCTCCTCCAGCCAGGCGATCACCTGGTCAAAGGATTTGCCCTCGCCCTGCAGTAGGCGGGCGTAGAACACCAGCAGACCGCCGGCAGCGGACATCCGCAGGGTGTCCAGGCAGTAGATGACGGCGTCGGGGTGCTCGTTGCGCACGCGGTCGGCGGCACCGCAGGCCACGCCATAGGTGGAGCTGATCTTGGAGGACAGACTGATGCTGAGCACCTTATAGCCCTCGGTGACGTATTGGGTGAAGGCCTGATAGTATTCTTCGGGGCTGGGGGGCGCGGTGCTCACGTCCATGTTTCGTCCGCCCACCGCCGCATAGAATTCCTCGCGGCTGATGTTGGACCAGTCCAGAGGAGTGGTCATATCCGTTCCTTTGAAATTGATGTGACCGGGCAGGTAGGTCTCCAGCCCGCAATAGGTGCGCATTTCCTCCGACAGATCCAGGGCGGAGTCTGCCAAAATGATGTATTTCTCCATACGTTTCTCCTTTGATTACGGTCACGAAAAAATGACCGATATTTTCCATAATACAACATACAGAGGCATTATATCATATATACCATAAATAATCAACAAAAAATGACAAATCTCGACCTTCCATTTTTTGCCGCTGACGGGGCGGGGCATTGGGACGGATCGGTTGCCTGATGGATTTTGATTTTTGTGCGAAAAGGTGTTGAAAAATGGATAAATTTGTGTTATGTTTTGATTAACCATAAACAATTTTATGTGATCGGAGGTTTTACTATGAAAACCACTCAAAAACGACTGTTGGCGGTATTGTCCGCGCTGATGCTGATGGTCAGCGTGCTGGGCAGTCTGATCGTCCTGCCGGTACAGGCGGCGACGGTAGACTACGTCTACAGCGGCAATTACGTCTACAACTGGGGCGAGCGCGAGGAATTGGCCACTTTCCTGTCCCCGATGGCGGAGGATTTTTATGCCGGCAACGGCGTCACCTATGACACTCTGTCCGCCTATTCCGGCTCCTCCACCAACAGCAGTGTACCGTACAGTGCGTTGTTTGGCGAATTGCACGAGCTGATGTACGGCAATTTGGACAATCCCACGTCCTATGATGCCACCAGAAGCCTGTTCCAGTACACCGACTGTGAGAACAACGGCGGCTCCATCTCCTCTTTCTATTCCGGCAATGCCATCGGCCCGTCCTGGGATAGCGGTAACACCTGGAACCGTGAGCATTGCTGGCCAAACAGCAAGAGTAACAGCGGCAGCAACAGCAATACCCAGCGCGAGACCGACATTATGATGCTCCGTCCCGCTTCGGTCAGCGAAAACTCTTCCCGCAGCAACACCGCCTATGGTGAGAGTAGTAATTTCTATGACCCCAATGGATTGGGTCAGAAGGTTCGCGGCGATGTGGCTCGTATCGTGCTGTACGTTTACGTCTGCTGGGGCGGTAGTTCTCAGCACGACGGTGCCCTCGACTATATGTGGGGCTCTTCCGGCGTTATGGAGAGCAAAGCGGTTCTGCTGAAGTGGATGGAAGAGGACCCCGTTGACACCTGGGAACTGGGTCGTAACGACTCCGTTGAGTCTATCACCGGCACCCGTAACGTGTTCGTGGACTATCCCGAATTGGCCTTCCTGCTGTTTAATGAGGACGTTCCTTCGGACTACGATTCTCCCTCCGGAGAGGGCAGCGGTCCCGCCTATACCGTGAGCGCCAGCTCCAACAATACCGCCTACGGCACCGTGTCGGTGAGCGGCAAGACCATCACCGCCACCCCCAAGACCGGTTATGCGGTGGGTGGCTATACCATCCTCAGCGGCAGCGCCACCGTTACTCGCAGCGGCAACGTGTTCACCGTGGTTCCCACCTCGGATGTGTCGGTGCGTATCAACTTTGTGCCGCGCCAGCAGGTGACGATTCAGTTTGCTCAGATGAGCGGCACCGATCCCACGGCGCAGACCGCCTACATCGACGATACCATCACCCTGCCCGCTCACGGCGGTGCCGCACCCGACGGCTACACCTTCCTGGGCTGGGTCGAGGACGAGGTAGAGTCCGCCGAAACCGCTCCCACCTATTATAAGGCGGGTAGCAGCTACACGGTGTCCGCCGCGGCGACCCTGTATGCGCTCTATTCCTACACGGCAGAGGGCGGCAGCGGCAACAGCAACGTGTTCGAGCTCTACAGCGGCACCCTCACCGAGGGTGACTACCTGGTGGTGTACGAAGGCGGCGCGCTGAAAGCGGAGATCAACAGCGGAACGCGTTTTAACTACGCAGAGGTCACCGTTGAGAACGATCAGATTCAGAGCGACGACGCCTCCCTGATCTGGCATATTGCCCCCAACGGCAACCACTGGACGCTGTACAATGCCGACGCCGCCGTTTACGCGGCGGGCAACGGCACCAAGAATAAGGGAGCGCTGATTACCTCCATCACGGATTACGCCAAGTGGACGGCGACCGGTGACGGCACCTACGAGTTTGTCAACGTGGGTAATAAGGCCGCTGGCATCAATGCCAATCTGCGTCGCAACGACACCTACGGCTATGCTTGCTATTCCACCTCCACCGGCGGCGCTCTGTCGCTGTACAAGCGGGCTTCCGGCACCGTCTATTACACCACCGCCGCGGCCTGCGACCACGTGTACGATAATGCCTGCGACACCACCTGTAACCTGTGCGGTGCCCAACGCACCGTTCCTCATGATTACGTAGGCTCTGTGACCACCGCCGCCACCTGCGGTACGGACGGTGTAAAGACCTACACCTGCGCGGTGTGCGGCGACAGCTACACCGAGGCCATCCCCGCCACCGGCAACCACAGCTACAGCGGCCAGATCACCACCGCCGCCACCTGCGGTACGGATGGTGTAAAGACCTACACCTGCGCGGTGTGCGGCGACAGCTACACCGAGGCCATCCCCGCCACCGGCGACCACAGCTACAGCGGTCAGATCACCACCGATGCCACCTGCGGCACGGACGGTGTAATGACCTATACCTGCGCGGTGTGCGGCGACAGTTACACCGAGGCTATCCCCGCCACCGGTGACCATGCTTACGACAACGCCTGTGACGGTGACTGTAACGCGTGCGGCACTACCCGCACCCCCGCCGATCACGTTTACACCGCTGATTGCGATGCGTTCTGTGACGTGTGCGGCGCTGAGCGCAGCACCACTTCCGGCGGTGAGGTGACCATCACCTTTGACGATGCGTCCAAGCGCACCGAGTTCTCCACCACCAAACAGGTGTGGGTGGAGAACGGCATCACCGTCACGAATAATAAGAATAATGCTACCAGTAATGTTGCGGACTATTCCGATCCCGTCCGCTTTTACAAGGGCTCCCAGGTGATCGTGGAGTGCGCGGGTATGACCGAGATCGTGTTCACCTGCAGCAGCAGTACCTATGCTGCGGCGTTGGGAACCTCCATCGGCGATGCCGCCACCGTCAGCGGTTCGACAGTGACCGTGGCGTTTGAGGCGCCCACGGATTCGCTGGATATTGCCGCGACGTCCGCCCAGGTGCGTGTGAACAGCATCACCGTCACCGTCGCCGGTAACGATGTGGAGCATCAGTACGACGGCGCCTGCGATGCCGACTGTAATGCCTGCGGCGCTGTCCGCGAGGCAGGGGAGCATCTGTACGACGACGAGTACGACGTGGACTGTAACGTGTGCGGAGACGTGCGCCTGATCGAGTACCGCGTCTATTCCGATGAGGTGCTGAACAGCGCCATGGAGATGGGCGACGGCAACGGCGGTCTGGCCTTTAAGTTCGAGGCCTTCGTGTCCGGCGCTGCCCGAAGCAGTCAGTATGTCGGAGATTTGACGGGCGCCACCGTCAGCTACCGCGGTGTGGATTGCCCTGTCATCGCCCTGGGTGCCGTGATCAGCAATAAGACCGAGGTTGGTACCTCTTACGCGCTGATGGTGCGCGAAAACACGAACAGTGCGCTGACGGTCATTGACGTGGATGCGTATTATCTGCTGTCCTGCGATGCGGACACCTGTTCCTTTGCGGTGCGCGTCACCAACGTGCCGCCCGCCCATCACAATACACGGATCTACGCCCGTCCCTATTGCGTGCTGGAGTACGAGGGCGAGCAGATCACCCTGTACGATGAGATTTCTTCGGCCACCTATGCCGAGTATTTCGTCGGCTAATACCGTTATGAAAAACCGCCCGTGCGTATAGCGCGGGCGGTTTTGTACATACTACCCCCGAAAGGGGAGAGGATTATGATTGAACAAGATACCATCAAGTTATTGCGGGAATGCGATGCGGGCATTCGTATGGGAGTGGACTCCATCGACGACGTGCTGGACAGGGTGCAGGATAAGCAGATGAAGGACTGCCTGTCCCGTTGCAAGCGCGCCCACAATGAGCTGGACGCTGAGCTGCAGGAATTGCTGGAGAAATACGGGGACGAGGGCAAATCCCCCAACCCTATGGCCAAGAGTATGTCCTGGATGAAGACCAATATGAAGCTGGCGATGGACGATTCCGATGCCACCGTGGCAGACCTGATGACCGACGGATGCAATATGGGGGTCAAGTCCCTCAGCCGCTATCTCAACCAGTACGCCGCCGCCGATGAAACCTCCAAGGACATCTGCAAGCGGCTTATCAAACTGGAAGAGGACCTGAGCGTCCAAATGCGGGATTACTTGTAACAAAAAAAGAGCCTACCCAATCGGGTAGGCTCTTTTTCTATCCAAATCAGTTCTCGCTGAAGATGACGGTCACGTCGGGGTGCAGCTGCAGGATGGAGGCAGGCACCTGGGGGTCGATGGGGCCGAAGAAAGCCTTTTCTACGATAGCCTTTTTGGCGGCACCGTTGGCGATCAGCAGCACCTTTTTGGCCTGCATAATGGACATCATACCCATGGTGATGGCGGTGGTGGGCACCTCATCCTTGCTGGCGAAGAAGCGGGCGTTGGCCTCGATGGTGGACTCGTCCAACGTCACCTGATGGGTGGGACCGGTGAAATAGGCGTCCGGCTCGTTAAAGCCAATGTGGCCGTCCAGACCGATGCCTAAGAGCTGCAGGTCGATGCCGCCCAGCTCCTTGATCATGGCGTCGTACGCCTCGCCCTCGGCAGCCAGATCCTCAGCCAGACCGCTGGGGACAAAGGTCTTGGCCTTGTCGATGTTCACGTGGTTGAACAGATTGTCGTTCATAAAATAGCGATAGCTCTGGTCGTTGGAGCCGTCCAGGCCCACGTACTCGTCCAGGTTGACGCTGGTGACGGTGGAGAAGTCGATCTTGCCGGCCTTGTTGTCCTCAATCAGACGCTTGTAGGTGCCGACGGGGGAGGAACCGGTGGCCAGACCCAGCACGCAGTTGGGCTTTACCAGAATCTGGGCGGCGATCAGGTCCGCCGCCTTGTTGCTCAGTTCTTCATAGGTGTTGACAACGATGTATTTCATTACGCATTTTCCTTTCTCTCAACAACAGTATTGGTGGCTTTGACAATGCAATCGGCGGGATACACACCCCGCAGGGAGGTCAGGGGATAGATGCGGGTGCCTTTGCCGATGACGGTGCCGGGGTTGATGACACAGCCGCAGCCGGCGTCGGCGCCGTCCGCCAGGATGCCGCCGATCTTCCGCAGACCGGTAACGTAGTCCTCGTCGCCGTGGATAACCACCGGCTTGCCGTCGGACTTTAGGTTGGAGCAGATGCTGCCGGCGCCCATATGGGCTTTGTTGCCCAGCACCGAGTCGCCCACGTAGTTATAGTGGGGCACCTGCACGCGGTCCAGCAGGATGCAGTTCTTAAACTCGCTGGAGTTGCCCATCACACAGCCGCTGCCGGTGATGACGTTGCCGCGGATGTAGGCGCCGGGACGGATCTCGGTGCCGTGACCGATGATGGCGGGTGCCTCGATGGTCACGTAGTCGGCGATCTTCACGTCCTTGCCCACCCACACACCGGGCTTCAGCTCGGTGAACTCCGGCAGGCCGGACTCGATGAGACCGAGGATCCACTCTTTGATCTTGGGCAGCATCTCCCAGGGATATTCGCAGGAATCGAACAGTTCTTTCAGATAGGGGACCTGACAGTCGTACAGGTCAGCGGTCTTAACCAGCTTATTCAACACAATGACCCCTTTCCACAATCACGTCGGCGATCATAGCGGCGTACTTTTCGCACAGTTCGGGGGTTTCCGCCTCCACCATCACGCGGATGACCGGCTCGGTGCCGCTCTGGCGCAGCAGGGTGCGACCGTTGCCGGCAATGAGCTTCTCCGCCTCGGCCTGGGCATCCAGAACAGCCTGATCGTTCATTACAGCCTCTTTGCTCTTGACCCGCAGGTTCTTGAGGTACTGGGGATACAGGGTCACCGGCTCCGCCAGCTTGGACAGGCTCATCTTGCGGTCGCACATCTCCTCCGCGATCATAATGGCGGTGAGGATGCCGTCGCCGGTGGTGGCGTATTTCTTGAGGATGATGTGACCGGACTGCTCGCCGCCCAGGCTAAAGTCGTTCTTCAGCATGGACTCGTACACAAAGCGGTCACCCACGGCGGTCTGATCCACCTCCATGCCGGCTCTCTTCAGCGAGGCGAAGAAGCCGCTGTTGGACATAACGGTGGCCACCACGGTGTCCTTGTTCAGCATACCGCGGTTTTTCAGGCGCATACCCAGAATATACATCATGGCGTCGCCGTCCACCACGTTGCCGTTCTCGTCCACCGCCAGACAGCGGTCGGCATCGCCGTCAAAGGCGAAACCAACGTCCAGCTTTTCTCTCTTGACCAGCTCGCACAGCTTCTCCATGTGGGTGGAGCCGCAGCCGCTGTTGCAGTTCAGACCGTCCGGCTCGTCGCCGATGACGACGGTCTGGGCGCCCAGGGCGTCGAAAACGGCTTTGGCGATCATCCAGCTGGCGCCGTTGGCGCAGTCCAGACCGATGCGCAGCTTCTTATAGGAATTGGACGCGATGGAGATAAGGTAGCCCACGTAGCGGTTACGGCCGGCCACGTAGTCGATGATGCGACCGATGTGCTCCCGCTTGGCCAGGGGCAGGTCGTCGCCATCCACGCCCAGAGCCTTCAGGTTGCCGTCGATATAGGCCTCAATGTAGGCGGTGGTGACGTCGTCCAGCTTTTCACCGTAGCGGTTGATGACCTTAATGCCGTTGTCGTAGAAGGGGTTGTGGCTGGCGGTGATCATAATGCCGCAATCGAACTCGTCAGTGCGGGTGACGTAGGACACGCTGGGGGTGGTGGTCACGTGCAGCATGTGGGCGTCGGCGCCGCTGGCGGTGATGCCCGCCACGATGGAGTATTCCAGCATATAGCTGCTGCGGCGGGTATCCTTACCGATGACGATGCGGGGGCGATAACTCTTATCCTTACAGCCCGACAGGGGAGAGGAGAAGTACCAGCCCAGGAAGCGACCTACCTTGTAGGCCTGCATAGAGGTCAGATTACAGTTGGCCTCGCCGCGGAAACCGTCTGTGCCGAAATACCGGAGCTTGGGGGCGGTGCCGGCGGGGGCACGATCCACCGTCTTGTCGTCGTCCAGCAGAGCGTCGGCGGACACGGAGAACAGCTTGCAGATCTGCATCACTTTATCGATTTGGGGTTGAGCCTGGTCCATTTCCCATTTGGACACGGACTGACGGGATACCGAGAGGTTATCCGCCAGGGCATCCTGGGACATACCGGCGGCGTTGCGCAGCACGGTAATCTTTTCACCAATGGTCATAAATTGCCTCCTAATGTGTTATAGACAGTAGTATATGACAGCGTTCGCCGTCCCATACATCATACACCCATTATGCGCAAAAATCAAGAGCAAAATGCACTTTTTGCAACTTTTGGTTGCATAATTTTCGATTTGTTCATAATTTTGGCGAAAAAATGAAAGAAAATTGTTCAAAATAGCAAACTTTTCTTTACACACGTCGCTGGAGGTGAAAAACCACGACAACGTAGGATAGAGCAAAAGCCTCCCTTGTGTAAAGGGAGGTGGCCGAGCGGCAGCGAGGTCGGAGGGATTGTTAGCCTCCCTCTCGAGGGAGGTGGCACGGCGTTAGCCGTGACGGAGGGAGTTTTCCGCCACAAACAATAGGCAACTCCTAAAAACAAAAAGGACACTCGTTAGAGCACCTTCTCTAAAGTAGATGCGCCAGTTTTGTTTCATAACTCGAATGAAAGTTGAATTATCATCAAAAAACAAGTTATTGAATGATTCTGGTTTCGTAATATAATATTAGTGGAAGCAGAGCTCGCTTATCTTTTTATAAGGAGATCAATTATGACGCATATTGGTGTAAAAATAAAAGAACTTAGAAAGAAAAAAGATATGACACAGGAAAAACTCGCAGAATATCTCAATGTATCATTTCAGGCGATTTCAAAATGGGAAACGGGTGTGGCATCTCCCGACCTGTCTATGATAGTACCGTTGGCGAGATTGCTTGATGTTACAACCGATGAACTTTTTGGATTTGTTGGAGATGTTGATGAGAACCAAGAGAAATTATTGAAAATATGGCAAGAAACGTGGAACACGGGAGACGTAGAAAGACGATATAAAATCGCTAAAATCGCGGTTTCAGAATATCCCGGAAATTATGAATACCTAATGTGGCTTGCAGATGCAGAGGCAGCGTATGCCATCCATCATTGTCAGCGTCACTCGGATGAGCAAAAAGAGCATTTCCAAAATGCCGTGAAGTATTACGAAATGATTATTGAGGATTGCTCGGATAGGGACGTCAAGAACGATGCCATTTATGGAATCGTTATGACATTACCCGACATTGGAAGAAGGGAGGATGCAATACCCTATGCCAAGCAACACCCGAAATCAGATGAATTGCTTATGTGGTGCTTGGTTGGTGATGAAAAAGAAGAATGCAGGCAACAGTTAATATGTGGGTGTATGAATAAATTGGTGAGATGGCTGGAATGGGGAAAACACGATCTTCCGTCCATAAAAGCCGCAGAAAGCATTGTTAAAACGATTATCTCCGACGGTAACTACCTAGATTACAGTAGCACCTTAATGCACAATAAAATATGGCAAGCAATGTGTTTGACACGAGAAAAGAAATTTGATGAGGCAATTTCCGCATTAAAAGAATCTTATGAATATGCAGTAACTTATGTTGGTGTAGTGGAGAGTGCAAAGAAAAAGGCTATTCCTTACACCAGTCCCGTGCTGAACAAGTTGGAGTTTGATGGCAATGATATGTCAGTCAGCGGAACAACTACGTTGGTCGAAGATTTTAAGGGGTATCTAAAGTGGAAAGAGTTCGACGTGCTTCGTGACCGAGAGGATTTTCAATCACTCTATGCGCTTTGAAAATCGCCCCGCCATAGCCTCCCTCTTGAGGGAGGTGGCACGGCGTTAGCCGTGACGGAGGGAGTATTTCACGCTCCAAGATAAAGCATAAACCGCAAAACAAAAAGACCGACCATCGAGGTCGGTCTTTTTGCGAGGCTCAGAACTCCGGTTTTGGCCGAGGCTAAGTGATACTTCTATTCGCACACGATCTTCGCCCAAAACCTTGAATTTTGCTACGCAAAATTCGGAGTCCGAGCCGAAGCAGCCTCAAAAAAAGACACCACCCAACTGGGTGGTGTCTTTTTTTGGAGCGGCTGACGAGGCTCGAACTCGCTACCTCCACCTTGGCAAGGTGGCGCTCTACCAGATGAGCTACAGCCGCATATCTCTGCAACGAGGGGTATTATAGCAAACAGTTTGCCACTTGTCAAGAGAAAATCTCGAAAAAAACAAGAAATTTCCCGTCGTTACAGAATAAATTCCTCCGGTCGATACTTCTGCAGTGCCGGCTGACGGAAGGGAACCCGCTTGAGAGGGTCGTACTTAAAGCAGCGGCACTTGTGATACATAGGGACGATGCCGCGGCGGTTACACAGCATCACGCGACCGTCGGCGGCGCGGCGGGCGTGGGCGCAGTATTCGCAGCAGGGCTGGATGTTGTTGCCGTACAGTTTGCGGCGCATAGACGGTCACCTCCTTTGGCTTGTGACCATTATAGCACACCCGTTGTGTAATTTCCAGTCTTTTTTTCGGAAAAACACAACATTGCCAAAAAACACAACAACAGCAGCATCGCCGAGGCGGGTACCGACACGGAATAGAGTAGTGTCTGCGCCGCTTGGGACGAGGTCTGTATCCGCACGGGGAACAGGGCGAACAGCCCCCAGGTGACCGCCGCGCTGAGCAGCCCGTGGCATACCCGCGCCCCGTAAAAAGACGGAGTGAGTATTCGTTCCTGCGGCAGGGCGGCGGCGATCTGTCCGTGGACCGACAGTCCGCCCCAGCTGACCGCCAGGCTCAGCCACAGCGGCGCATGGGGTAGTCCCGCCAGCGCCATACACCCGCAGCTGACCTCCAGCACCGCCGATATAACGGCGGAGAGGGGCGCGCCGCCCCAGCGGGACACACCCATGGCTTCGATGATGGACAGCACCATAGCGGTCAGCGTGACGTATCCGCAGAGGGTCACCAGTGCGCCGCAGGTATCGCCGACCACCTGCGTCAGCGGGCGGCGCGGGCTCGGCGGCGCTGTGGCGGCGGTTTGCTCATCGCGGTGACCGCGCCCCAGCCAAATGCCCATTCCCAGCGATACCGCCGTCTGGGCGGCATACAGCAGTACTCCCGCCGAGCTGCTGCCCATCAGTCCCGCCCCCACCGTGTTGATGATAAAGCCGGGACCCGCCCCGATGCAGAACAGGCTCATCCGCCGCAGCTGCTCCTGCCGTATCTGCCCCTGACGATACAAACCCGCCGCCGCCAGCATACCGGCAGGATAGCCTCCCACCAAACTTAACAGGATCACCGGCGCACAGCAGGGGGGGAGACCGAACAGCCGTCCGGCTATCCACGCCGATGCCCGACCTGGGCGGCGGCAGAGGGAGGAGCTTGCCAACACACCGCTCAGCAGCATAAAGGGGAACAGGGTGGGTATCACCACCGACCCGCACACCGCCAGACCTCGGCTGATGCCGGTGGACACCGCCTGCGGATATAACAGCAGCACCACCGCCGCCCCCAGCAGCACCATCGCCGTGATACCGCCGCTTCGGCGTATGGTTCGTACAAACATGGCGCCACCCCCTCGGTTAGGTATATGTAGGACGATGTGCGGGTATGTCGGTATGTTGCGGATGGCGGGCGCATACATTGGTGGTGAATAGGGGGGCGTTGTATGGCACGTATGGGCGACAGCACGTTTTTGATGGAGATCGAGGGGAACGAGCGGGCGATACTGACCGGCTGTCAGGGGATATTGGCGTATACCGAGGACAGGGTCAGCCTGCGCACCGCCTTTGGCGCGGTGACGGTGTATGGGCAGGGGCTTCAGATGGGCTGTATGACGGTGGACGGTGCCACGGTCAGCGGTCGGCTGTTGAGAATCGAATTGGGGTGATGGTGTGGTATCACGGATATTGCGGTGGATATACGGCTGGGTGCGGGTGTCGGCGGAGGGCGGTTACCCCGAGCGGCTGCTGAATGAATTGACCGCCCTCGGCATCGCCGTGTGGGGCGTCCGCTGGCATCGGGAGTATCTGCGCTTTTCCTGCACCGCCGCGGATTACCGCCGCATCCGCCCTGCCGCCCGACACGCCTGCGTGCGGATGCGGATGGTGAAAAAGCACGGGTTTCCCTTTGTGTGGCATCGCTATCGCCATCGCAATGGGTTGCTGGTGGGGCTGGTGGTATATGCGGTGATACTGGCGTGTCTGGCACCCCGAATATGGGTCATTGAGGTGCAGGGCACCGCCGATACCCCCGTGGAGCAGGTGCGGCAGGTGGCGGCACAGCGGGGGGTGCGTCTGGGCGCGCGGATGGCGGACGTGGACATTAAGGATCTGCAGTTGCGGGGAAACGATACCCTGGACAGCGTATCCTTCATCACGGTCAATCCCAGCCATTGTGTAGCGCGCATTCAGGTGACCGAGCGGGAGCCTACTCCGCAGGTGTTGGATCTGTCCCAGCCGTCGGATCTGGTGGCGATGTGCGACGGAAAGATACTGGAGATGGAGGTGCGCAGCGGACAGAAGCTGGTGATGGTGGGGGAGGCGGTCACGGCGGGCACCCGCCTGGTCACCGGACGGGTGGAGAGCGAGCTGGGGGAGAAGCTGTACCGTTCCTATGGGGCGGTTTGGGCGCAGACCAACCGCCGCATTACCGTGTCTGTGCCGCTGAAATACACACGCTCGATTCCGTCGGGTGAGGCGGTGTGCCGACCCGTTTTCTCGCTTCTTTGCTGGGATTTTCCGCTGTACAGTAAAACGCCTTTACAGTCCAAAACCGCCCACCGCCGTACCGAGCACTTCCTGACCATTGACGGCACCCGTCTGCCCCTTGGGGTGACCACCGATTATTACCTGCCGCTGACCGAAATCACCGCTCTGCGCACCTCGGAGCAGGCGGAACAATTGGCGCACCGACGGCTAAAAGAACTGGAAGGGGAGCTGTTTTTGCCGGATGGGTATGAGCGGCAGAGCGTGACCGGACAGGTGCGGGATGGGGCGTACGTGCTCACCGCCACCTATCTCTGCCGCGAGAATATTGCGGTGGAGGTGCCGCTGGACGGCGCACTGCCGTGATAGCGAGGGATAAAAAATTCGCATATTTTTATGCAGTTTGACAAATGACAAACGGATGCGAATGGGTTATAATGGAATAAATATGGGAAGATAGGAAGATTTTATGGTTGAGCATATTGTAGAAGTGGATCGGATGGAGCAGGCGGTGTCCCTGTTCGGCAGCTATGACAGCAACGTCAAGCTGGTGGAGCAGGCCTACGGCGTCAATATTCTCATCCGCGACACCCACATTAAGATAAGCGGCGAACAGCCCAACGTGTCCGACGCGGCCAAGGCGGTCAGCGGTCTGCTGCATCTGATCGACCGCGGCGAGCAGCTGACCGAGCAGAACGTGCGCTACGTGATGACGCTGGTCAACGAGGGCGCCGAGGACACCGTCCGTCAGCTGGGGGGCGACAGCATCTGCGTCACCACCAAGGGCAAGCCTATTAAGCCCAAGACCCTGGGACAAAAGACCTACGTACAGGCCATCGGCAGTAACACCATCACCCTGGGCATCGGTCCCGCAGGAACGGGTAAGACCTATCTGGCGGTGGCGATGGCGGTCAAGGCGTATAAGGCCAAGGAGATCGACCGCATCATCCTGACCCGTCCCGCGGTGGAGGCGGGCGAAAAGCTGGGCTTCCTGCCCGGCGACCTGCAGAGCAAGGTGGACCCGTACCTGCGCCCGCTGTACGACGCGCTGTTCGATATGCTGGGGGCAGAGACCACCCATCGCTATCTGGAGCGAGGGGATATCGAGATCGCTCCTCTGGCGTATATGCGCGGTCGCACCCTGGACGACAGCTTTATTATCCTGGACGAGGCACAGAACACCACGCCGGAGCAGATGAAGATGTTTCTGACCCGTCTGGGCTTCAATTCCAAGATGGTGGTCACCGGCGACGTGACCCAGATCGACCTGCCGGACGGCAAGTCCAGCGGCCTTAAGCAGGTGATGAAGATCCTGCAGGGCGTGGAGGACGTGGCCATCTGCTCCTTCAGCCAGGCGGACGTGGTCCGTCACCAGCTGGTACAGCGGATCATCGCCGCCTACGAGAAGTTTGACCGTGTCCGTGCCGAGGCGGCCAGGAATCATAAGAAAGACGAGAAAAGAGGCAAACACAATGGATAAGATCAAAGTCAACATTGAGAATAAGCAGAAGGCCATTAAGGTGCCCACCGGCGTGCGGATGCTGATCCGCCGCTGCTGTCACGCGGTGCTGGAGCTGGAGCAGTTTGACGGCTCCGCCGAGGTGGATGTTTCTCTGGTGGATAACGATCAGATTCACGCCATCAATCGGGAGCAGAGGAATATCGACGCCCCCACCGACGTGCTGTCCTTCCCCCTGGGAGAGGACGGGGTGTACGACCTGAACCCCGCCACCGGTGCCTATATGCTGGGTGACATCGTCATCTCGCTGGAGCGGGCGCAGGCACAGGCGGAGGAGTACGGTCACTCCCTGCAGCGCGAGGTGGGGTATCTCACCGTGCACTCTATGCTGCATCTGCTGGGTTACGACCACGTAGAGGGCGGTCTGGAGGCTGTCCGTATGCGGGAGAAGGAAGAGGCGGTTATGCTGTCCATCGGTCTGCCCCGCGGCAGCAGTTACGTACTGGAAGGCGAAAATTAATACCCGCGCCCTGCTCCCGTTGTCGGAGCAGGGTCGCTTTGTGATAGGAGAATGAACTATGGATACCGTATCCGCATTTATAGCCATTGTCGGGCGTCCCAACGTAGGTAAATCCTCTCTGCTCAACGCGCTGGTGGGCAAAAAGGTGGCCATCGTATCGGACAAGCCCCAGACCACCCGCACCCGCATTATGGGCGTGGTGACGCGGGATAAGACCCAGCTGGTGTTCCTGGACACCCCGGGCAATCATAAGCCCCGTACTCGCCTGGGCGACTTTATGGTGCGCTCCATCGGCGAGGCTGTGTCCGGCGTGGACGTGGGTCTGCTGGTGACCGAGCCCCGCACCGTCATCCGCGAGGAGGAGCAGGCACTGCTCAAGCAGCTGCAGCAGAAGAAGCTACCGGTGATTCTGGCGATCAATAAGATCGACACCGTGTCGGATAAGGCGCAGCTGCTCACCTGCATCGCGGCGTGGCAGCAGCAGATGGACTTTGCCGCCATCGTGCCGGTGTCTGCGGTGACCGGTGACGGTCTGGAGGACCTGCTGGCGGAGCTGAACGCCTACACCTTCGAGAGCCCTCATTTCTTCCCGTCCGATGCCTCCAGCGACCAGACCGAGCAGACCATCGCGTCGGAGGTCATCCGCGAGAAGATGCTGCAGCTGCTCCGTCAGGAGATTCCCCACGGCATCGCGGTGGACATCGAGCGCTGGGGGGAGCGGGAGACCGAAAGGGGCACCATCCTGGACATCGACGCCTATATCTACTGTGAGCGGGACAGCCACAAGGGTATGGTCATCGGTAAAAAAGGCGCTATGCTGAAGGAGATCGCCTCCCGCGCCCGCACCGAGCTGGAGCAGCTGTTTGACACCAAGGTCAACCTCCAGTGCTGGGTGAAGGTAAAGGAAGACTGGCGCAACCGTCAGGGCTTCCTGAGCGGTCTCGGCTATAAACTGGACTAATTTTCCGTTGTTACTTGCCCTGCTCGGTGGGATACTATCCCCGAGGAGGCGAGGCAGATGGATAAGGATAAACTATGGCACACCTTTACCCACAGCGGTAAGGTGGAGGATTATCTGCGGTATCGTGGTGTGGACCTGATGCCGCGGGCCACCAACGGTGTGCAGGAGGAGGAATCGGGCTATGGCGACCGCCCCAAAACAGCATCTGATGACCGACGGCCTGATTCTGCGGGAGTATGACACCCTGTCAGAGGCGGACCGCTTTGTGGCGATATTGACCCGCGACAGAGGCATCGTCCGCGCCACCGCACGGGGCGCCAAGCGGACCAAGAGCCGCTTCGGCTCATCCACACAGCCGTTGTGCTATTCCCGACTGAGTCTGATCCCCGGTCGGGATAAATACATAATTGAGGATGCCCAGCCCATCGAGGTGTTTTTTGCCCTGCGGCAGGACGTGGAGCGGCTGGCATTGGCACAGTATTTCTGCGAGTTGGCGTTGCGGATGTGTCCCACCGACACCGATGCGACCCGGCATCTGCGGCTGCTTTTGAGCGGACTGCACTATCTGGCACAGGGGGAGAAGAACCCCCTGCTGGTTAAGTCGGTGGTGGAGGGGCGCCTGCTGTCGCTGGAGGGATATATGCCGGATCTGACCGGCTGTACCCTGTGCGGTCAGCCGGACGCGCCCCTGTGGTTTTCTCCCGCCGCCGGCACCCTGTCCTGTGCGGCTCACGCGGGGCAGGGGGATGCTATGGAGGTGTCCGCCGGCGTGCTGGCGGCACTGCGGCATATTCTGTACGGCGAGTTTGAACGGTGCTTCGCTTTCTCGTTGCCTACGGCGGACTGTGCGCTGCTGGCGACGCTGATGGAGCGGTTCTTGCTGGCACAGACCCAGCACCGCTTTGCTACGTTAGACTTTTATCATACCCTACAAACTGAAGGAATTTAACGTATTATGAACCGAGATTTACATGCATTAGAACTGGATAAAATTTTGGACAAACTGGCGGGGGAGACCTGCTGCTCGGCGGCAGCCGAGATGGCACGGTCCCTGCGCCCGGCCACCGAACCGACGCTGGTCCAGCGTCTGCTGGACGAGACCGACGACGCCTGCCGCCTGATCGGCGGCTTCGGCAGTCCCTCGTTCGGTCAGCTCGCCGACGTTAGTAACCCTCTGCGCCGCGCCGAGGCAGGCGCGTGCCTGTCCCTGGGCGAGTTGCTGCGTATTGCCGAGACCCTGCGCATCATTCGTTCCATCAGCCAGTGGCGCTCCCATTGTGAGGGGGTCGTCACCTGTCTGGACGACCGCTTTTCGGTGTTGGCACCCAACAAATACTTAGAGGATAAGATCACTGCCGTGGTGGTGAACGAGGAGGAAGTGGCGGATAACGCCTCTCCCGTGTTGGCGGACATCCGCCGCAAGATGCGGCAGGCGTCGGTGAAGGTGCGCGACCAGTTGGATAAGCTGGTGCGCTCCGCTACTTATCAAAAAGCCTTGCAGGAATCCATCGTTACCATCCGCGGCGGTCGCTTCGTGGTGCCCGTTAAGGCGGAGCACCGTGGCGAGGTGCCCGGTCTGGTGCACGATACCTCCGCCTCCGGTGCCACCGTGTTCGTGGAGCCCATGGGCGTGGTGGAGGCCAATAACGAAATCAAGGTGCTCAAATCCAAGGAGGAGGCGGAGATCGAGCGCATCCTGTTCGCGCTGTCCGCCGAGGTGGGCTCCTTTGCCACCGCTATCATCGCGGACTATAAGGTGCTGTTGGAGCTGAATCTGATCTTCGCCAAGGCGCACCTGGCCTATAAGATGAAAGCCATTAAGCCGAAACTGACCGCCGACGGACACACCTGCCTACGCCGTGCCAGACACCCCCTCATCGACCCCCAAAAGGTGGTGGCCATTGATGTAGAACTGGGTGGCGAGTTCGATACCCTGGTGGTGACCGGACCCAACACGGGCGGTAAGACGGTGACTCTTAAGACCCTGGGTCTGTTGACCCTGATGACTCAGTGCGGTCTGCTGATTCCCGTGGGGGACAACAGCCAGGTGTCGGTATTTTCAAAGATTCTGGTGGACATCGGTGACGAGCAGTCCATCGAGCAGTCCCTGTCCACCTTCTCCGCCCATATGACCAACGTCATCCGCATCCTCGGCGAGGCCACCGACGGCACGTTGGTGTTGCTGGATGAGCTGGGTGCGGGCACCGATCCTGTAGAGGGCGCCGCTTTGGCAGTGGCTATTTTAGAGCGCTTGCGGGGACAGGGGGCGCGCATCGGCGCCACCACCCACTATGCGGAGCTAAAGGCGTACGCCATCCACACGCAGGGGGTAGAGAATGCCAGCTGCGAGTTTGACGTGGCCTCTCTGCGACCCACCTATCGTCTGCTGATCGGTGTACCCGGTCGGTCCAACGCCTTTGCCATCACCGAGCGGTTGGGAATGGATGCCAATCTGGTGGAGAATGCCCGCCGTCTGGTATCGGGGGACGACCAACGCCTGGAGGAGGTGGTCAGCCGTCTGGATGCCCGCCGTCAGGAGCTGGAGCAGGAAATTACCGCGGCTGAGAGTGCCCGTCAGCGGGCGGAACGCGCCGCACGGCAAAGCGAGGAAAAACTGGAGAATATTCAGGCCCGTCAGGATAAGGAGATGGAGAACGCCCGCCAGCAGGCACAGCGCATTGTGGAAAAGGCGCGCGCCGAGGCACAGCGGCTGATGGACGAGCTGGACGACCTGCGTAAGCAGAAGGAGGCGGCGGACTTTGCCGACCGCACTCGGGCAGCGAAGAGCCAGCTGAAGTCCCGTCTGCGGCAGATGGAGGACGCCATCGATCCCGTCACCGAGCGGGGGAATGAGGAGTACGTCCTGCCCCGTCCCGTGGCGGCGGGCGATACCGTCCAGCTGGTGGATATGGGGCTGAAGGCGGTGGTGCTGAAAGCCGCCGACGATAAGGGTATGGTGGAGGTGCAGGCGGGAGCCATCCGCACCCGCACCCCCGTTGCCAACCTGCGTCTGTACGAGTCCAAGCGGGCGGAGAAAAAGGGACGCACCGTCCCCGTCTCCGGTGCCAAGTCGGTTGGGCTTGCCTCCCGTATGGAGCGTTCCGTGCATACCGATCTGGACCTGCGCGGTCAGACGGTGGAGGAGGCCCTGCTGGAGGTGGATCGCTTCCTGGATAACGCCGTGCTGTGCGGTCTGGAGCGGGTCACCGTCATCCACGGCAAGGGCACCGGCGCTCTGCGCTCTGCCGTCCATGCCCATCTGAAGGGACACCCGCAGGTGAAGGGCTTCCGCCTGGGCGTTTACGGCGAAGGCGAGACCGGCGTCACCGTGGTAGAACTGAAATAATCAAGGAAAAGGAATACCTATGACTGTGAAATTGTTTATACAAGCCCTGACCAAGTTTCTCTTGGGCGCGGTGTTGGTGGGATTACTTATATTTCTGCCTGCCGGAACAGTTGCCTTTTGGAACGGTTGGCTGTTGATGGGTCTGTTGTTTGTGCCTATGTTTGCGGCAGGGCTGGTGATGATGGCGAAGAATCCTGCTCTGTTGCAGAGCCGACTGGATGCGAAAGAAAAAGAGCCTGAGCAAAAGACGGTTTTGCTGATCAGCGGAGTGATGTTTATCGTCGGTTTCGTGTTGTGCGGCTTGAATTTCCGCTTCGGTTGGTTACCGCTCCCTAATGGGGTGGTGATTGCCGCTTCGGTGGTGTTTCTACTGGCGTATGTATTGTACGCAGAGGTATTGCGCGAGAACACGTATTTGTCCCGCACCATTCAGGTGCAGGAGGGGCAGCGGGTAGTGGACAGCGGCTTATACGGCATCGTTCGGCACCCGATGTATCTGGCCACCGTTCTTCTGTTTTTGTCCATACCGTTGGTGCTGGGCTCCCTGGTGGCTTTAGCGGTGTTTTTGGTATACCCTTTTGTTCTGGTTCTTCGCATTCGTAATGAGGAGGCGGTGTTGGAGGCGGAATTGGACGGATACCGTGAGTATAAGCAACGAGTAAGATATCGGTTGATTCCGTTTGTTTGGTAAAATAAAAAGCCGACTGCATAGCATTATGCGCTATGCAGTCGGCTTTTTTGTATCTTTTCCCTCCACGAACCAACGGTCCTCGTCGAGGAATAGATAGGTTTGTTTACCTTGAATGCGGATGGTGTACCGCAGACCGCACCCGCCCGCTTTGAGAGCGGCTGCGTGGCGGATATCGACAACCCGATCCACCGTGAACAGGGTGCCGTCCTCCCAGCGGATCTGCCGTGGTACGATCTGTCCCTCGGGGGTGAATACGGCGGCCACCTCCACGTACACGCGGCGGCTCATTTCTTACCTCCGATGTCATCCGTCTTTCCGGAGAAGCCGGTGGGGTGGACGGTGTGGGTCTCATAGGGACTCTCGCCGGTCAGGTCAGGGTCCTCCAGCAGAATAGCGCGGCGGATGACCTTGTCCCCAAATCGCTCCCGCAGGCTGTCCACGGCGCGGTCCAGCTGTTCCCGCTTCTCCCTGCCGGCGCTGTCGGTCATATCCAGCTGAGTGGGGGTGCCCTCTGCCTCCAGCCCACTGACTCCTACGGTGACGCTGCGCAGAGGTCGCTTCCACCGATAGGATTCCCGAAACAGGTCAAAGGCGGCGGCTTCAATGTCGTTGGTGGACTGGATGTAGTGATCCAGCGTTATCCGATGGGTGCGGGTGTTCAGCTGATTATCCCGCAGGTGCAGTTCGACGGTCTTGCCCACCAGGTGCTGCTCCCGCATACGCCGACCCACGCTTTCGGACAGTACCATCAGCACCCGCTGCACGTCGCGGTCATCGGTCAGGTCGCGGGGGGTGGTCATACCGTTGCTCACCGATTGTACCCCCGCCGCCTCCTCGGAGGGAATCACCGGCTGATTATCCTGCCCGTTGGCAATGGCGTGGAGAGCGGGTCCCCACTTGCCCAGCAGGGAGTGCAGAAGGTCGGGATCGCTGCGCGCCACGTCACCGATGGTGAAGATAAAGCGCTCCTCCAGCTTCTTGAGGGTGGCGCGACCGATGTAGATGAGTTCCCCCGCCGACAGGGGCCATACCAGGTCGCGGTAATTCTCGCGGGAGAAGACCGTGACGGCATCCGGCTTTTTATAATCGCTGCCCAGCTTGGCAAAGGTCTTATTGAAACTGACACCGATGCTGACCGTGATGCCCAGCTCCTCCTTGACCCGTCGGCGTATCTCCTCGGCGATCTCCACCGGATCCCGCTGACAGCCGCTTACGTCCATCCACGCCTCGTCCAGACCAAAGGGCTCCACCAGCGGCGTATACTCCAACAGAATGGAACGCACCATCCCCGAATACTTGTGATAGAGGGGGAAGTGGGGCGGCACCGTGATGAGGTCGGGACACTTGCACCGTGCGGACCATAGGGTCTCGCCGGTGGCGATGCCGTAGCGGGCGGCAATCTCATTCTTGGTCAGTACGATACCGTGGCGGCTGGCCTCGTGCCCGCCCACCACCACCGGCTTGTCCCGCAGCTCGGGGTTCAGAGAACACTCCACCGATGCATAGAATTTGTTGCAATCCACGTGCAATATGTGACGGGACACGACGCTCACCTCCAAAAAAGAACATTTGTTCTGTTGCTAGTTTACCACAATCGGCGTGGGCTGTCAATGGGAATTTTTGCAAAAAAACGGCTGACCCCAATTACGGGTCAGCCGTTTTCGGTTATTCTTCGATAGCGAACAGAACGTTGTCGATGTCGGTCAGGGTGTGCAGGCAGGATTCCTGCTCTTCCTTATCCAGTATCACGGTGACGGAGAGACCCACCACGTTGATCAGACCGCTTTTGGGGGCGGAGATCTCCGCGTGCTTGGCTGAGGGGAACAGCCGTTGGATCTGTTCCACGGTGGCGGTCACCTGATCGGGGTTTTCCAGCTCCAGATACACCCGCATAAGGTTCTTTTTGCCGGTCTCCAGTCGGGTCAGCCAGGTGGCGGTGATCAGGGCGATGACGGTGGCCACCGCGGCACCCAGATAGAAGCCGTAGCCCAGAGCGATGCCGATGGTGGCGGTGCACCACACGCCGGCAGCGGTGGTCAGGCCGGTGATGATGGACTGGTTACGGATCATAATGGTGCCGGCACCCAGAAAACCGATGCCGGAGATAACCTGCGCGGCGATACGGGTGATGTTTTCGCCCGGATTGATGCTCATGATGTAGATGCCCACCAGCGCGGTCATACAGGAGCCGACGCA
Source organism: Clostridia bacterium (assembly GCA_017435305.1). The sequence continues at coordinate 33,231 of JAFSFH010000024.1, forward strand.
CACCAGAATATGGGTGCGCATACCGGCGGCACGACCGTGACGGCCACGCTCCATACCGATCAGACCGCCCATGATCAATGCCAGCAGTAGCCGCACCGTAACGGAAAGCACGTTAAATCCGGTGAGGATATCGATGATGCGATGTAAGAATTCCACAATATTTCTCCTTTCTGTGCAGAGGTGTCTACACAATATATTCGTTACTATGTACGTTTAGTATAAAAGAAATGTGTCATTCTGTCAACTCACCTTGAATGTTCATCATATTTTTGCCCTCTGTCACATATGGTGTAGAGAACACATTGACGAGGTGAGGTATGTATGAAAGGTGTTGTGGAAGAGAGAGCGGTGGAGCTGGGAGAGTACATCCTGCAGAATAACGCCACCGTCCGTTCGGCCGCCAAGCGGTTTCATATCAGCAAATCAACGGTACATAAGGACGTATCGGAACGGTTGCAGGCGGTGAATCCGCAATTATACGGGCAGGTGCGGCACGTGTTAGAGGTGAATAAGGCGCAGCGGCACATCCGCGGCGGTCAGGCGACCCGACGGAAATACAAAGGGGACCAATAATCGACGAAAAGACCTACACATCGGGTGTGTAGGTCTTTTGCTTTACACCTTATAAATCCGCTGATACCAAGAGATTTCGGTTACATATCGCCCTTGATTTTGTTGAGCGCTCCCTTTTCCAGGCGGCTGACTTGCGCCTGGGATATACCGATCTTTCCCGATACCTCCACCTGCGTCAGCCCCTTAAAGAACCGCAGATTGAGGATATTTTTCTCTCGGTCGGACAGGGCGGCGATGGAATCCTTCAGCGCGATCTCATTGAGCCAGTTGCGGTCGTCGTTTCGGTCGCCCAGCTGATCCAGCACGTAGATGGTATCGCCGCCGTCGTTGTACACCGGCTCGTATAGGCTCACCGGCTCCACGATGGCCTCCAGCGCCACCACGATGTCCTCCCGGGGGAGCTCCAGCCGCTCGGCGATCTCGTCGATGGTGGGCTCCCGCTTGTTTTCGGACAGCAGCTGCTCCTTTGCCTGCATGGCGCGATAGGCAATATCCCGCATAGAGCGGCTGATGCGAATGGCGTTGTTATCCCGCAGATACCGACGGATCTCACCGATGATCATGGGCACGGCATAGGTGGAGAACCGCACGTTTTGGGATAGGTCGAAGTTGTCGATGGATTTGATCAGTCCGATGCATCCCACCTGAAACAGGTCGTCGGGGTTTTCACCCCGTCCCGCAAAGCGCTGCACCACGCTGAGCACCAGCCGCAGATTACCCTGCACCAGCTGTTCCCGCGCCTGTTTGTGTCCCTGCTGCATCTGCTGCAGCAGGTGAATCTTCTCCGCCTCGGTCAGCACCTTCAGCGTAGCGGTGTTGACGCCGCAGATTTCCACCTTGTTATACATAGCATCCCGTCCTTTCGCTGTAAGTATGGACGGGGCGGGGGAGAAACATACGAATAAAACAAAAAAGCCATCGGCATCTGCCGATGGCTTTTTGTTTACGTTTTGGTTGGAATTACACCGCGCGGGTGACCTTTCCGGAACGCAGGCAGCGGGTGCAGGCATACACACGCTTGGGGGAACCGTCAACGATCGCCTTGACGCGGCGGATGTTGGGCTTCCAGCTACGGTTGGACCGTCTGTGAGAGTGGGACACACGAATGCCGAAGGTCACGCTCTTACCGCAGTAATCACACTTTGCCATTGTTCTGCACCTCCTTCTGTTACGTCGGCCGTGGGCCGAATCAAGCATAGTTTATGTCGGGGCATAGTACCCCCACAAAGCAACGGAACTATATTAGCAGATAATAAGAAAAAAATCAAGTGTTTTTTACAAGGTTTCCGAAAATATTTTTTTCGTCAAGAAAGTTTTGCGATTTGTTGGCAGAAACCCTTGTAATTTTCTATTTTATTTGGTAGAATATATTGACTATAAATATACTGGTGTAGTTTGTACAATTTTTTGGGAGACAATTATGCTGTGGTATTTTTTACAGAATAGAGAAAATATGGATGTGTTCGGCATCCTGTATATGATGCTTGCCTATGCGGTGGTCATTTTTCTGACCCTGCCGGTGCACGAATTGGCGCACGGTCTGGTGGCTCATTGGTGTGGCGACGACACCGCCCGTTGGCACGGTCGCCTGTCGCTGAATCCCATGCGCCACCTGGATCTGTGGGGCACCCTGATGATCCTGACGGTGGGCATCGGCTATGCCAAGCCGGTGCCGGTCAATCCCCGCAATTTCCACAATTACAAGCGGGATACCATTCTGGTGTCCCTGGCCGGGCCGCTGTCGAACTTCCTGATGGCGTTGCTGGCGGTGCAGATCTACAAGCTCTGCGGTTTCTTCGGTCTGTTCCGCGTCAGCGCGGTGGCGATGGAGGTGCTGTGGCTGCTGGTGGACGTGGTGATGGGGGTCAATATCTCCCTGATGGTGTTTAATCTGCTGCCCATCCCGCCGCTGGACGGTAGCCGTCTGTGGACCACCCTGATCCCCGGTCAGTGGGCGTATACGCTGGAGCGGTACAGCCGCTACATCACTATGGGACTGTTCGTGGTGCTGTTCACGGGTCTGCTGGACACCCCCTTGGCGGTGATGCGGGGCGGCGTTGCCTGGGTCATCGACCTGCTCACCGACCTGCCTGTTAAATTACTGGACTTGTTTATCTAATACGCATATAGGAGCGGTAAAATGGAAACCATATCCTACAAGCTACCGGATTTTGAGGGTCCGCTGGACCTGCTTCTCTTTCTGGTGCAGAAGAATAAACTGAATATCTACGACATCCCGATTGCTCAGGTGCTGGAGCAGTATCTGGCCGCCATTCAGGAGATGAAGGACTACAATATGGACGTAGCCACCGAGTTTCTGGAGATGGCCGCCCGCTTGGTACACATCAAGTCGGTGATGCTGCTGCCCCGCTACGAGGACGAGACCGAGGAGCTTAAGCGGGAGCTGTCCGGACAGCTGATCGAGTACCAGCTGTGCCAGCAGATGGCTCGTCGCCTGGCGGTGGATTACGTAGGCGGCGACCTCTTTATCCGCGAGCCGGAGGAGGTAGAGCCGGATATGACCTATCGCCGTGTGCATCAGGCGATAGAGATGATGGACGCCTATCTGTCCGCCGCCGGTCGCGGAAAGCGGCGTCTGCCGCCGCCCGCCCAGGCGTTCCACGGCATTGTGGCCCGCAAGATCGTGCCGGTATCCACCAAGATCACCTACGTTCTGCGAAAGCTGTACAGCCGCGGTAAGGTGTCCTATCAATCCCTGTTCAAAAAGGCCGAGACCAAATCGGATCTGGTGGCCACGTTCCTGGCTCTGCTGGAGCTCATTAAGTCCAAGCGCATCAGCGTGGATGGCGAGGGCGAGGACCAGCAGGTGCATATGCGTCCCCCCGAGGAGTGGGACAACACGGTGCCCGCCGAGTTTGACGATTCGGAGTCTACGGAGGTGTTAGAGAATGGAAATTAAACAGTATCAGGCCGCTATTGAGGCCATTGTGTTTGCCAGTGCCGAGCCGGTGCCGGTATCCCGTCTGGCATTGGCGCTGGAATTGGACGAGGACGTCACCCGCCGCATCGCCGAGGACTGGGCGCAGGACGTTAACACCCGCGGCGGCGGTCTCACCGCGCTGAAGCTGGACGACAGCTATCAGCTGTGCAGCAGTAAGGCCTATGCCGGCTACGTGCGTAAGGCGATGGACATCCGCCGCAACACGCCCCTGTCCCAGGCGGCGATGGAGGTGCTGGCCATTATCGCCTACAACCAGCCGGTGACCCGCCCCTTTGTGGAGCAGGTCCGTGGCGTGGACTGCAGTGCGGTCATTCAGGGTCTTCAGCAGAAGGGTCTGATCGAGGAGAAGGGTCGTATGGATCTGCCGGGCAGACCGCTGCTGTACGGCACCACCCCCAACTTCCTGCGTTGCTTCGGCATTTCGTCGCTGGATCAGCTGCCCCCCTTGCCGCAAAAGGAGGACAACACCATGCGTGAGACCACGCTGGACGAGGTACTGTCGGAGCAGACTCCCGTGGACGATTCGGTATTTGGCGAAGACGAGGAGGAATAAACCGTGTGGGCAGTGTATATTCTGCTCGCTCTGTTGGCTCTGATTATTATCGTATTGCTGATTCCCATCTATGGGCGTATGACCTATGATGGGAAACTGGTGATAAAGATCTGGTTTTTGGGTATCGAGGACACCGTATGGCCTGAGGCGGTGACGGTTCAGCCCGACGGCACCACCGCACCGAAGAAACGCCGCAGACTGGTGTACAAGCTGTCCCGTATCGAGGAATTGGCGGAGTTGGTCAAGCAGGAGGACCTGATGACCACTCTGTATTTCCTCAAGGAGGCCATCAAGCTGGAGGGAAAGGCGCTGTGGCGCTTTCTGGACGCGGTGACGGTGGATCGGTTTGACCTGCAGATGCTGCTGGCCACCGGCGACCCCGCCGAGACCGCCCAGTTCTACGGCGAGGTGTGCAGCTTCTTATACCCGATTCTGGAGTGGGTATCCCGCAAGGTGCGCTTTCGCAAGAAAAACGTGCGGGTGGAGCCCAATTTCCTGTTGGAGCAGAGCGACGTTCGTATGGACGTCCGTTTTCGGATGTCCTTGCCGAAGCTGATCGGCATCGTATTGAAATTGGCCGTAGGCTTGGCCCTAATGCAAGAAGAAGACGATAATCTTAAGGAGGATTCGTAATATGGCTAACAAAGTAGAAGGCTTGATGGGTGTCTCTGTGGAGAAGATTCACGAATTGGTGGACGCCAATACCGTCATCGGTACCCCCATTAACGTGGCAGAGGGGATCACGCTGATTCCCGTTTCCCGCGTGTCCTACGGTTTCGCCTCCGGCGGCACCGACCTGCCCAATAAGTCGGCGTCCGAACTGTTCGGCGGCGGCGCCGGAGCGGGCATTCAGATCACCCCCGTGGCGTTCCTCACCATTAAGAACGGTGAGATCAACCTGCTGCCGGTGGTGTCCCGTCCCGATTCCATGGACCGTATGATCTCCATGGTGCCCGACCTGGTGGACAAGGTATCGGATAAGCTGAGCAAGAAGCCGGACGCCGCCCTGTAATCGCTTGTAATAGGAGGATGCGCCGATGGCAGTTGTGCGCTTGCAAAAAGTGTTGTCCGAACGGGGAGTCGCCTCCCGCCGCAAGGCGGAGGAGCTGATCGCCGCCGGACACGTAAAGGTCAACGGGCGCCCCGCTAAGGTGGGGGATAAGGTGGATGACCGCCGTGACGTCATCCACGTCCGTGGCAAAAAATTGGGCGCTGCACCGCAGTCGGTGTACATCGCCCTACATAAGCCCCGTGGTTATATTACGACGATGTCGGATGAGCGGGGGCGCAAATGCGTGGAGGAGCTGGTGCGCAGCGTGGGTGTGCCCGTATATCCCGTGGGACGATTGGATAAGGATTCCGAGGGTCTGCTGCTGATGACCAACGACGGCGATTTTTCCAACGCCGTGATGCATCCCACCCACCACGTACCGAAATTGTATCGGGTCACTCTGCGCAGTCCCATGACGGAGGAGCAGAAACTAAAATTTGAAGAGGGTATTGTGCTGGACGGTCGCAGGACGGCGCCCGCTCTGGTGAATATCGTGTCCAGCGCCGCCGACCGCTGTGTGGTGGAGATCACCCTGTACGAGGGTCGCAACCGCCAGATCCGCCGTATGTGTGAGGCGCTGGGGCTGGAGGTGGCTCGTCTGCGCCGCAACGCGGTGGGCAAGGTCAAGCTGGGTATGCTCCCCGTGGGCAACTGGCGCTATCTGACCCCCGACGAGGTGAAGAATCTGGTGATGGCCACCGGCGTCACCAAGAAGATTGCCGCCGGCTACATTAAGTACGGAAGGGAGCCTGACCGTGATTACCATACAGCCCGCCGATAACGGCTTTCTGAACAGCATTTCCGCCCCCGACGGCACCGATGCAATGGTGCTGCGGGATAGCGACGGCACCGTGCTGGGTCACGCGCTGTTTGCGGTGCGCGGCGATACGGTGGAGATTCTGTCGGTGCACACCGACCTGCCTATGATGACCGAGGGATTGATCCGCTCGGTGCTGAACACCGGCGATTGCCGCGGTGCGACCGTCGGCTTGTGCCGTCAGGAGGCGCTGGCGCCTATCCTGACGCGGCTGGAGTTCGTTCCCGCCGACGAGGGATACACCGTGTCCATCCCGTCCTTCTTGTACGGCGAATGCAAGTGTCAATGAATTCGTTTTCCCATCGGTCGGTGACCGAGTAACATAACAACGACCATATCCCTCCCAGAGGGTTCAGAAAGGATGAATGTATTATGAAAAAGTTCCACATCACTGTCAACGGCAACGCCTATGAGGTAGACGTTGAGGAGATCGGCGCCGCCGCACCCGCTGCTGCCCCTGCCGCTCCCGTGGCGGCTCCCGCTGCCCCTGCCGCTCCTGCCGGCGGCACCGTGATCACCTGCCCCATGCCCGGCACCATCATTGACATTAAGGTGGCCGCCGGTGACGCCGTTGCCGAGGGTCAGATCCTGGTGGTGTTTGAGGCGATGAAGATGGAGAACGAGATCGTGGCGCCCTGCGCCGGCACCGTAGCCTCCATCAACGTGAATAAGGGCGACAGCGTGGATTCCGGTTCTGTTCTGCTGAGCCTGAACTAATTGCGAGGTGACCGCTATGGCAAAACCGATTAAAATTACCGAGGTGGTTCTGCGCGACGCCCATCAGTCGCTGCTGGCTACCCGTATGACCATGGATGAGATGCGTCCCATTCTGGCGGAGATGGATAAGATTCCATACTTCTCCGTCGAGTGTTGGGGTGGTGCTACCTTCGATTCCTGCATCCGTTTCCTGAATGAGGATCCCTGGGAGCGCCTGCGCATTATGCGTCAGGAGATGCCCCATCAGAAGCTGCAGATGTTGTTCCGCGGTCAGAATATGCTGGGCTACCGCCCCTACGCCGACGACGTGGTGGAGTATTTCGTGCAGAAGTCTGTGGCCAACGGCATTGACGTTATCCGCATTTTTGACGCGCTCAATGACGCCCGCAACCTGCAGACCGCCATTAAGGCGGCGAACAAAGAGCAGGCTCACGTGCAAGGCTGTATCAGCTACACCCTCAGCCCCGTGCATAACAATGAGTATTATGCCAACTACGCCAAGACTCTGGAGGAGATGGGTGCCCATTCCATCTGCATTAAGGATATGGCGGGTCTGCTGACCCCCTATGCCTGCTACGATCTGGTCTCCCGTCTGAAGGAGTCTGTGAGCATCCCCATCGACATCCACAGCCACTATACGGCGGGTCTGGCGTCTATGTCCATTATGAAGGGCATCGAGGCGGGCGCCGACATCATCGACACCGCTATGAGCCCCTTGTCCGTGGGTACTTCCCATATGCCCACCGAGTCTTTGGTGGCTGCTCTGCAGGGCACCGAGTACGACACCGGTCTGGATCTGAACCAGCTCAATGTGGTGCGTACTCATTTCGCCAAGCTGCGTGATAAGTACGTCACCGGCGGTCAGATCTCCCATAAGTCTATGGGCGTGGACGCCAACACCCTGCTGTATCAGGTGCCCGGCGGTATGTTCTCCAATATGCTGGGTCAGCTGAAGGAGGCGGGCAAGGAGGATAAGCTGGACGAGGTGCTGGCGGAGATTCCCCGCGTGCGCAAGGATTCCGGCTATCCGCCGCTGGTGACCCCCACCAGCCAGATCGTGGGCACCCAGGCGGTGTTCAACGTCATTCTGGGCGAGCGGTATAAGATGGTCACCAAGGAATTCCGCGGTATGATCCACGGCGACTACGGTAAGACCCCCGCACCCATCGACCCCGAATTTTCCAAGAAGATTCTGGGCGACGACCAACCCATCACCTGCCGCTTTGCGGACACGCTGGAGCCGGAGTTGGATAAGCTGAAGGCTGAGGCCGCTCCCTACGTGAAGCAGGAGGAGGACGTGCTGACCTACGCCATGTTCCCCCAGGTGGCTCCCAAGTTCTTCGCTAACCGCGATAAGAAAGAGGACACCTCTGCACCCTACACCCCCGACGTGGTGGTAACTCCGGTGAACTAAACCGAAACTAAAAACCGCCGTCTGCATCGCAGACGGCGGTTTTTTCTTGCGTGACGAATCGTGTCTTGATATATCACAAGGGTGTATGCTATAATTTTGCCAATAAAAGAGGTGAGTCTATGGAACTGAACGAAAAACTACAACAACTCCGCAAGGCAAAAGGACTTACTCAAGAGGAGCTGGCGGCGGCATTGTATGTGTCCCGCACCGCCATTTCCAAGTGGGAGTCGGGTAGGGGAACCCCCAACATTGACTCACTGAAGGGAATAGCTGACTTTTTTTCTGTGTCGGTGGACGACCTGCTCTCCACCGATCAGTTGCTGACGGTGGCCGAGGAGGAGACGAAACGGAAAACCGCCCACCTACGAGATTTGGTGTTTGGGCTATTGGATATGAGCACCGCCTTGTTTTTCTTTTTGCCCTTGTTTGGACAAACCTACGGCATCACCTTGCAGGAGGTATCCTTACTGTCCCTAACGGCGGTAGCTCCTTATGTGCGGGTTGCATACCTGTCGGTGGTCGTCCTGTTGATGCTGTTGGGCGTTCTCACCTTAGCCTTGCAGAACGCCAATATTTCCTTATGGCTGAAACTAAAAGCTCCTGCATCGTTACTTCTTGGCGGAGTAGGTGTACTGGTGTTTATTCTGGGCTCTCAGCCCTATGCTGCGGTGTATCTGTTCGTACTGTTGATTATTAAAGTGCTGTTATTGATTAAAAAGAATTGACACCCATCGTGTCGCATGTGTGACACCTCGTATCTTGTAAAGTGATGCAACCCGTTGTACGATGTTCGTGCGAAAGGGAGGTTGCAATATGAAAAATACAAGCAAACGATTTTTACTGTCCATCTGGTTCTTGATTGCCTTTATTCTGTGGACATTGGCCTTGGGTTGGATAGACGTTCAGCCCATCGGCCCTAACGGCACCGCCGTGGGATTTGCCGCAGTCAATGGCTTTGTTCACAATCTCACGGGTGTGTGTATGCCCATCTATACCATTACCGATTGGTTGGGGCTGGTGCCGGTGTTTATCGGTTTCGGTTTTGCTATCTTCGGCTTGTGCCAGTGGATACGGCGCAAACATATTCTTAAGGTGGATTTCAGCATCCTGATGTTGGGTGTTTTTTATCTGTTGATGTTAGCCGTCTATTTGCTGTTTGAAGCGGTGGTGGTGAACCACCGCCCCGTGCTGATTCACGGCCATTTAGAGGTATCTTATCCGTCTTCCACCACCTTGCTCACGCTATGTGTGATGCCCACCACCGCGTGGCAGTTGCGCCGTCGTATCCGCCGTCCGTGGTTGCGCAAGGTAACGCTGACGCTGATTCTGTTGTTTATGTTGTTTATGGTGGGCGGCCGTCTGTTGGCGGGTGTCCATTGGCTTTCGGATATTGTGGGCGGTGGATTGCTGGCCGCCGCTATGGTATGCTTGTACGATGCGGTTTGTTGCTTGCAAACCGATTAAAATGAAAGGGGATATGGTATGAAAAAGTATTGGAAAGAACTGACTGCTTTGGCGATACAGCTGTTTATGTTTTACATTCTTCCGCTGTTTGCGGGGCCGACCGACGCTATGGGAATGGTGTTTCTGATTCTGTTTTCTGCCATTCTTTTGGGTTTCCTGTTGGGCGTCTTCTGCAAGGGCTGGGTAAAGTTCTTGTATCCCGTAGCCATTGCGGTGCTGTTTGTCCCGTCTGTGCCGATTTACTACAATGAATCCGCCCTTGTCCACGCCCTGTGGTATCTGGTGGTTTCTGCCGCGGGTATGGCGGTGGGGTCTTTGTTCCGTCTGGTGTTTTGTCTTATCTTCCGTAGAAAGTAAATAGGAAAGCCCTGCGGCAACAGCCACAGGGCTTTTATTTATTTTTAATCACTTCATAAATATCGGTGATGCTGTCCACCGCCCAGGTGGGTTTCACGTCGCTCTCAGCCCACACCTCTCGCGTGGTCTCGCCGCTGAATACCAGCGCCGTGTCGATGCCGGCGTTGACCCCGCAGGCCACGTCGGTGTAGATGCGGTCGCCTATCATTACGGTCTCCTCCGGTTTTGCGCCCCACTTTTGCATCGCCAGCTGGGCCATAGCCGGTTCCGGCTTGCCGATGAAATAGGGGCGCTTACCCGTTGCCCGCCATAGCATCTCGCACACGCTGCCGCAGTCCGGCACGTAGCCGTAGGCGGTGGGGCAGACCCAGTCAGGATTGGTGGCAAGGTAGGTGACTTTACGCCCTAACAGGATGCAGGCATCCTCCAACTTCTGAAAGGTCAGCTCGCTATCGTTGCCCATCAGTAGGCAGTCCACGTCATCCTCCAGGCGGTCGGTGACGGGGAACCCCGCCTCTGCCAATTCTTGGCGGAAGGCGGCGGTGCCGGCGGCATAGATTTTCTTGCCGTGATAGTGCTCCCGCAGATACACGCACGTTGCCATTGTCGAGGTGAAAAAGTCCTCCTCGGTGGCAGGGATACCCAACCGTGCCAGCTTCTCAATATACACCCTCACGCTCTTGGAGGAGTTGTTGGTGAGGAAGAGATACCGTCCGCCGTTGTCCTTGATGGCGCTGAGGAAAGGGATGGTGCAGGGGAACAGGTCGTCGTCCAGATACAGCGTCCCGTCCATGTCCAGCAGGAATAGTTTTTTCTCTTTCAGCCGTTGCATAGGATAACCTCCTTTATCGGCATAGCTGCCACACCCAGTTGGCGGCGAAGCCAACGGCGATGGCGATGAGGATGGTGTAGTCGATCCACCGTTTTTGAAACAGCCGTCCGTCGGTCATGTAGTACACGCCCAACAGTGGGACGGACCAGAACATCGCGTGCCAATGAAATGCATCCGCAATAGATCCGTGGAGCAGGCAGTAATAGGCGCGGGACATACCGCAGCCGGGGCAGGGGATACCCACCCACTCCCGAATGGGGCAGGGGATCTGGAATTGCCAGCGCGCCCACACCAGCACCGCCAGCAGGAACAGTGTGAGTAGCTTTTCTTTTGCGTGGGCGATTTTCATTTGGTCCCCTCCCTGCTAGGGTAGAGCGACAAATCCGAACTCCGTTTTAGGAAGATGGATTTCCGTTCTATCTTCGTTAAAATACTCGGAAATACATACAGTATTTCCTGTGTTTTGTGCCTTGATAGAACAAAAATCCTTTCTTCCTAAAATCTGCGACCTGAAAGCGAGCAGATTTTGAGTGGTTTTTATTCTATTGGGGCGATGAAAGGCTGTATGCCTTTCGAGAACAAATAGGGTGAAAAGCA
>JAFSFH010000009.1 GCA_017435305.1 Clostridia bacterium
TGACGATGACCAGCAAGGTGAAGAACCGCCTGGTCTACTGCGTGGTGACCGACAAGTACGGCAAGACCGTCAAGTCTACCACCGTCCGTCTGAAAATGAAATAAGCTTTCAGCGTGAGAGCCTAACAAAAACCGCCACCCATACGGGTGGCGGTTTTCATTTTGACTCCTCTCACGTTCGATAGAATCCGTAGGGGAGGGGTCTCGCTGCGGCTCGGTCCACCCGCGGCTCTGACAGTCCGCCGGACTGTCATTCACTTCCGCGGGATGTCGCTTCGCTACTCTGTTCCCTCCCGCGATAATACGGGCGGGCACGGAGACCCGCCCCTACGACATCAAAACGACGTCGGATAGGACTTGTAGGGGAGGGGTTCCATCCCCTCCCGTCGCCCGTCCTGTTTGACACACCTCACCGCCTGTGATACAATAGGGGAAAACGAACGGAGGTGAGGATAATGAAAAAATTACTGGCGCTGTTTGACGCCAAGCTGTGGAAGTTCATTCTGGTGGGTCTGCTCAACACCCTGGTGGGGGACGGGCTGTCCTTTCTGCTCATTAACCTCACCGACCTGAGCATGTGGTGGTCCACGGCGGTGCCCACCGCCCTGGCCAGCGTGATGAGCTATTTTCTCAATAAGCATTTCACCTTCAAAAACACCGAAAAGGGGTGGCGCCCCGCCCTGCGCTTCGCCGTGAACATCGGCGTGTGCTATCTGCTGGCCTACGGCATCGCCATCCCGCTGATGCAGTGGGCGCTGGCAGGCTGCGGCGACGCCCTGCGGGACAACGTCGCCAAGCTGACCGGTATGTGCCTGTTTATGGGCTTTAACTATCTGGGACAGCGGCTGTTCGCATTCCGCACGCAGGATTGACCGTGACCGACGGGGGAGGCTCCCTTATCCACCGCCGTGTAAAGCAACAACAAAAAAGCCTATGCAACCGTTGGTTGCATAGGCTTTTTGTTATGTACCTTTTACAGCTCGGGATCCTCCAGGATCTTCTCCGGCGGCTCCTCCAGCAGCGCGGGATTTTTCATATACTCCTTAAAGCGGCGGAAGGCGGTGGCGAAGTAATAGCCGCTGGCGATGCGCTCGTCCATCACCAGACCCAGAGGCAGGCATTTCTCGTGGACGATCTCACCGGTGCGCAGACGGCGGGGAACCTCGCGGGTGTTTCCGGCAGCCATCACCAGGCTGGTGGTGCCGAAATCATAGGCGTGGTGATAGATGTGGTTGGTGCGGATAGACGCCAGATTGGTAAACACCATGGTGTTGTGCATAGGGCTGGCGTCGATGATGGCCTTGGGCAGCAGGTTGTGCCAATCCATCCATTTGAGGATGTTCACCGCCACACGCAGCAGACCGGGCAGACCCACCAGGGTCTTGATGATCTTATCGGTGGCGTTCTCGCCCTCTACGTCGCGGTTGTCGTTGACGAACTTCATAATGCGGTCATCCACGTCGAAGATGGTGTCCTCGGGCTGCAGATAGATCTTGCCCATGGTCTCGGCGCCGGTGGCTCCGGCACGGAGCACCACCATACCGATGGCGCGCTCGTTACGGGCGTATACCCGCTTATTGACCACAAAGCGGTTGAGGGCGGGGAACTCGTTGATCAGGCGGTTCATACCGGCCAGTATCACGGTCATATGACTCATGCTCTTACCCTCTTTTTTCTTCTGGCGGATGTATTTCTCAATGGGCTCCAGGGGAATGTCCAAGGTAATGGAATTCAGGGAATCACTGCGTTTTGTCATAATATGAGCCACGATGCGATACATGGGGTCGGTGTGGCGCAGCATCTTTCCGTCTGCTCTTCTCATAGGCGTTCCTCCTCAAGGTGAGTTAACAATTTGTTCACAATTAAGAATTATAGCACATTATTCGACAAAAATCAACCCAAAATCTCAACCACGGTGAGAATTCCCTCCGCCACGGTGAAGCGGACGTCGTAGCCGGCAAAGCCCATACCGTATACCCGCTCGGGGTCGTTCTGATAGGTGGGGCGGGGGTCGTGCGCCAGCACCGCCAGCAGACGGTGGCGCACGTCCTTGGGCAGGGGAGCCAGCAGGGCGGGGTCGCACTGCACCTGCACCGCGCGGTCGGTGAGCCCCTGGACAAAGCCGCCCACCGCGTCGGCGTGGGCGTCGGTATAGGCGAGATAGGGTTTAATATCAAAGATGGGGGTGCCGTCCATCAGGTCTGCCCCCGCCACCGTGATGACGGGACCCTCGGGTGTGGCGTAGTCCACCCCCACCAGCTTGACGCTGGACAGCCCGATGGGGTTGGGGCGATAGGGGGAGCGGGTGGCGAACACCCCCATACGGGTGTTGCCCCCCAGACGGGGCGGGCGCACCGTGGGGGAGAATCCCTCCTGCCGCACCTGGGAGAAGTGCCATATCAGCCACAGGTGGGAGAAATCCGTGAGCCCCCGCAGGGCGTCGGGGTTGCGGTATTCCGGCTCAAACACGATGCGGGCGGTCAGCTCCTCCACCACGCCGCTCTGACGGGGCACGCCGAACTTGGTGCCGAAGTCGGTGCGGATGTGGGCGATGGGTTTTAGGGTCAGATTCATACTGGTTCCTCCCTTGGGAGATTTCCCTCATTATACCACAAAGCGGGGCAGGGGGCAAGTCGGCAAAAATATCTCGTTTTTCTCGCAAAAAACCTTGAAAAATTTGAAAATTTTGGATATACTATGTCTGTATTTAAAATTTATCCATCAGGAGGTATTGTTATGAATCTGAAGGGCACCAAGACCGAGCGCAATCTGGCGGAGGCTTTTGCCGGCGAGAGCCAGGCGCGCAACAAGTACACCTATTTCGCATCCGTCGCCAAGAAGGAGGGCTATCAGCAGATCGCCGCCATCTTCGAGCAGACCGCCAACAACGAGAAGGAGCACGCCAAATTGTGGTTTAAGGCTCTGCAGGGCATCGGCGACACCGCCGCCAACCTGCTGGCCGCCGCCGAGGGCGAGTACTACGAGTGGACCGATATGTACGATCAGTTCGCCAAGGACGCCGAGGAGGAGGGCTTTACCGCTCTGGCCAAGCAGTTCCGTATGGTGGCCGCCATTGAGAAGACCCACGAGGAGCGCTATCGCAAGCTGCTGCAGAACGTAGAGATGCAGCAGGTCTTTGAGAAGGCCGGCGAGACCATGTGGGAGTGCCGCAACTGCGGACACCTGGTTATGGGCAAAAAGGCGCCCGCCGTCTGCCCCGTCTGCGCTCATCCCCAGGCCTATTTCGAGGTCCGCAAGGAGAATTACTAATCCGAAACAAAAAACGCCGATGCGTCAGCATCGGCGTTTTTCTTTTTAGTCGAATTTCAGTGCCTCGCGGAAATAGAGGGGTGCGGCGAACCGTCCGCCGCCAAAGGGGCGGGGATGGATGCCCTCGGTGTCCTCCGCCACGGCATAGTAGCGGGTGACCACGCTCAGAGGCACGCAGGGGCAGACCTGCCACAGCATCCCCTCCAGCCGTTGCACCGCGCTGCGCCCGCCCTTGAGGGCGGTTTCCACGGCGGCGTCCACGTCCTTGTTGTTGAGGTTGGACAGATTATTCACCCCGTCGGAGCCGAAGCAGGACAGGTTTTCGGCGGCGGTATTGCCGGTGGGGGTGTGGGTGTACACGGCGGCCTGGTAGTTGCCGCTGAGCACCCGCTTATTCAGCTCCGCCTGGGGCAATAGGGTCAGGGTGGGGTACACCCCCAGATTCTTCTGCCAGGATTGCACCAGATAGCGGGCGATGTCCGCGCTGACGGGGTCGTCCGCCGCCAACAGCTCGAATCGCAGGCTGCCGCTCTCCAGCGTTGCCAGACCCTTTGCCAGCTGTTTTTTGGCGGCGGCGGTGTCGGTGGCATAGGCGAGGGCGTTGTCCGCGGTGCGGTAGCGCTCGGTGCCGCTGACCACCGCCTCGGGGGTGACGTAGCCCTCGGCGGGGGTTTCGTCGCTGATGCCGTCGTACACGCCCCGCAGGGTGTCCCACTCGATGCTGTCCCGCAGACTGCGGCGCACCGCCGCCACCGTAAAGGGGTCACCGGCGGTATTAAACCACAGGCTGCGCAGGGTATCCTGCAGGGGGTGCAGGGTGGCGCCCTCCGGTGCCGCGGCGGTCTGTTGGGCGGTGAGCAGGGCGGCGTCCAGTCCGCCCTCGGACAGGGCGGTCAAGGGGTCCTCGGTGCCGATGACGTAGCGCACCGCC
Source organism: Clostridia bacterium (assembly GCA_017435305.1). The sequence goes on from JAFSFH010000009.1 coordinate 4,201, forward strand.
TCCGGTGCCACCGCCTCGGCATCGTGATAGTCGTTGTGCTTATACATCAGCAGGCTCTCGTTGTGGTTCCACGCCCCCAGCCAGAAGGGGCCGTTGGAGATGAGATAATCCTTCTCCAGTCCGTAGCGCCCCTCGGTGTAGTCAAAGAATGCCTTGTTACAGGGCATAAAAGGGGTAGTAGCCAAACGGCTGAGGAAGTGGGGATCCGCCTTGACCAAGGTCACCACCAGTGTTTTGTCGTCTGTCGCCTCCACCCCCAGGGCGCTGACCTTTTGCTTGCCGTGGCGGATGGCGCGGGCGTTTTTAATGGTGTCGAATTCCGCCGCCACCGCGGATTTGGTGGCGGGGTCCACCGCCCGCTGCCACGCGAACACAAAGTCGTGGGCGGTGAGGATGGTGGGGGTGTCAAAGGGGGTCTCCTGACCCCGCAGGTGCAGGCAGCTCCAGTAGGATTCCCGCAGGGTAAAGGTATAGGTCTTTTGGTCGTCGGACACGGTCCAGTCGGCGGCGCCGGGCACCACCTTACCGTCCTTATCCAGACGGGTCAGCCCCTCAAACAGGGCGGATATGACCGTGACCGAGGCGGTGTCGGTGGCGGTCTGGGGGTCCAGCGTCACCGGTTCCTCCTCCAGAGGGAAGCGGAAACCGCCGCCGGTGCCGTCGTCGCCGCAGCCGGTGACGCACAGGCACAGTATACCGACGCATAGCAATAGGCTTATCAGCCGTCGTTTCATTCCGCTTTCCTCCTTTCCGGTCGGGTGATAGTATGCATAAAATCGGAGAACTCACTCCTTGGCTCCCTCTGATGAGGGAGCTGTCAGCGCGCTTCGCGAAGCGAAGTGTCGATGACTGAGGGAGAGAGCCTTAACAGTTTCGTCTATTTTTTGGCACACACCATTAAAGTTCCGATCGATATCCAAATTGCAGATTCGCAGTATGGTCAGATTCATGGATTCCAATTTGTCGGTGCGCAGTTGATCCGCTTTCTCTTGCTTTTGAGAATAATGTCCACTACCGTCCAGTTCAATAACCAGTTCTACTTTGGCACAATAAAAATCGGCAATATAATCTCCGATGGCTTTTTGCCTTTGAAATCGCAGGGGATAGAAACGTAAGAAAGTATACCATAGTTTTCGTTCCCATGGCGTCATTGTCTTCCTGAGATGTTTCGCTAAAGGAATATTTCTTCGGTTGTAATCTTTCATTTTCTCTCCCTCCGTCATTTGCTCCGCAAATGCCACCTCCCTCATCAGAGGGAGGCAAGGGTAGGGCTCGCACACGGCTCTTTTCCTTATTATAGCAAAATCCCCGACCGGTTTGCAACCCGTCGGGGATAAAATTCTTACGTTCGCTCGAAATACCGCTCGATGACGCGGCTGCAGCCCTCGGGGGAATACCGCCAATGGGTCAGCGGACCGCTGGTGATGTAGTATTCCGGCAGGGTGGGGGGCTGGTCGTTGTCGGTGGCGTCGATGAGCGCCAGCTTGATCTTCAGCTTCTCCGGCTGCAGGCTCTTGATGTAGACGGCGGCCTGCTGTCCCACCCGCACGTCGGGGTGCGGCTCTGCCAGACCCGCCAGATTGGGGGACAATTCCACGAAGATGCCGTAGGGCTCCACCGACCGCACGATGCCGCTGACTGTTTCCCCCACGGTAAAGCGGGCGGCGTTCTCCTCCCAGGTGCCCAGCAGCTCCCGATGGGACAGGCAGACCCGCCCCTTATCCAGCGAGCTGACCACCCCCAGTATCTCCATACCCACCGTCAGGCGGTCGGAGGGGTGGAGGATACGGCTGACCGATATGTCCGCGATGGGCAACAGCGCCGGCAGCCCGCATCCAATATCGCAGAAGGCGCCGAAGGTCTCCAGACGGGTGATGCGGGCGGGGATGACGTCCCCCGGCTGCAGGCGGTCCAGGAATTCCTCCCGACACCGTTGCTGGGCGATGCGGCGGGACAGGATGGGGCGGCAGCCCTCCTCGGTGTGGCGGAATCCCGTCACCACGAAGCAGACCGGCTTGTTGACGCGGGTGATCAGTACAATGTCCTTGGTGACCCCCTCGGCGATGCCCAGCGCCCCCTCGGCGTGGGGGATGATGCCCTCGCCGCAGGGCAGCTTGACGTACAGGTTGTGGTCCACGTCACAGCGCACCGCCCGTCCCTCCAGCAGGCGACCCTCCTCCTTGGCTTGCATCAGGGCGGTTATGGTGGCGGTGGCTTGTTTGTTTTCGGGGGAGTTGATGAGATCCCCCTCCGGCAGATAGCGGGTACAATAGTCTGTCATACGTACCGTTCCTTTCCTTTGACATAGTGAATTATATGCGTCCTTCCCACACATAATACCCCATCAAAGGCACAAAAAAAGGAGATTTTTGCGATGGCAAAAATCTCCTTTTGGGATATTTAACTGAACAGCGCCATCAGCGATCCCAGCAGACCGTAGGACACGAAGGCCATGATCACGGTGGCGATGACGATACCCACCAGAATGGCGGGGATGGACTTTTTCTTAGGGATGTCCAGCAGGGCGGCGATGAGAGAGCCGGTCCAGGCTCCGGTACCCGGCAGGGGGATGCCGACGAACAACGCCAGACCCCAGAAATAGCCTTTTTCAATTTTATCCGCCTTGCTCATAGCCTTCTTTTCCAGCTTCTCCACCAGAGGACGGAACAATTTTGTCTTTTTCATCCAGCTGAAGACAGGGGTGATAAACCACAGAATAAAGGGGATGGGGATGATGTTACCGATGACGCACAGGGGGATGGCGGTGAGGATATCCACGTTCATCAGCGACGCCGCCAGCAGACCGCCGCGCAGCTCCAGAATCGGCACCATCGAGATGATAAAGGCCACCCACTCACCGGACAGACCGTCCAGCGCTTCGATAAACCATTGTACCAAACCTTCCATAGAGGTTCCTCCGTTACTAAATAGTCGTTTCGGTTCATTTTATCATATCCTACCGAAAAAATCCACCGTTTTTTTGCAGATAATAAAAAACTCTTTTCATCGGTGGAAAAGTGTGGTAAACTATTCGTATGAATGCGAGGTGTTCTTTATGAGAATGTACGATATTATCCGACATAAGCGGATGGGTCAGGCTCTGACCGAGCAGGAGATCCGCCATATGATCGCGGGCTATACCGCCGGCGATATTCCGGACTATCAGATGTCCGCGCTGGCGATGGCGGTGTGCCTCAACGGTATGACCCCGCAGGAGACCGCCATCCTCACCGACGCTATGATGCACTCCGGCGACACGGTGGATCTGTCCCGCTTCGGCACCCTGTCGGTGGATAAGCATTCCACCGGCGGCGTGGGGGATAAGACCAGCCTGATCGTGGGCCCCATCGTGGCCGCTCTGGGCGGCAAGGTGGCGAAGATGTCCGGTCGCGGACTGGGTCACACCGGCGGCACGGTGGATAAGTTGGAGTCCATCCCCGGCTTCCACACCGAGCTGAGCGCCGAGGATTTCCTGGCGCAGGTGGAGCGGGTGGGACTGGCCATCATCGGTCAGTCCGGCAATCTCGCCCCCGCGGACAAAAAGCTGTACGCCCTGCGGGACGTGACCGCCACGGTGGACAGCGTGCCGCTGATCGCCTCCAGCATTATGAGCAAGAAGCTGGCGGCGGGCTCCCACTCCATCGTTTTGGACGTTAAGGTGGGTAGCGGTGCATTTATGAAGACCCAACAGGACGGCGAGGCGCTGGCCCGTCAGATGGTGGATATTGCCGCCGCCTGCGGACGACAGGCCGCCGCCCTGGTGACCAATATGGATCTGCCTCTGGGCGAGGCGGTGGGCAACGCCCTGGAGGTGCAGGAGGCTGTCAGCATCCTGCAGGGCGGCGGAGACCGCCGTCTGCGTACCCTGTGCGAGGCGCTGGCTACCGAGATGCTGTGCCTGTGCCGCGGCTGGAGCCCCGAGGAGGCCGCCGCCCGCGTCACCGAGGCGGTGGACAGCGGTGTGGCCTTTCAGCAGATGTGCCTGTGGGTAGAGGCTCAGGGCGGCGACCCGTCCTATCTCACCGACATGACCAAATTCCCCGCCGCCCCTGCCTATACCGTCACCGCCAAGCAGAGCGGCTACATCAGCGGTATGGACGCCGAGGCCATCGGCGTGGCGGCGGTCACTTTGGGCGCCGGACGCGCCACCAAGGAGGATGCCATCGACCACGCGGCGGGCATCCGCATCGGTCGCACCGTAGGGGACTACGTGGCGGCAGGCGACCCTGTGGCTACCATCTACACCAACCGTCCTCAGGCGGTGCCCTCTGCCACCGACGCCTATCTGGCGGCGCTGACCATCACCGATACCGCTCCCGCCCCGCAGGAGCTGATCTATTCTGTGGTACGATAATCAAAAAGGTCCTATGCAACCGTTGGTTGCATAGGACTTTTTTGAGCGCCCCTCCCGCGCAGAGGACGGCGCTTTTCTCACGTTTTTTCCTTGGATTTGCCCACCAGGGCCGCCAGCAGACCCAGCGTCAGCGCGGCGGTGATGCCACCGGCGGTGGCGGTGATGCCGCCGGTCAGAGCCCCCACCAGACCCTGCTCATCTACCGCCTGACGGACCCCCTCCGCCAGCGAATACCCGAATCCGGTCAAGGGCACGGCGGCACCCCCGCCGGCAAAGTCGGCCAGAGGTCCGTATAGCCCCACCGCGGTGAGCGCCACCCCCGCCACCACGTAGCCGGTGAGAATCCGCGCCGGCGTCAGCGCCGTGCAGTCGATGAGCAGCTGCCCCACCACGCAGATGGCGCCGCCTACCGCAAAGGCCTTGAGTATCATCATATAGTCCATAGTTTCACCCTCCTTTTGCTGTAGATAGCGTTTCCCGTCCCTACCGAAAATATCCCGTCTGCAAATAATACTGGACTTTTACGGGGTTTTCTGCTATGATGGTGGCGGCAATAGCCGTAATTTTTAAAAAACAAGGAGTGTTTCACACAAAATGGACCCTGATAGTAGCACGTTGCTTACCGTCAACCTGGCGCCGAACGACATCGGCGCGATCATCACGATGCTGGTACTGGTAATTCTGTCGGCGTATTTCTCCGCCACCGAAACCGCCTTTTCTACCTTTAACCGTATCCGCCTGAAAAATATGGCGGAGAACGGGAGCAAGCGGGCGGCGCTGGTGCTGCGTATGACCGAGGATTACGATAAACTGCTGTCCACCATCCTGGTGGGCAATAACATGGTCAACATTCTGTTGACCACCATCGCCACCACCTCGTTTATTCGGTGGGTGGGCGAGGGCAACGGTCCCGCGGCGGCCATGGCGGTGACCACGGTGGTGGTGCTGATCTTCGGCGAGATCAGCCCCAAGAGCCTGGCAAAGCAGCACGCGGACAAATTCACGCTGAACACCGTGCGCCTGCTGCGTCTGGTGACCTGGCTGCTGTATCCTGTTAATTTCATTTTCTCATTGTGGAAGAAATTGCTGCGTCTGGTGTTTAAGGACACCGACGAGCAGACCGTCACCGAGGAGGAGATCCTCACCATCGTGGACGAGGCGGAGCAGGGCGGCTCCCTGGACGAGCAGGAGAGCGAGATGATCCGCTCGGTCATCGCTTTTAACGACCGCGAGGCGGTGGACATCCTCATCCCCCGCGTAGACGTGGCGGCGGTGCCGGTGGATGCCACCTCCGCCCAGCTGGCAGAGGCGTTTCTGGAGACCGGCTTCTCCCGCCTGCCGGTGTATGACGACACCATCGACCACATTGTCGGCGTGGTGTATCACAAGGATTATTATCGCCTGCAATCCAAAAAGCCCACCCCCGCCAAGCTGATGAAGCCGGCGGTATTCGTGCCCCCCACGGTGAAGATTCGTCTACTGCTCAAGCAGCTGCAGGAGGCCCAGTCCCACATCGCCATCGTCACCGACGAGTATGGCGGCACGCTGGGCATCGTCACCCTGGAGGACATTCTGGAGGAGCTGGTGGGCGAGATCTGGGACGAGCACGACGACGTGGTGCAGAACATCCTGCCCCAGTCGGACGGCAGTGCGGTGGTGCTGTGCTCCACCGAGCTTATTGACCTAATGGATCACTTCGGCACCGAGACCGAGTGCGACGCCACCACCGTCAGCGGCTGGGTGATGGAGGCCATGGGCTGCATCCCGCTGGTGGGGGACGTGTTTGACGCCGACGGTCTGTCGGTGAGGGTCACCCGCGTGGAGAAGACCCGCCCCGACGAGATTCTGGTGTGGAAGCTACCCGAAACCGAAGAGGGATAAAAAAAGACCCGAGGCATCGCCTCGGGTCTTTTGCTGTTATTTAGTCCTCGTGGGGGTTCATAAAGCCCAGGCCGCGCACCTCATCGGTGGACAGCAGCATCAGGAAGGCGTCGGGGTCGATCTCGAACACCGTCTGCCGCAGGCGGAACACCTCGTCCTTGCGCACGGCGCACAGGATCATATTCTGATCCATACCGGAATAGCCGCCCTGGGCCTTCAGCAGGGTGACGCCGCGCTTGACCCGCTGCATAATGGCGGCGGAGATCTCCGGCTGCTTCTGTGAGGAGATGAGCACCATCTTGCCGGAGCGACCGCCGTATACCACGCGGTCGATGATCTGGGAGCCAACGAACACGAATATGACCGCGTACATGGCGTTGGCGATGTTGCCGTATACCACGGCGGACAGGGTGATGACCACCGCGTCCACCACCAGAATCAGAGTGCCCACCGACATGTGGGGGTACTTTTTCTCCAGCAGGCGGGCCATCACCTCGCTGCCGCCGGTGGTACCGCCGCGGCGCATGATCAGACCCACGCCCAGACCCAGGATGGCACCGCCGAAGATGCAGACCAGCAGGGGGTTGGCGTTTTCGTCGGCGGGGTACACCGACTTGAGCCAGGGCTCCATCACGTCCACCATCACGCTGGACAGCAGGATGCCCCACATGGTGCGGATGGCCAGCGAGCGGCTCAGCACAAACCAGGCGGCGAGAATCAGCGGCACGTTCATCACGATGGTGGCCACGCCGATGGGGATCCAGTCGAACATATAGTTCAGCAGGATGGCCACACCGGACAGACCGCCGGGAGCGATGTGGTGGGGGTCGCTGAATGCGCCGATGGCAAAGGCGTAGCAGACGCTTCCCACAAAAATCATCACAAAGTCAAGAGCCAAGGATTTCCAGTTCATCTTTTTCAGCATGGTCATTCCTCCACACAAAGGGCGAACAGCTCCCGCACGCGGTCAATGCGTCCGTCCAGATACAGATAGCCAAACAGCGCCTCCAGACCGGTGGCGCGGTGATAGTCGGCACCGGAGCGGGCGGTGTGGGCGTTGCGCCCCCGTTTGAATACCGCCTCTTCCTCCTCGGTCAGGTGCTCCATAATGCGGTCCATGGCCTCCGCCTGCGCCTCGGCGCGCACGTCCCGCACCGACTGGCGGTGCAGGTCGTTGACGGGGCGGTTGGCCTCGCACAGCAGGCGCTCCCGCACCATCAGGCTGTACACACCGTCCCCCACAAAGGCCAGCGCCAGCGGGCTGAGGGTGTGCAGATCAATGTCCTTTTGGTATAATCGTTCCATATTGATACCTTCCGCAATCCATTAGTCGATAAAATCAAATTCAAAGTCGTAGATGCTGACGGTATCGCCCTCACCGCAGCCGGCAGCGCGCAGGGCATCAATGACGCCGGCACCGTTGAGTACCCGCTCAAAGTACGCCAACCCCTCGGGGTCGTCGAAGCGGACGCCCCGCATCACGCGGAGCAGCCAGTTGGCCTCTACGAAGAAGACGCCGTCGCGGTTTTGCACCTGCACCGAGTGGTCACGCAGCTCTTCCGGCGTGGGCAGGGTGGGTGCCTCCGCCTCGAATCGGCGGATGGGGGGCAGCTTTTGCAGCAGCTCGCCGCACCGCTTGGCGATGGTGTCGGTGCCGTGGGCGATGGGCGCCATCATGGGATAGTATTCGTACCCCCGCTTTTCCATCTCGGCGGCAAAGGCTTCCAGCTGCTGGTCGGTGGCCAGGTCGCACTTGTTGCCCGCCACGATCATGGGGCGGGAGGCCAGCTCGGGGTTGAATTTCTGCAATTCGTCGTTGATGGTGTCGAAGTCGGCGATGGGGTCGCGTCCCTCGCTGCCGGACACGTCCACCACGTGCACCAGCAGGCGACAGCGCTCCACGTGCCGCAGGAAATCGTGACCCAGACCCACACCCTCGCTGGCGCCCTCGATGACGCCGGGGATGTCCGCCATCACGTAGGATACGCCCGCCACGGGGCGCACCACGCCCAGCACGGGGGTGATGGTGGTAAAGTGATAGTTGGCGATCTGGGGCTTGGCCTCGCTGACCACCGAGATGAGGGTGGATTTACCCACGTTGGGGAATCCCACCAGACCCACGTCTGCCAGCAGCTTCAGTTCCAGCCGCAGTTCGTACTCCTCGCCGGGCACGCCGGGCTTGGAGAAGCGGGGCACCTGACGGGTGGCGGTGGCGAAGTGGTTGTTGCCCCAGCCGCCGCGACCGCCCTTGGCGGCCACGAAGTCCTCGTCGTCGGACATATCCGCCATCAGGCGACCGGTCTCGTTGTCGTAGATGAGGGTGCCGCGGGGCACGCGGACGATGGTGTCCTCGCCGGACTTACCGGTTTTGCGGTTGGTCTGTCCGTTTTCGCCGTGGGGGGCGGTGTATTTCCGCTGATAGCGAAAGTCGGACAGGGTGTTCATCCCGTCGTCGGGGCGGAACACGATGCTGCCGCCGCGACCGCCGTCGCCGCCGTCGGGACCGCCCGCCGCCACGAATTTTTCACGGTGGAAGGATACGGCTCCGTCGCCGCCGTTGCCGGCGCGCACCTTGATAATGGCTTTATCCACAAACATATTGTCATTCCTCCTTCTCTGAGAGGGTTAATAAGCACATACATCTTTATTATATAATAACTTGCGCCGATTAGCAAGAAAAAATGCAACACCGTTTTCACAAAATACGTTCCCCACGACATTAGCCAACATCGGACAAAGTCAAGCCTCCCTTGTAAAGGGAGGGGGACCGCCGAACGGCGGTGGAGGGATTGTAGTTAGTTATGAGTTTAGGGTTGTGAGATTGCCTGCGGCAATCGTTATGAGAACCCCTGCGGGGTTCGTTTAAATCCCCCAGTCTGCCCTGTGGGCAGACAGCCCCCTTTACAAGGGGGCCTACATCCTCCAACCACAACGCACAAGCCCTCCTCTACAACCTCACACAAAACAAAAAAATCCCACCTGCACAGCAGGTGGGATTTTCGTTAGCAATTACTGCTCCTTGGCGTAGACGCTGACGCGCTTACGATCCTTGCCCCAGCGCTCGAAGCGGACGATGCCGTCTGCCTTGGCGAACAGGGTGTCGTCAGAGCCGATGCCCACGTTGTTACCGGGATGGATGTGGGTACCACGCTGACGGACCAGGATGTTGCCGGCCAGAACGAACTGACCGTCGGCACGCTTCACGCCGAGGCGCTTGGACTCGGAATCACGGCCGTTCTTGGTGGAGCCAACGCCCTTCTTGTGGGCGAACAGCTGCAGGTTCAGTCTTAACATAGGAATTACACCTCCGAATTGATTAGTTGAGCTGTATCCGCGTGGGATACTCTTCTGTCATTGCCTGTAGATGGAGTCGAAAACCGGATAATACCTCCTGGCATTCCTTAATGCGTTGGGTGACCGTCAGATCCATATAGCCGTCGTCGACGGTGATGGTGGCGGTGGCGCCCACGATCTCGGTGACCGTATTGGCGGTCATATACGCCGCAGAGGAAACTGCCGCACACACGATGTCCTCGCCGTATTCACCCGCGCCGGCGTGGCCGGAGAGGGAGAAGCCGATGATGGCGTCGTCGGCGGTTTTAAACCGGACGCGAATCATAATCAGGCGTTGATGGTGTCGATCTGCACCTTGGTGTAGGGCTGACGGTGACCCAGCTTGCGGGCCTTGCCCTTCTTCGGCTTATAGGTGAAGACGGTGATCTTCTTACCCTTGCCGTTCTTCAGCACATGAGCGGTGACGGTAGCACCCTTCACATAGGGGGCGCCCACCTTCAGCTTCGCATCGTCGTGCAGAGCGATCACCTTGTCGAAGGTGACGGTGTCTTCCTCAGCCGCATTCAGCTTTTCAATGAACAGAGTGTCGCCATTCTGAACCTTGTACTGCTTGCCGCCGGTTTCAATGATTGCGTACATAGGCGTACCTACCTTTTCTATAGACTCGCTGCGCAGGGCGGAGATGCCTCACTTGTGCCGTAAAAATACGGCGCCCGTTACATGCGGCAACAGCCATTTTATCACACCGATTCGCCTCTGTCAACAATTTTTTACTATTATTTATATATAATAGGAACTTTTCTGCGAAAAAATCGCCACTTGTGTAATGGAGCGGGTTGGTGTATAATATACTGGCAATACACGCGTAGGGTAGAGCAACAAATCCGAACCCGCCTTAAAGCGGCGGATTTTGGCGCTTTTCACCCTATTTGTTCTCGAAAGGCATAAAACACAGGAAATACTGTATGTATTTCCGAGTATTTTAACGAAGATAGAGCAACAAATCCATCTTCCTAAAACGGAGTTCGGATTTGTCGCTCTACTCTAAAGGAGCGTTAACCCATGGCGAAGATTCGACGCAAGAGAAGAAACCCGCTGTTGCCGCTGGTGATCGTGCTGGCGGTGGCGGTTGTGGCGCTGGCGGTGCTGCTGGTGGTGCTGAACGGCGGTTCCGGCCCCGACCCGACGCCGGATGCGGACCTGTCCACCACCACGTCCACCACCACGACCACTGCCGCTCCCGTGCCCCAGGCGGGTATGTACGTGACCACCGACGTGCTGAACGTGCGCCGCGGTCCCGGTACCTCCTACGAGGTGCTGAAGACGTTGCCCGCCAATACGGAGGTGAAGGTGTTGGAGTATAAGGATGGTTGGTGGCGCATCGACCTGCAGGGGGAGGAGGCGTATATCAGCGCCGATTACGTGGTCCCCGTGAACGCCGCATCTGCCGATAAAACGAGCACCACCTCTACCACCAAAAAGACGACCACCACCTCCACCACCGCCAAGGGCGGCACCGTCACCAGTCCTCAATACAAGGATCGCTATATTGACGAAGAGGGTATGCTGCAGTTTGCAGCAGGGGATAACTACGTGCAGAAAAAATCTGCCACCCGCACCACCCCGTGGTATCTGCTGCTGGTCAACGACTGGAACCCTATGGATAAGGGCTACGACACCAAGGTGACCATGAAAAAGGTGGATCGCTATGCCGTCAACGGCAACCAAAAGGTGGACGCGCGGATGTACGACGACCTGATGGCCATGCTGGAGGCGGGAAAAGCGTACAATATCGGCGTCCAGTCCTCCTACCGTCCCTACAGCAAGCAGGAGCAGCTGTACTGGAACAAGGTGGACAGTATGCGGGGCACCTATTCCGACCCCGTGGTGATGCAGACCAAGGCCGGCGAGGTGGTCAAGCGCCCGGGCTTTTCGGAGCACAATACCGGTCTGGCGGTGGATCTGTACGGCAGCGGCGATTATTCCCTGACCGCCTCCTTTGCCAAGACCAACGCCTATAAGTGGCTGATGGAGAATTGCGCCGATTACGGCTTTATTCTCCGCTTCCCCAAGGGAAAGGAATCGGTCACCGGCGTGATTTATGAGGCGTGGCATTTCCGCTACGTGGGGGACCCCGAGATCGCCCATAAAATCATGGATTCCGGCCTGTGTCTGGAGGAGTATCTGGCGCAGACCAAACAGTAAGTTTGCAAAAAAAGGTTGACAAACGGATAGCTTTCCAATAATATGGAGTGGTAGAGGATGCCCTCTGCTATTCGAAAAGACCGGTGTGCTTCCCGGCCCCGGACGGATTTTTGAAGGGAGAATAATTATGGTATTCGATAAAGTGAAAGAGATTCTGAGCAGCCAGTTTGAGGTTGACGCCGACAGCATCACCACCGAGACCGATATCGTTGACGATCTGGGCGCGGATTCCTTGGATCTGGTGGATATGCTGATGTCCCTGGAGGATGAGTTCAGCATCGGCGAGGTTCCGGACGAGATGGTGGAGAAGATCCGCACCGTCGGTCAGCTGGTGGCCTACATCGAGGAGAATATCTGATTGTTTGCACGTCGACAGGGGCAGAGATTTCTCTGCCCCTGTTTTTGTGGGGAGGATAGAGATGCTACCCTTGCCTAAAGGGGTTGTCTGCGGAGCAGACGGATGACTTTATGCCGCTGTGCGGCAGATTTCGGGCACCACTCTACCCTCTAAAGTGTGTTATTTTAGAGCGATAAACCCCTTGCCTCCCCTTGTCAGGGGAGGTGGCGCGACTAACGGTTGCGACGGAGGGGTAGTCTTTCTACACGGAGGTGAAACCATGCGTATCCTGCCTATGAGCGCAGAGCATATTGACGCCGTGGCGGCGCTGGAGCGGGCGTGCTTTTCCTCCCCGTGGTCGGCGACCTCTCTGCGGGAGGAGCTGGGCAACCCCTGCGCGGTATTCGCCGTAGCGGTGGGGGAGGACGGCGCCCTGCTGGGGTACGTGGGTATGCACCATCCGGCGGACGAGGGCTTTATCACCAACGTGGCGGTGGCGCCCAGTGCCCGCCGTCAGGGGGTGGCGCAGGCACTTTTGCGTCACCTGTCCGATTACGGTGCCGCCCACGGTTTGTACCGCATCACGTTGGAGGTGCGGGTGTCCAACGCCCCCGCCATCGCCCTGTACGAGGGAATGGGCTACGTCCGCGACGGGGTGCGCCCCGGCTTTTACCGCCAGCCCACCGAGGACGCGGCGATCTATTCGCTGTATTTTTGATGGCGAACCCATAGGACAAACAAGCCTCCCTCTTGAGGGAGGTGGCACGCCGACAGGCGTGACGGAGGGAGTTAACTCCCCCAGTCTTTTTGCTGCGCAAAAATCCAGCCCCCTCGGGGAGGGGGCCTAAACAGAGGTAGGTAGTTATGTTAATTCTTGGTATTGAATCCAGTTGCGACGAAACGGCGGCAGCGGTCGTCGAGGACGGACGGCGGGTGCTGTCCAACGTCATCGCCTCGCAGGTAGAGGAGCATCGTAAATACGGCGGCGTGGTGCCGGAGATCGCCTCCCGCCGTCACGCCGAGGCCATCTCGGGGGTGGTGCAGCAGGCGCTGGAGGATGCGGGGGTGACCCTGCAGGACATCGACGGCATCGCGGTCACCTACGCCCCCGGTCTCATCGGCGCCCTGCTGGTGGGCGTCAGCTTCGCCAAGGGCTTGGCGCTGGCCACCGGCAAGCCGCTGATCCCCGTCCATCACCTGCGCTCTCATATTGCCGCCAACTATCTGGCGCACCCCGACCTGAAGCCTCCCTTCTTGTGCTTGGTGGTGTCCGGCGGACACAGTCACATCGTGCGGGTGGAGGATTACACCCGCTTTGAGGTGATCGGTCGCACCCGCGACGACGCGGCGGGCGAATGCTACGATAAGGCCGCCCGCGCTATGGGTATGCCGTACCCCGGCGGCGTGGCGCTGGATAAATTGGCCCACGAAGGCGACCCCACCGCCTATCCCTTGCCCCGTCCGCGGGTGGAGGGCAGTGAGTACGATTTCTCCTTCTCGGGACTGAAGACGGCGGTGATCAACCGCCTGCACAACGCCCAGCAGAAGGGGGGGGAGATCAACAAGGCCGACCTGTGCGCCTCCTTCCAGCACACCGTCACGGAATTGCTGGTGGGCAATACGATGAAGGCCGCCGCCGATCTGGGGGCGGATACCATCGTACTGGCGGGCGGCGTGTCCGCCAACAGCGGTCTGCGGGCGGGTATGGAAGCCGCCTGCGCCGAGCGCGGCTACGGGCTGTATGCCCCGCCCCTGTCCCTGTGCGGGGATAACGGCGCCATGGTGGCGGCGCAGGGGTATTACGAGCTGCTGTCCGGCCATACCGCCGGTATGGAGCTCAACGCCATCGCCAGCCTGCCCATCACGGAACAATAAAATAAGCCGATGCAACCACCGTTGCATCGGCTTTTTTTGTGTGTTGCACACGTGCTCTTGCCTCCCTCTGATGAGGGAGGTGGATTTCGCCGTAGGCGAAAGACGGAGGGAGAGAAATCGTCTCTCCCCCAGTCACGGCATTGCCGTGACAGCCCCCTCGTCAGAGGGGGCCAAGGAGGTGCGTTTCTCACCTCATATTTTCTCCTCGTGGAAGCCGTCCGGCCAGAGGGTCAGCAGGGTGTCAAATCCGTTCTTTTTGGCGATGTCCACCGCCAGGGGAAAGGCGCAGTCAATGGTGTCGGCGGCGTGGGTGTCGGCGCCCAGGATCACCTTGCCCCCCATCTCCCGCAGGGCGGAGAGGATGAAGTCGGCGGGGTAGGGAATATCCCGCTTTTTGCGGCTGATGGCGCCGGTGTTGATCTCCAGCACGGGGCACACCTTGACCACCTTTTCCAAGGCGTCCAGCGCGATCCGCTGATAGGCGGGGTCGCTCTCGTCCATCAGACTGAACTTGGTGATGACGTCGAAATGCCCCACGATGGTGGGCTTGTTGCGCTGCACGTGGGCGACCAGCTCGTCAAAATACGCCTTGGCAAAGGCCAGCTTATCCCCGCCCAACTCGTTGTTGATGCAGGCGGTCTGCAGCTCGGCGGCGTGGTCGATGCCGTAGTACCGATCCTCAAACACCAACTCGTGCACCGAGCAGAGGAAATAATCCAGCTCCTTGACGATGGCGGGGTCGGAATGGGAGTCCAGCTCGATGCCCCGCAGGATGGTGATGCGGTCGGCGTAGGTTTCTTTCAGTCGGTTCAGTTCGGCCAGATAGGCAGGATAATCCGCCACCCGCATACAGTAGTCCTGATAGGGGCTGTCGCTGTGGTCGGATATGCCGATGCAGGGCATCCCCAGACGGATGGCAGACAGCACCATCTCCTCCATACTGCTCTTGCCGTCGGAGAAGGTGGTGTGGGTATGATAGCCGCAATAGCGCATTCAGAATCACCTCGCAGGGATAGTATATGCCTGTATTCTACCACAGTTTCCGCCGTTCTGCAACGGAAAAGTGCAATAAAAAGCCCCCGACCGTTGTCGGGGGCTTTCTCACGTGGAATCATTCCGCGTACAGGTCAAACTGGCGGATGCGGTGGGCACCGTCCTTGTTGGTGTAGTAGGACACGGTGCAGTGGGTCTTGTCGATCATCTTGCCGCTGAAGATGGAGCCGTCGGCGCCGGTGTAGGCGTCCTCCAGCTCATAGGTCTTGCTGTACTTATCGGCGTCGAAGATGTCGCGGATGAGGACGCTGTAGCCACCCTTGCCGCCCTGGGGCAGCACCACCCGCACGCCGTCGCTGGCAAAGGGGCTGGTGAACAGCTCGGATACGCGGCAGTTGTTAGGGTCGCAGTAGACGGCGCAGAAGTCGTTGGGACCGTAGTCGGTGGCCCAGAAGAAGGCGTAGATGTCGTCGCTGATCTTCTCCTTAAAGGGGGAGCGGGGCAGATCCTTTTTCTCAAACAGAGCCTCGCCCTCGTGGGAGATGGTCAGGGAATAGGTCTCTCCGTTCTGCTTGATGCTGACGGCCAGCGGGTCGGTAACGCCCTGGGCGTGGGTGTGCCCGGCATGATCGTGCTCGGTGGGGGTGCTGTCGGCGTGGGAGTGACCGGCGTGGGGGTCGGCGTCGGGGTTATTATCGCCGCCGTCGGCGGGGGCGGAACAGCCCGCCAGCACGGACAGCGTCAGCAGCGCGGCGATGGCGATCAGCCCCATGCGACGCAGAATGGTGCGGTTTTTCATAATCGTTTCCTCCTTGTATGACGGGCGTCAGCCCTTTGTTCATGGGTATTATACTCCTCTTTCGGGAAAAAGGCAAGAGGTGGTATGCCGTCGGCGGAGGAAAATTTATCTTGCTATTTAATACGCGAATGTGTTATGATAAAAATTGACGCACAAAACTCCCAAAAACATACAGGAGGTTACACTATGAAAAAACTGTTAGCCATTACCCTGTCCCTGCTGATGCTGGTGAGCTGTCTGCCGCTGGCATCCTTGGCGGTATCCGCCGAGATGGGCGGGGACTTCCCCTGGACCGACACCGAGGACAAGATGCTCGTGGAAGAGATCTTGGAGCGGGACGGTTTCATCGACGGCATCTGGATGCCCTGGTTTAACGCCGGCGAGACCGGCCACAACCTGACCGGCAACGACCTGATGGCCGATTACTACAACTCCAATTCTTCCAAGAACTGGGATCGGGTTGAGTTGGATTATTACGGTGCGGACAAGATCTACCGTGAGATCTACAACCTGAAGGCTATGGGCTACAATATGCTGGCCTACGGCGGCTCCATCTTCGGCGAAGGCGTCATCTTCGACGAAAACGGCGACGTTCTGGGCATCAAAGAGGAGTACCTCAACAATGCCCGCCGCCTGCTGAATATGTGCCGCGAGATCGGTATGCCCGTGATGTGGAACATCTACTTCCACGATTCCTCTATGCCCTCCTACTACGGTATGGAGGGCTGGCACGTGATCTGCCAGATGCTGGGTAACCCCACCGTCGCCGATCATTATGCCGAGCGCTTTGTCCGTCCTCTGTGCGAGATGCTGGCCGAGTACCCCGACGTGGTGGCGCTGGTCTCCATCGCCGATGAGCCGGAGAACCAGGTCAACGACCTGGGCAAGGGCGACCACTTCGACACCAAGGGCCGTGAGATGTACGGCGTCAACCACGACGATATGATCTACTTTATGCAGCAGATCAACGAGGTGGCTCGCGAGGAGCTGCCCGGCGTGGCCCGCACCGTGGCCTGCAACAACGGCAACAAGACCATCTACCGCGATTTCGATCTGGATCTGATGGGTCACAACCAGTACACCGACGGCGACACCTTTAAGAGCGTGGAGAGCCTGATCACCGATGCGGACCCCATTCTGACCGAGTACAACGTGGGTACCCGCATCAACGACGATACCGCCTACGCCAATAAGCTGATCACCTTCCGTGAGTGGATGATGGCTAACGGCTATAAGGGCGGCTTCCAGTGGTGCTGGACCCCCGGCCAGTACAGCGGCGCCTATGCCCTGCAGCGCACCTCCGCCGGCACCGCCTTCCGTAAGACGGTGGCTCTGCTGCACTACTATATGGACGAGTACCGCGCCGAGTACCGCGGTGAGACCATCACCGTGGATGCGCCCGTGCTGTACGCCAACGCCGGCGACGGCAAGGTGCTGTTTATCCCCTCTAAGCGTGCTACCAAGATCACCGTCCAGCGTTCCGACGACGGCGGTGTCACCTGGAACAGCCTGGTCACCAACGTAGACCAGTCTACCTATGTGAACAGCACCTATCTGATCGGTACCTACACCGACAGCACCACCCGTCCCACCAGCGGTTATTGCTACCGCATCATCGCCACCGACGCCAACGGCAACTCGGTTACCTCCGAGCCCAACGATTTGGCCGGTACCGACAAGACCTTTAAGAAGACCTATACTGCCCCCACCTATACCAAGGGTAAGTATTACATCACCTCCTCCATGACCCAGAGCCAGGCCAAGCTGACCTCCTTCGGCGTGGAGAAGAACCGCCCCCTGAGCGATTCTGTTAATCTGATTCAGAACGGCAGCTTCGAGTCTACCGGCGGTCAGTGGAACAACGGCTCCTTCCTGCAGTATGCGCAGGTGGTGAGCGATTCCACCACCCCCGACGGCAGCAAGAGCCTGTATTTCGACACCTCCGCCCAGAGCAGCGAGGGCTGGTATACCTTCACCGTCACCGGTTTGAAGGCGAATACCGAGTACACCTTCTCCAGCTTTATCAAGGGCGCGTACCTGTCCGACAGCAACAAGGGACAGGCCTCCATCGGTGTCATTGACCCCGACACCGGCAAGTATATGTTCTATTGGGAGTATTTCCGCTCCTATCCCCGCGCCTCCCGCGAGACCAAGCAGATGTACCCCACCGCCTACGACGATGAGTGGCACATCCGCTCGGTGACCTTCAATACCGGCGATCTGACCACCGCCACCATCGCCCTGTACGGCTATTCCTCCCAGATCTGGGTGGACGGCCTGGCGCTGTTCGAGACCACCAACGGTATGAAGTACGAGAACGGTGAGTCCTCCAAGGCCATCGTCTCCACCGAGTATGCCCCCGCCAGCGGCGCCACCAACGCGGTGACCGACCCCGCCGTGAACAACGCTTCCTACTGGAACACCGGCGCCGGCTACAAGCAGGGCTTTATGTCCATTGCCTCCGGCAAGCTGACCTACACCGCCTCCTCCGATCCCAAGGGTGTGCGCTATACCAAGTGGATCGACGTGAAGCCGGGCACCGACTACTACTACTCCTACACCGTGAACGTCACCCGTGCCGGCAGCGGTCGCGTGGCGATTCTGGACAACGCCATGCTGCTGCCCAACGAGGTGGTGACCACCGCCTTCTCCTCCACCGGCACCAAGACGGTCACCGGCCGCATCAGCACCGGCAAGTACGACCAGCTGGGTCTGTGCGTGGTGGATCTGGGCGGCGCCGCCACCATCGACAACGTGTATCTGTACGAGGGTGACGCCAGCATCGTGCTGCCCACCACCCCCTCCTATGACGGTTACGTCATTAACGGCGACTTCGAGATCGGCTCCTCCAACAACTGGGAGAACCTGTGGAGTAACAACACCGTGGAGATGGTGTCCGGTTACGACAGCGCCTTCGCTATGAAGGGAACCTCTCTGAGCCAGTACTCCCAGGTCCGTCAGAAGATCACCGTGGAGCCCGACACCGACTACATCCTGGAGGTGTGGGCGAAGAACGTTTCCGGCACCACGCTGATTCTGAAGGACAGCAGTGACGCCA
Source organism: Clostridia bacterium (assembly GCA_017435305.1). Next base: position 22,997 of record JAFSFH010000009.1, read on the forward strand.
ACCTGAAGCAGACCGGTCTGCAGGGCAGCGGCTCCACCTGGACCAAGACCACCATGGAGTTCAATTCCGGCTCCAACGAGTTTGTCTATCTGGGCTTTATGGGTAACGCCGCCGGCAGCACCTGGACGGTGGACGATGTCACCATCTACAAAAAGCCCACCGCCTCCTTTGACGGTTATCTTTCCAACGGCGACTTTGAGGTGGGTGAGCAGGATTGGACCTTCGGCTCCGGCTCTCACGCCATCGTTAGCGACGCCCACGGCGGCAACAACGCTCTGCAGCTGACCAACCCCGGTAAGTGGGGTTCTGCGGCCGAGCAGACCTTCGCCGTGGAGCCCAACACCAGCTACACCATCACCTGGTGGTATAAGGCGACCCCCGGCACCGGCCTGTTCAACCTGTATACGATGAACGCCTCCGGCTATGCCAATCTGGCTGCTGAGGGCGGTCAGAACTATATGAACAATTACACCGGCGACTGGCAGCAGGGCACCTACGTGGTCAACTCCGGCTCCGCCACCGCGATGATTCTGAAGTGGTCCACCGAGGCTAGTAACCCCGGCACCATCCTCATCGACGACATCGTGGTGACCAAGACCGAGGATGTGGAGTGCACCCACACCTACACCGCCGCGGTGACCAAGACCCCCACCTGCGGTGCTACCGGTGTGCGCACCTACACCTGCTCTCTGTGCGGCGACAGCTACACCGAGACCATCCCCGCCACCGGCGCGCACAAGTACGACAACGACTGCGACACCGCCTGTAACGTCTGCGGTGCCACCCGCACCGTCAGCCACACCTACAGCGGTGACTGCGACACTTCTTGTAACGTGTGCGGCAATCTGCGTCTGCTGATCAATGCCAAGCACACCTACGACAACGACTGCGACGCCACCTGTAACGTGTGCGGCTTCACCCGCACCGTGGCCGGTCACGTGTATGACAACGCCTGCGACGCCGACTGTAACGTCTGCGGCGCTACCCGTGAGGTCAGCCATTCTTACAAGGCTACCGTCACCGAGCCCGACTGTGTCAACGGCGGCTACACCACCTATACCTGTACCGTCTGCGGCGACAGCTACAAGGACAATTACACCGCCGCCCTGGGTCACAAATACGACAACGCCTGCGACGCCGACTGTAACGTTTGCGGCGAGAGCCGTACCCCCGCCGACCACAAATACGTGGAGAGCGTGATGGCGTCCGCCAACTGCGGCTATGAGGGTATGTCCAAGTTCACCTGCTCTGTCTGCGGCGATTCTTACACCCAGGTCATTCCCGCCACCGGCAACCACACCTATTCCAACGATTGCGACACCCGTTGCAACGTGTGTAACAAGGTTCGTGAGGTGGGCGACCACCCGTACGTGGCCACCCAGACCAAGGCTCCCACCTGCACCGAGACCGGTGTGATGACCTATACCTGCTCCTCCTGCGGCGACAGCTACACCGAGGAGATTCCGGTCATCGCCCACGATTATAAGTCCGTGGTCACCGCCCCCGACTGCGTCAACGGCGGCTATACCACCTATACCTGTACCGTCTGCGGCGACAGCTACGAGGATAACTACACCGCCGCTCTGGGTCACACCGCCGGCGCTGCCGCCGACTGCGAGAACGCACAGACCTGCACCGTCTGCGGTGAGGTACTGAACGCGGCTCTGGGTCACAGCTACGTGGGCGTGGTGACCAAGGCTCCCACCTGTGGCGAGACCGGCGTGATGACCTACACCTGCTCTGTCTGTGGCGACAGCTACACCGAGGAGATCGCCGCCACCGGCGCTCACGAGTATTTCTATGAGTGCGATCAGTACTGTATGAACTGCGGCGAGCTGACCGCCCCCCGCGCCAAGCACAGCAAGATCCACGTGGAGGCCAAGGCCGCCGTCAGCTGTATCGAGTACGGTAACGTTGAGTACTGGTACTGCGAGCACTGCGGTGTTGCCTGGCTGGATTCCACCGGTCGTATTCAGACCAATATGATGAGCGTCCGTGTTGCGGGCGACTGCGTCAGCGACTCCGCCCCCTGCCAGGATGGCAACTGCGTCCACTGCGGTCTGCCGGTGTCCGCCGAGACCGACCACACCTACGCCCACGAGTTCGACGTGGACTGCGACGTCTGCGGCGAGATCCGCGACGTGGAGCTGCCCATCGCCAAGGTTGGCAAGTCTGCCATGGAGATGGATGGCGGCAAGGGTGGCTTGGCCTTTATGTTTAGCATCGAGGCCGAGGGCCTGTCTGTTATCGAGGGCACCAAGAAAGCTGACTACAGCGGCGCCACCGTGAACGGCTACGAGCTGATCTCCATGGGTGCTGTTGCCAGCAACTACAATGGCCCTAAGGATATCCCCTGTGTCTATCTGTGGGAGCCTGAGAAGAATTCTTACGCCGTCCGTGTGAAGAACATTCCCGAGACCGCTTTTGATGAGCCGATCACCTTCGTACCCTACTTCGTGGTTAAGATCGAAGGCGAGACGGTCACCGTTTACGGTGAGCCTCAGGTTGATTCTTACAACGGTGCTATGAACGTCTGATCCCGTTCCGCTGTCATAGCTGAATAGCGAACAAACCCCCACCGACCGTTCGGTGGGGGTTTTCCTTTTGTTCAAGCCCAACGCGGGATAGAACCCGTAGGGGACGGGTTTCCCGTCCCGCATAGACGCCCTCCATCGTCGGACAACCCCCTGCCTCCCTTGTAAAGGTCGATTTCCCCCGATAGCGGGGGAAATGTCGGCGTAGCCGACAAAAGGGGGGCCGTCTCGCGGCGAGCGAAGGGGGACCGCCGTTAGGCGGTGGAGGGATTGTAATTAGTTATCCGTTTAGAGTTATGAGATTGCCTGCGGCAATCGTTATGAGAACCCCTGCGGGGGTTCGTTTAATCCCCCAGTCTGCCCTGCGGGCAGCCAGCCCCCTTTACAAGGGGGCCTACACCCACCCCCGCCGCAGCGGCTTGCCTCCCTCTGACGAGGGAGGTGGATTCGCCGTAGGCGAAGACGGAGGGAGAGAA
>JAFSFH010000010.1 GCA_017435305.1 Clostridia bacterium
CTTTTGTAGTAATGAACCACCAGCAATGCTGGTGGGATAAAAAAGCTTTAGCTATGGGGAATCCCGCCGCAGCGGTGGCCCCCTTGTGTAAAGGGGGCTGGCACGGCGAAAGCCGTGACTGGGGGATTGTTAATTGGCATAAAAGGAAAAGAAAGCTAATTTGACAATCCCTCCGTCTTTTTGCTTCGCAAAAAGCCACCTCCCTTTACACAAGGGAGGCTTTTGCCACATCAGTGGCAGTAGGGCAAGCTATGCGAGAGAAAGTTTTTCGACGAGCCTATAGGCTCAGCCGGTATTATGCCCCAAGGGGGCTGTGCAAACCACCGGCACGGCCGGTGGTTATGATTGTACTACATTTAGGACATTTTTACAAGTTGCCCAAATATTATCCACAATATATGCTAAAAAGCTTGAAAAGAGCGGTTTACTTGTTTAGCAGATTAAAGGATTTTGCCACTTTTGTATTGACGGAAAGTCGCTTTTGTGGTAGTATTATCATGAATAATAAGGTAATATGCCCTTTTGTCCGCTTTTGGCAAAAATTCGGGCTTTACCGGGAGGTATTTATGAACAACTGGAAGAGATTATTGACCGTGCTTTTGTCGGTTGCACTGCTGGTGTCGATGTGCTCGATGCTCAGCTCCTGCAAGCGGGACAACGGCGATGGTGAGGCGGATCCCGAGGATATTGCCATCGCCGGCAACGGCACCTACGTGGTCAGCGTCAAGACCGCCGGCGGTATGCCTCTGGCGGGTATTGCGGTGTACGTGTACGCCGACGACTCCCTGACCGACATGAAGACGTTTAAGGAGACCGACGAAAAGGGTAAGGCCCAGCTGCAGCTGGACCAGGGCGGCGATTACGCCGTCACCCTGACCGGCGTGCCCAAGGGCTACGACGTCAAGGAGAGCTATTCCTTCAAGAATAACGTGGCCACCATCGTGCTGACCTCCGCCCCTATTAAGGGCGAGGACATCACCACCGCCCAGCTGAAGGTGGGCGACGTGATGTACGATTTCACCGTCACCACCCCCAAGGGCGATAAGATCACCCTGTCCGAGGTGCTGAAGGAGAAGAAGGTCGTCCTGCTGAACTTCTGGTACTCCACCTGCGGCCCCTGCGCCGCCGAGGTCCCCTATATGGAGGAGGTCTACAAGGAGTATAAGGATAAGGGCGAGATCATCGCGGTGAACAACCACCCCTCCGACAACAACACCACCATTCAGAACTTTAAGGATCAGTATCAGCTGTCCTTTCCCATGGCGCAGGTGCCTACTGCCTGGAGCAACACCTTCAGCATCCAGGGTTACCCCACCACCTACGTCATCGACCGCTACGGTCTGATCTGTCTGATGGAGGTGGGCGGCATCACCAGCAAGCGCCCCTTTATCGGCATCTTCGATCATTTCACCGCCGATAAGTATGAGCAGAAGATCTTTAACGAGCTGGGCGAGCTGGTCACCACCGTAAAGCCCAACGTTCCCAATGAGAAGCCCGAGGACATCAACAAGGTGATGAACAAGGGTGGCGCCGCCATCAAGTTCCGCAACACCGAGGGCGAGGACGCGGAGTTTGCCTGGCCCTTCGTCATCGCCAAGAAGGACGGCGAAAAGGTGCTCAAGTCCTCCAACAAGGAGATCGACGGCTCCTACGCCATTCTGATCGCCGACGTGACCCTGAAAAAGGGTCAGGCGCTGATGATGGACTATCTGGTGTCCTCCGAGAACGGCTCGGATATTCTGCACGTGATCGTGGACGACGAGCCCATCTATCAGATCTCCGGCAGCGATAAGAAATCCTCCTGGAAGACCTGCTGCCCCTGGGTTGCCACCGAGGACGGCACCTACGAGGTGGTTATCAGCTATATTAAGGACGATTCCGACAGCGCCGGTGAGGATACGGCGTACCTGCGCAATATGCGCATCGTGAATTCCGATAAGGTGAGCGCCGAGACCTACATTCCCCGTTACGCCGCCACCGAAAAGGAGGACGGCACCTACGATTACGTCAAGGTGGTGCACAACCCCGCCGACGATTATTATCACGTGGGCAGTAAGAACGGCCCCATCCTGCTGGCGGATTTGATGGGTCTGACCCAGTTCAGCGAGGAAGAGACCCTGTGGGATATGCTGTACGAGACCGACGTAAAGATCGGCAAAAAGGCCGCCTACGACCTGGTGCTGCCGTACTTCAATATGGCCTCCAACTCCAGCCTCAACGGCTTCAGCTCGGTGACCAAGGAGCTGGCCGGTTATCTTCAGAGCATCGCCAAGTCCGAGGGCTTTGACGACGACCCCAACGAGTGGCTGAAACTCTGTAAGTACTATCAGGCCTACGGCACGGGCGGCAAGCAGCTGGTAGACCCCTGTAAGGGTCTGAAGCCCTTTAACGCCTACAAGGCCAAGGTGGGCAAGAACGTGTCCACCAACTACTTTGAGTATCACCGCGTGGTAATGCCCCGTGGCTATCTGGCCGAGTTTGTCCCCTCCAAGAGCGGCGTTTACCGCATCACCTCCCGTGCGGAGTCCCAGCAGGGCGTAGACGCCTGGATCTTTGATAAGAACCACAAGGAGCTGCTCACCTACGAGCTGGATGAGCGTATGTGGACCGATGACAAGAACGTGTCGATGGTCTACTATATGAAGAAGGGCGAGAAGTACTATATCGACATCGCCTTCTGGGATGTGTACGAGGAGGGTGTCATTCCCTACGACATCGAGTACATCGGTGCCTCCTACGACCTGTTCCGTCTGTGCTCCCCCGGCTATTTCACCTACGACGGTGACGCCACCGGCGAGCAGATGTACTATCTGATCCACGGCGGCATCGACGTTAAGCTGAAGAACGGCAAGTATTACCACGATCTGGGCAACGGCAAGACCGGCAGCCTGATCTACGCCGACTTCTCCGGCATCACTTCTCTGTTCAGCCATCCCATCGCCACTGTCCCTGCCTATAACGAGGACGGCTCCCTGAAGAAGGATAAGAACGGCAAGCAGGAATACGTCAAGGGTATGATCGATATGGGCGGCTTCGATTTCAGCAAGACTGAGAACGATCTGTACATCCTGTCCATTATGGAGAAATACAACGGCGACCAGAAGAAGACCGTTAATTATCTCAAGGAGCAGTGGGGCGAGGAATACGACGCCTACGCCAAGGAGTATCAGCTGGACGACGTCTTTGCCGGCAAGTACCACGGCAAGGGCAAGGATATGACCGCCAAGGTCAAGAAGTACGTCAGCAAGATGGACAGCGGCAAGGGTCACCCCGAGCGCAAGGGTTGCGTCGTGGTGGATAAGGAGCTGGCCGAGATCCTGCAGATGCTGATGGAGAAGTACACCTTTGAGAACGTGGATAACGCGTGGCTGAAGGTCTGCTTCTACTACGACCATATGGGATAACAGTTAGGAGCGATTATGATGAAAACGATTCACAAGGCATTGTGTCTGTTGACCGTGCTGTGCCTGGTGCTTACCGCTGCCGCCTGCGGCGGTAAGCAGGCCCCCGGCTACAGCGTTAAGGTGGTGGATGCCCTGGGCAATCCCTACACCGAGGGCGTTGTGGTCCAGTTTATGCAGAACGGCGCACCGGTGGGTATGCAGGTGGTAAACGCCGAGGGCGTGGCCGCCAAGGATCTGCCGGACGGCGACTATACGGTGGAGCTGTCCTTCACCTCCGATACCATCGAGTATCACTATGATAAGACCGACCTGACCCTGTCCGCGGACAAGAAGGAGCTGACCGTCACACTGGCCAAGCTGCCCTCCACCCAGGAGACCACGCTGACCGTGGGCACCAAGCAGCTTAATGCGTATGCCGTGGATACCGGCTGCACCTATCTGACCCTCAACAAGGGCGAGCGCAACTATTACCTGTTCACCCCCACCGTGGCGGGCAAGTACGAGTTTTCTCTGTCCGACAGCACCGCCGTGCTGGGCTACTACGGTGCCCCGCACTTTGTGCAGGAGCGCCACGCCGGCGACGAGCCTAAGGACGGCAAGTTTGCCATCAACGTGAAGGCCTCTATGATCGGCACCGGCGATACCGGCACCTCCGTCTTCGTGCTGGGCGTGGACGCCGGCGACAGCGAGAACGTGACGCTGTCCATCCAGCGCCTCGGCGAGCCCGATTGGGACGTGTCGGATGAGCCCTGGACCACCTATAACACAACCTGCAAGTTGAGCAAGTACACGCTGCCCTCCGGCGCCTCGCTGAAGGATTTCGACCTGACCGCCGATTCCTATAAGCTGGTGAAGGACGACAACGGCTGGTATCATCTGGACAGCAAGACCGGTCCTCTGGTGCTGATGCGTCTGGGCGAAAAGTCCGCCTATCTGGACGATTTCAAGACCATCGTGGAGAAGTCCCGCGTGGGCAAGTATTTCTTTGACGAGGACGGCAAGTTCATCCGTAAAGAGAGCTATAACGAGTGCCTGCTGGAATACATCGAAGTGATGGATGAGAAGGAGGGTGTCTACCCCCTGACCGACGACCTGAAGTACATCGTTCAGCAGCGCGGCGATTATTACGGCTGGTTCGACGCCGATGGCGGCCAGTATCTGTTTAAGGATCAGAACGGCGAAAACGTTCCCGGCATCAACCCTGAGATCTCCTGGCTGTTCCCCTGCTGTTACATCGGATAACGGAGAGGTGAGCCTATGAAGAAATTATTGGAAAATATCAAGTCCGCTTTCTCCAAATTGTGGGGAAAGCTGAAGACCGTCACCCCGAAGACCTGGCTGATCTCCGGCATTTCGGTGGGTTGCGCGGCGCTGATTCTGGTGGGCTGTCTGGTGCTGATCCCCGGTGGGGATAAGCCCGATACTCCCGCAGGTCCTGCCGGCGGCGAGGCGGTCACCGTTACGGTGCAGAACAGCCTGGAGTCCCCTCTGAAGGACGTGCAGGTGTACGTCTATGAGGACGATTCCCTGTCCGAGCTGGTCACCTTTGCCAAGACCGACGCCGAGGGCAAGGCGGCGGTGACCCTGTCCGGCGATAAGAACGTGGCGGTGCTCAAGGGTACCGCTCCCGGCTATCAGCTGGAGGAGAGCTATCCCCTGAGCGGGGATACGGTGATCACCCTGTCGGCGCTGGCTGCCTACGACACCGTTCCCTCGGACGCCAAGATCGATCTGGGCGATCCTATGATCGATTTTACCTTTACCGACCTGGACGGCAACAAGCACGTTGCCTCCGAAATTCTCAAGGAGAAGAAGGCGCTGGTGCTGAATTTCTGGTTCACCACCTGCAACCCCTGCGCCGCCGAATTCCCCTATCTGCAAAAGGCCTACGACGCCCATAAGGATTCCGTTGCCCTGGTGGCGGTGAATCCCTATGAGACCGACACCGAGGAGTCGATCAAGGCGTTCCGCGATCAGAATAAGCTGACCTTCCCTATGGCGGACGCCGACTCTGTGTGGGCCAGCGTGATGAACATCACCGCCTATCCCACCACCGTGGTCATCGACCGCTTCGGCTACGTGGCCTTCTATCACGTGGGCACCGTCACCGAGGAGGGTGTGTTTGAAAAGCTGTTCAAATATTACTCCGCCGAGGATTATACCCACACCGTTGCCTCCGACGTGTCCGAATTGAAGACCGAGGAGGATGCTCCCAAAGAGGACGAAGAGGGTCTGATCTACGACAACAAGAGCGAGCCCATCGAGATCGGCGGCGTGCTGACCTTTGAGGCCAAGATCCCCGCCGGTAAGACCACCTACTACGACGTGTATAAGGTCAGCGGCACCATCCTGTCCATCGAGGCGGACAACGTGTCGGTCCTGTATAACGATAAGGAATACAAGCCGGAGGACGGCGTGGTATCCTTCCCCGTCGAGTCGGATGACGTCACCATCCCGGTCAAGCTGGCCATCACCAATACCGGCGATGAGACCGCCGCCTATACCGTGAATTTCGCCTATCCCGGCGGCACCCTGTCTAACCCCTTCGCGCTGAAGATGGGTGATTTCACCACCAAGCTGGAAAAGGGTAACGATCAGGGTGTGGTGTACGAGTATAAGGCTACTGCCAACGGCACCGTGTCTATGTACGTGGTGTCCGCCACCAAGGGTGTGGACTACGGCTTCTCGATGTATAACCTGAACACCTACGCTATGCGCAACTCGGATGAGGATGCCTCCGGCAGCAAGAAAACGGTATCCATCGGCGTGAACAAGGGTGACGTGCTGCAGGTGACGGTGGCTGTGATGCCGGACGAAAAGCACGAGTACCCTGCCGCCACCATCAAGAGCCATATTTCCTTTAAGGCGGGCGCCGGTACCGGCGTCACCAAGCCGGCGGAGAACGTGACCTACAAGGTGACGGTCAAATCCGGCACCTCCCGTCTGTCCGGCGTGAAGCTGACCTTCACCTCCGGCAGCAAGTCCAAGACGGTCACCACCAACAGCAAGGGTGTCGCCAGCGCCAAGCTGCCCACCGGCAACTGCTTGGTCAAGATGACCTGCCCCAAGGGCTATATCGCCGAGTCGCTGCAGTACGTGATCCCCTCCTCCAAACCCTCTCTGACCATTAAGCTGGAGAAGGAAGAGGAGCTGTCCACCATCGTGGGCGACACCCCCACCGACTACTCCGTTAAGGTCATTAACGGCAGCGGTAAGGGGCAGAAGGATATTACGGTATCCTTCTATCTGGGCAGCAAAAAGGTGAAGAGCGTCAAAACCAACAGCAAGGGTATCGCCGCCGCCACCCTGATGGACGGCTCCTATACCGTTAAGCTGACCGGCACCACCCTCAAGTACGACCAGAAGTCGGCGGTGGTGACGGTGGGCAAGCCCTCCATCGAGGTGCTGCTGGCCAAGGAGCAGGGTACCGCCAAGGAGAAGATCACCTGCCCCGTGGTGAATAAGAACCGTGCCGCCTACGTGGTCAAGGAGGGCGCCACCTACGTGACCCTCAAGCCCGGCGAGCGCAACTATTTCCTGTTCTCCCCCGAGCGGAACGGCGTGTACCGCATCAGCACCACCTCCGGCTATGCCAAGGTGGGCTATTACGGCGGCAGTATCCACTTCATCCAGGTCAACAACCTGGCGGAGGATATCGAGAATAACGCCTTCACCGTAGAGACCAAGGACGTGGGTCCCACCTACGTCATCGGCGTGGACGCCGCCACCAATATTGAGGCGACCGTGCTGCTGATCACCCGCGTGGGTGACCCCGGCTGGAGCGTGGCCGATGAGCCCTGGATCACCTATAAGGGCAGCCACACCCCCAAGCAGTACAACCTGCCCTCCGGCACCAAGCTGAAGAACGTGGACGTCACCAAGACCTTTAAGCTGGTGTACAATTCCACCGACGGCTACTATCATAAGGATAGCAAGACCGGCCCCATCGTGTATCTGCGCTTTGCGGGCGAGGTGCCCTACGTGGCCTTCGCGGACATTCTCAACAATTTCCACGTGGCCGCCTATCTGTACGACAGCGCCGGTAACTTCCAGAAAAAGGAGGAGTACACCGAGTGTATGACCGCGTATAATGAGTGCGTGGACTCTAAGGAAAAGGTGTATCCTCTGACCAAGGATCTGGAATACATCCTCAAGTCCTACGGCAAGGCGCAGGGCTGGTGGGATATCGAATCCCCCGGCTATCTGTTTGAGGATTCCGACGGCAATCCGCTCCCCAATATCAATCACGATATTGCGTGGATGTTCCCGCTGTGCTACGCGAATTAATATTCTGTAAGGAGGAATAGACCGATGAACAAGAAGATCGTTTTGGCCGTGCTGCTGGCTGTGTGCCTGACGGTGTGCCTGTGCGCCTGCAACGGCGGCGGTGAGCCCCAGGAGCCCGTACAGCCGCAGACCACCACCACGACCACCGCTCCCACCACCACCGCTCCTGCCGTCCCCACCCCCGGTGAGGGACAGGTGCTGTACACGGTTAAGGTAGTGGACAGCAAGGGCGCTCCCGTGGAGGGCGTATACGTGCAGATGTGTCTGGAGACCTGTGTGTTCCAGGGCACCAATGCCGAGGGTATTGCCTACTTCACCTGCGCCGAGGCGGATTACAAGGTGACTGTGATGAGCGACCCCGCCGCCACCGAGTATCATTTCGAGAGCGGCTCTCACGAGATGACCATCACCTTTGACGCCGCCGCCCAGGCTGCCGATTCCAACACCAACGACGCGGAGCTGGCGTGGTAATCGCCCCCTTCGCCCGACCCTTTACACAAGGAGGAATTATTATGAAAAAAGCACTTTCCCTGATGCTGGCTGTGCTGATGCTGGTCAGCTTGCTGGTCGTTCCGGTCTACGCCGGTGAGGACGACGGCTTTAACGACGGCCAGTTCGGCCAGTGGGGAGACGGTGAGACCCCCGACGTCCCCGAGGCTCCCGTATTCAATGACAATCCCTACGATCCGCTGGACAACTGGAACGTGGTTTCCGAGCGCACCGCCGACACTCTGGAGTGGTTTAACCACCCCGAGATGGCCGGTCTGAGCGTGGCTATGCGCGCTCCCGCCGCTCTGACCAGCGGCAGCGAGAGCTCCTTCACCTACAAGAACGACGGCCACGTCGCTACTGCGATCTCTGTTGCCGCTGTGATGCTGGACGGCTGGACCTTTGATCTGGCTGTTTCCGGCCGTGCCGCAGGCGGTGAGTGGGCGGCTCTGGACTACGTCACCTCCGCTATGGCGGAGATCCCCGGTGCCTCCAACCCCGGCTTTAAGCGTGGCGTGGCTACCGTCACCGTCCCCGAGAACGTGGAAGAGGTCAAGATCGCTCTGGTGAACACCGGCGCCGCCTGGACCTTTGCCATTGACTACGTGGACATCCAGTGGGAGGCTACCACTCCCGATACCCCCGACCCCATCGAGGGCTCTCTGGAGAACCCCATCTACGTGCCTATGGGTCAGTCCGCCCCCACCAGCCTGATTCTGGCGGCGGGTCAGTCTGTGTATTATCAGCTGAAAGCGGCTGTGTTTAACGGCTACTCCATCATCGCCCGGATCCCCTCTGCCGTGACGGTGGACGGCACTCGTTACGACGCTTATTCTCCCGCCGACTACGGCATCCGTGTGCCGCTGGAGTTAACTCCCATGTCCCCCGCCATCGTGGGCTTCCACAATGAGACCGAGGACGAGATGGAGATCTCCATCGACTGGGAGATGCCTTTGGGCACCGAGACCGACCCCTACCAGCTGGAGAATGGCGACAACGCCATCTCCATTCCGGTGAACTACCCCGTTTACTACGCCGCTTACGTGCCCACCGCTGTGGGTGATTACACCCTGACCGCTTCGGATTTCGAGAACTTTATGATCACCGTGGACGTGGACGGCGACCCCGCCACCACCGAGGATCAGTTCCCGCTGACCGAGAATTACGTCTTCACCTGCACCGAGAGCTACATCCCCGTGTTCTTCATCGTGCAGCCCGTGGGCATCACCCCCGACGTGACCCTGTCCATCACTCCCCCTGCCAAGGGCACGGAAAACAACCCCTATTCTCTGAGTAGCTATGAGGAGATTCAGGCCGGTCTGTCCGGCGAGGGCGATGCCACGTGGCCTGCCACCGCTGACGGCGTTTACTATGCGCTGGATGGCTGGACCTTTATGAACACCGTCCTGCGGGTGACCGGTACCGCTCCCCTGAGCGTCACCATCAACGGCACCACCTGGACCGAGACGGTCGGCGACGTGGTGACTCTGGAGATCCAGATGGAGCTGAACGATGATCAGTATCAGTTTGCGACGCTGATCAAGAGCGCCTCTGACGTGCAGCTGGACGTGGTGTACCCCGAGGGCACCATGTACAACCCCATCGACCTGAATAAGGGCAAGAACACCCTGCATCTGGACGAGTTCGGCAACGTTGTTTACGCCACCTACACCGCCGAAAAGGACGGTGTGCTGATCATTAAGCCCAACACCGTCAACGGTCTGGGCTACACCGATGCGTTTAACGCCACCCGCGAGGATTACGAGAACGGCTACGACTTCATTTCCGCCGGTTACGAGATCGAGCCCGGCGTGATCGAGGGCGCTTCCGACGATAACGTGCTGACCATTCCCGTGTCTACGGGCGACGTGGTCAATATCACCACCTGCGCCGGCGAGAACGAGGACTTCGAGATCCTGGCTATGGATCTGGTGCTGACCGTCGGCTACGAGGGTGACAGCGTGGTGACCATCACCTCCGAGTCCGCTACCGCCAGCTATGCCAAGATGGGCGGTAAGGTTTCTGCCAAGGTGACCGCTACCGGCGATGGCTTGAAGTATCAGTGGTACATCAAGAATGACGGCAAGACCTCCTACAGCAAGTCCTCTGTGACCTCTGCCACCTATTCCACCACCATGAGCGATAAGGCGAAGAACCGCCGCGTCTACTGCGTGGTATCCGATATGTACGGAAACGAGGTCAAGTCCAAGACCTTCATCCTGCGTGAGTCTGTCTCGATTACCAAGGAGCCTGCTACCGCCGCTTACGCCAAGAAGGGCGCTAAGGTGTCCGTTAAGCTGACCGCCTCCGGCGACGGTCTGAAGTATCAGTGGTACATCAAGAACGACGGCAAGACCTCTTACAGCAAGTCTTCTGTGACCTCCTCCACCTACTCTGTTACCATGAGCAGCAAGGTGAAGGGTCGCCGCGTGTACTGTGTCGTCACCGACAAGTACGGCAAGAAGGTGCAGTCCAAGACCTTTATCCTGCGTGAGAGTGTCAGCATCGTAACCCAGCCCAAGACCGTGACCGTGGCGAAGAATAAGACCGCCAAGGTAACCGTTAAGGCTAGCGGCGACGGACTGAAGTACACCTGGTACATTAAGAACGACGGTGCTAAGAAGTACAGCAAGTCTTCTATCACCAAGTCCTCTTACTCCGTGACGATGACCAGCAAGGTGAAGAACCGCCTGGTCTACTGCGTGGTGACCGACAAGTACGGCAAGACCGTCAAGTCTACCACCGTCCGTCTGAAAATGAAATAAGCTTTCAGCGTGAGAGCCTAACAAAAACCGCCACCCA
>JAFSFH010000011.1 GCA_017435305.1 Clostridia bacterium
CAAAACCAAGGCCCCCTTGCCTAAAGGGGGCTGTCCGAGCGAATGCGAGGACTGGGGGATTCTTATAAAAAGAACATAAATTTTGACAATCCCTCCGTCATTTGCTTCGCAAATGCCACCTCCCTTTACACAAGGGAGGCTATGGAACGCTGAAAGCTATATGGAACCCCCGGCACAGCCGGGGGTTTTCGCTTACAAAAAAAGACCGCCGAGAGAGCACTCTCGGCGGTCTTTCATTATGCGGGCAGTTCCACCCAGCCGGACACGTATTTCTCCAGCGGCTTTTTGCCCACGCGGCTCTTGAGATTGGTGACACGGTAGCGCCCGTGCACCTTTTTGCCGTCGTACAGGTAAAAGGTGCCGGTGCGGGTCACCGCCGCGGCACCGACGCTGGACAGGTACAGTTTTTCCTTATCCAGCGTCACCTTATCCCCCGCCTTCGGCTTGGGGGTAGGCGGGGTCACCACACCGTCCACCACGGGGTAGAGGATGCCCAGCAGCTCGCACAGCGCCTTTACCGTTTCCTCCGCCAGCAATTCCATACCGCCGCCGTGGAACCACTCACAGTCCTCGGCGTTGTCGTGGAAAAACAGCTCGTCGTACAGACAGGGCATCTTGGTGGCGGAAATCTCATAGAGATTGCGGCGGGTCACCACCTTATGGTGTCCCACGCAACGGCGGTGCTTGTGGATCACCTGCGCCTTGGCGCGGCTGGCGGTGTCAGGCCAGCACATGGTCATACTGTACCGACCGCCGCCCGCATTGGTGTGCGCCACGTAATACAGATCCGCTCCCCAGTTGTTGGCCTCGCGGACCTTTTTTTTCATACCGCTGTCCCCTACCCAGTCGGCGGGCGCCCGCTTCACCGTGGCACCCAGTTCGGTCATACGCCGCTCCACAATGTCCATATAGGCGTTGCAGTGGGTGTTCTCACTGCAGGGCACGGGGCATTTTGTGGGGTTGTCCGAGGCGTGGGCCGCCGCCGACAAATACAGCTTACCGCCCATCACGCCACCTCCGCTTTCAGCTCCGGCAGACCGCCCACGCTGGTCAGCAGGGACAGAATGCCCGCCAGCACCGCCGTGGACGCCACCGCAGGCCAATTCACCTCACCCAGCATGGCGGCGGTGCCGATGGTGGCCGCCGCGGTCTGCGCCACCGTCCGCAGGGCACGCACGCCGGCGGCCCTGAGCCAATTCCACATACCTTGTTTCATATTGTTCCTCCTCTTATACCGTCAGACCCAGGCGCACCATCAGCCAGCCCACCAGCGCCGCCACAGCGGCCAGCAGCGCCTTTTCCACAACGCTCTCCCACCGCTTGGCGGACTTGCCGCTGATCGACTTGACGTCCGCCTTGATCTCCTTCATATCCGCATCCATATCCGTCTGCTTCTGGGCGATGGCCGCCACCGACCGCACCAGGTCGGTGATGTCCTCCTGCCGCTTTTCCACCTCTTCCAGCCGATGCATATTGGACTTTGCACGGTCCTCCACGCAGCTGAGACGGTGCTCCACCGTCAGGTCGTTGGCAGACAGCGGCATCATCGCAGGATACACACACTCACCCATCACGTCATGGGATAATGGCCGATGTGGTTCTGCACCAGCGTCCACAGCTGATTCAGGCGGTTTTCCATTGATGCGCACTTGTTGGCCATATTATTCAAGGCGGTCACATAAATGTCATAGGCGGCCATTTTTTCGGCCAGCACCTTATTCTGGACGGGGTTCAGACTGGTTTTATCCAACGCGGCGTCCACCGTCACCTGCGCCTCCTCCAGCGCAGTCACACGGCCGTTCAGCTCCTCAATATCGATTACGGCGGCGTCCAACTGACCGTCGGTCACCAAGTCCGCCTCCTCCAGCGCGGTCACGCGGCTGTCCAGCCGACCCACGTCCATGGTGATGCCGCCGATCTGACCGCGAACAGCCTCACCCAAGGATTCATACCGACTGCCCGCGGAGGAGACGCGTGCGTCCTCCACCTCGTTGGTCAAGGCTTCCACCGACGTGGTCAGCACCGTGTTCTGGGCGGCGACCTGCTGCACGTCGGACTGAATGTTGTCCACCTGCTCCACCACGTCGAAGTGGATGTTCTGGGCGTTGATCAGCGCCAGCTCCGCCAAGCGGGCGTACTCCTTGGCCTCACCCACGCACTCCTCGGTATCGGCCAGGCAGGATTCCACCGTCTGGGTGTTTTTCAGCACGGCGTCCAGCATCTCGTCCATGTGCTCTTCCATCGCCTCAAACTCGCTCTGGGGCAGATCCGCCGCCGGCTCGGCCACCACCGTTGCGGCCACGTCAAACACCATCACCGCCGACTTCTTCACCTGACCGTCAGGACCCAGAGCGCGGATATTGGCCCACAGTCGACCGGGCAACTGGGTGTGCTGACGCAGCACCGTCCAGGTGAGCAGCAGTCCCTTCGGGGTGATCTCCTTTTCCAGCGAGGCAATATCGGTGGTGCTGTGGCAGTCCACCGTCACGTCGGCCACGGTGTACTTCTCCTTAGTGGTGGAGGAAGACGTCTTGACCAGCGTATCGCTGACCGTCTCGGAGGATTCCAGCTTGGTGCTCTCCAACTGACGGCTGTCGCGGGTGGTCACCGTGGACAGATCAAAGGACATATCCAGATGGAATCCCCAGTCCACGTACTCCTGCCACCCGTCACAGGCCAGCAGGAACTGCCGCGTCACCGTCTGATGCTCGCCCACGTAGGCCAGCTGACGGTCCTCCTCAGGAATGGTGGCGATCCAATCCTGTATTGTTATCATAGGCTCTCCTTTCCCTCCCACGCCGCCGTCCCCGTAGGGCGTGGGGTCGTATTTGTATCGGTCACACTCACCGACGGGGCACAGCCCCCAAAAATAAACAACCGTACCTGTCGGTACGGCTGTTCTTTCATATATTATTGTAAACGAACATTTGTTCTTTGTCAACCCTTTGGGCGGAATTTGTGTCAGCAGCCCTTGCCCTGACCGCCGGTATGACCGCCGGTGCCGCAGCCACAGCCACCGCCGCCATCCCCCTCGGTGGCGGGCGGGAAGAATTCATTGACGGGGAAGCTCATCTTGTGGAACAGGTCGCAGGGGTTTTCGCTGGTGGGGGTGCACTCCTTATTGGGCATACAATAGTCGTACACCGGCATCAGCATCTGTACGTTGCGAATGAGCTGGACGATGGAGAAGATACCCAGGGTAACCACCACCAGCTTATTATCCGGGCAGTCCACGAAATTGCCGCCGTAGCGCCCGCACAGATTGGCGGGGATACAGCCGCAGTCGCCGCAGTCGATGCGGCACCGATCACAGCACTCCACCAGACGGCCGTCCAGCACCACCGGCTCCGCCACCTGAACACAGCAACGGGGCATATTGCGGGTGGGCATCTCCTGACGGTCGCAGGCGTCGGGGGCGTGCTCGCTGCAGAACACCCGCACGTGACCCTCGCTGCCGTAGAGGATCACCTTTTTGCGGAAGACGCCCACGCCGTGGATCACGGTGCAGGGGCAGCCGTGACCGCCGTATACCTCGATTTCCACGTCGAAGAAGAAGGTCAGATCACAGGAATAATAGCCGCGGTTAAAGGGCAGAGCCTCCACGTCTATGTAGGTGGTGATGACCTCCGCCTTTTTGGCACGGATGCCGGTGGCGTGGTCCACCAGCATCTGCTCCCGCTCGGTGAAGAACAGGCGCATATTCTCGATACAGTCCTTGTCACAGCAGCTGTCGTACACCCGACCGGCGTCCACACAGACGGCCTCTTTACAGCCGCTGTCGCGATAACATTTATCCGTCATACGCATAGCCTCCTATACAGAATGTAAGTGACGGACTCCGCCCGCCGCTTCACTATTACTGTATGTGGTACGGCTTGTTCGGGTGAAAAAACGCCGTGGTGCGATGCACCACGGCGTTTTTCTTATTGTTTCTCCAGTTTGGCGTAATTGGCCATCAGCTTTTTCTGACCCGCCTTATCAAAATCGATCACCAGCAAATAATCCCCCGACATAGCGGTCATATTCACGATCTTACCGGTGCCGAAGGTGGCGTGGGTCACCACGTCCCCCACCGCAAAGCGGCATCCGACGCTCTTGGGGGCAGGCTTGGGCGTGCTGCCCACCGTCACGCGGTTGCCGGCGGTATAGCGGGAGGTGGTGGAGCCGGCGGTGGGATAGGTGTACCCGCCGTTCTGACGGCTCTGCTGACCGCCATAACCACTGTATCCGCCGCGGTCATAGCCACCGTAGCTGTGGTCGCTGTAACCGCCGTAGCCGCTGCGCTCGCCGTAGCGGCTGCCGCCGAACTCGCCGCCGAAGCCGCCGTAGGAATGACTGCGGTCTACCGTCTCGGTCAGGCTCTTGGGAATGTCCTCCATAAAGCGGGAGGGCGGATAGCGGTTGGTCTTACCGTACAGCATACGGCTGACCGCGCGGACGATATACAGCTGCTCGCGGGCGCGGGTCACCGCCACGTAGCACAGGCGGCGATCCTCCTCCAGTTCCACGGGATCGAACATGGTCTGATAGCCGGGGAAAATGCCGTCCTCAAAGCCGGGCAGCAGCACCACGGGAAACTCCAGACCCTTAGCGGAGTGCATGGTCATCAGCACCGCCGCATCCGCATCGCCGTCGTAGTTGTCAATGTCGGTCATCAGCGCCTGCTCCTCCAGGAAGCCCGCCAGGTCGGCGTAGTCGTCGCCGGCGTTCTTCTCATACTGGCGGATGGAGGAGGACAATTCCTCCAGATTCTCCACGCGACCCGCCTCGGCATCCCCCTGGTTCTGCCACATCCGCAGATAGCCGGTCTTGTCCAGCATATCCGCGTACAGGGTGTGCAGGGGGATCTCGGGATCGTCCAGCTGCTGACGCAACTCCTCGATCATGGCAATAAACTTTTCAATCTTCGCCGCCGCGCGGGACAGATCGGGGTAATCGGCGGCGTTTTTCAGCACCTCGTACAGGGGTAGTCCTAAGCCGTTCGCAATGGCGGCGGCGTGCTCCACCGTGGTGTCGCCGATGCCCCGCTTGGGCTGGTTGATCACACGGCGCAGACTCACCTCGTCACCGGGATTCTGCAGCAGGCGCAGGTACGCCATGGCGTCCTTGACCTCCAGGGTGTCGTTAAAGCGGTGACCGCCGATGATGCGATAGGGAATGCCGCTCTTGACCAGCGCCTGCTCGATGGCGTTGGACTGGGCGTTGGCGCGGTACAGCACCGCAAAGTCGGAATACCGCCGCCCGCCGGACACGCCCGACAGAATGGTCTCGGCGATATATTTACCCTCTTCCTCGGCGTTGTCCACCGTCACCAGATACAGCGGATCGCCCTCCGCATTGGAGGTCCACAGGGTCTTGCCCTTGCGCCCCACGTTGCGGGCGATGATGGCGTTGGCAGCGTCCAGGATCCGTCCCGTGGAGCGGTAATTCTGCTCCAGACGGATAACGCGGCAATTACGAAACTGTTCTTCAAAGGACAGGATGTTTTCAATGGTGGCACCGCGGAATTTATAGATGCTCTGGTCGTCGTCACCCACCACACACAGGTTGCCGCTGCCGGCGGCCAGCATACTCACCAGCCGATACTGGGCGTGGTTGGTGTCCTGATACTCGTCCACCATCAGATAGCGGAACCGCCGTTGATACCGCTCCAGCACCTCGGGGAACCGGGTGAACAGATCCACCGTCTTTCCCAGCAGGTCGTCAAAGTCCATAGCATCCGCGTCCGCCAGCTTCTTCTGGTACAGGGTATAGGCGCGGGACACCAGCTTCAGCCGCAGGTCATAGCCGTTTTGATGGGCGGCGGCGTATTCTGCCGGTGTCACCAGCTCGTCCTTGGCGCGGCTGATCTCACCGAGGATCGCCTTGTGCCCCAAGGTCTTCTCGTCGATGTTCAGTTCCTTCATACACGCCTTCATCAGCCGCTTGGAGTCGTCGGTATCGTAGATGGTGAAGTGGGAGGAATAGCCGATATACGCGCACTCCCGCCGCAGAATACGAGCGCAGAAGGAGTGGAAGGTGCCGGCAACGACCTCTTCTCCCTCCTGCCCCAGCATACGGGACAGGCGCTCCTTGAGCTCCCCCGCCGCCTTGTTGGTAAAGGTGATGGCCAGAATGCGCCACGCGGGACAGGGGTCCACCGCCAGCAGGGACACGATCTCTCCGTCCAGGGGTATCCGACCGTCGGCGCACAGCCGCAGTTTTTCCTCCTGGGCGTCGGTCAGCAGCGGTACGTCATCAGACACGTAGCCACTGCCGAAGCGCACCAGATTGGCTATGCGGTTGACCAGCACGGTGGTTTTACCGCTGCCGGCGCCCGCCAGAATCAGCAGAGGGCCGTCGGTGTGGTACACCGCCTGCCGCTGGGGCGGGTTCATCCGCGCGAACTGGCGGTCGATGATCTGCCGCCGCAGGGTTGTGATTTCATAAGGAGTTAACATAGATTTTCTTCCTTAACATTAAGATAACAAGAGGCTGAACGGATGCCGTTCAGCCTCTTGGCTTACATTAACCAAATAAGGTCAGCAGAACACCCGCCGCCACCGCCGAACCGATCACGCCGGCCACGTTGGGACCCATGGCGTGCATCAGCAGGAAGTTGGAGGGGTTGGCCTTCTGTCCCTCTTTCTGCGCCACGCGGGCGGCCATGGGCACCGCCGACACACCGGCAGAGCCGATGAGGGGGTTCACCTTACCGCCGGTGAGCCAGTACATCAGTTTGCCCAGCAGAACGCCGCCCGCCGTACCGACGGAGAAGGCGATCAGACCCAGACAGATGATCAGGATGGTGGTGGGACGCAGGAAGCTGTTGGCATTGGCGGTAGCACCCACGGTGATGCCCAGGAAGATGGTGACGATGTTCATCAGCTCGTTCTGGGCGGTCTTGGAGATACGCTCCACCACGCCGGACTCCCGCATCAGGTTACCCAGCATCAGCATACCGATCAGCGGCGCCGCCGAGGGCAGCAGCAACACACAGATGACGGTAACGATGATGGGGAACAGGATCTTCTCGGTCTTGGACACGGTACGCAGCTCGGTCATTACCACGCTACGCTCCTTGGCGGTGGTCAGCGCCCGCATAATAGGGGGCTGGATGATGGGCACCAGCGCCATATAGGAATAAGCCGCCACCGCGATGGCACCCAGCAGTTCGGGAGCCAACTTCGAGGTCAGGAATATAGCTGTAGGACCGTCCGCACCACCGATAATGGCAATGGAGGCCGCCTGCTTTTCGGTGAAGGCGATACCCCACTGCTCGGCCCACGGCAACAGATTCAGCGCGCGGGCTCCGAAATAGGTGAAGAATATGCCCAGCTGTGCCGCCGCGCCCAGCAGGAAACTCTTGGGGTTGGACAGCAGGGGACCGAAGTCGGTCATCACGCCGATACCCAGGAAGATCAGGGGCGGATAGATACCAAACTTGACGCCCTGATACAGATACCACATCAGACCGCCCTGCTCGAAGTGCTCCCAATACAGGGAGTACACGCGGCAGTCGCCGTCACCGTCCAGGTCAGGCTCCACCACGCAATAGTTATTCTGATAAACGATGTAATAGTGCTCGGCACCGTTGGCGTCCACGTAGGTCATGGGGCTCAGCTGGCTGACGTACTCCAGCGGTACCTCACCCATATTGTTCTCCATAACGGGGTACACCTGCTCGTAGGTGCCCTCCATATACTGCACGAACTCCTCCTGGGAGAAGGGTACCACCGAATTGCGCTGGGGGTCCATCACGCCGCCCAGAGGCAGGTTGACCAGCAGCATACCGAATGCGATGGGCAGCAGCAACAGAGGCTCGAACTGCTTCTTGATCGCCAGATACAGCAGCGCACAGGCGATCACGATCATAATCAGATTCTTCCAGCCGCCGCCCTCAAAATTGCACAGACGGGCGATGCCGGAATCCTTCCACAGGTCCACGATGGCCTGGAAGAAGGGAGTGTTTAGTAAATCCGCAAAAAAGCTCATAGTAACTCCTTAATATTACACCTTACGAATGCCTTTAACCGCGTACTGAGTTCCCTCGGGGGCGACAGAGGCCACCGCAGCGGAGATAACCGCCACCGTTTCGGCGGGAACGCCGCCGTCCACCTCCGGCTTGGAGCTGACCTGCTGGGTGTTGCCGGTGATGGGGGCAGCGGCAGGGGTCGCTACCGGAGCCGCAGGCGCCGCAGGGACCGCAGGCGCGGGCACCTGGTCACCATTCTCCTGACCGCCCATAGCGATGCCGAACAGCTTAAACACGCCGGTGAGCAACAGCAGCACCAGAAACACCACGGTCAGACCGATGGCGATCACCGAGCCGGCATCACCGAGAATCTGACCCGCATTGGCAGATAAAACAAACATACACGTACCTCCCATATAGTAATCGGCAGAGAAAACCGAATCCCTACCCATTATAACAGTTACCATTATTATACTACCCCGCTACGCAAAAAGCAATACTTTTCTGACCCTGCAGGCAATAAAAAACGCCCTCTGTCACACCGCGGTAACAGAGGACGCGTTTTGTTATCACAGACGGGTCAGCCACTGCTTAATGTGCAGACGATCCAACGCCGCCGCCAGCAGGATGTAAGCGATTCCACTCACCAACTCCTGCACCCCGTTAAAAGGCGCCGCCAGCAACGCCGCACTCACCGCCGCACCCATAGAGGTGCCGGACAGCAGCAGTATCGCTGACTCCGCGACGAAATAACCCGCCACGCCGATCAGACCGGCCAATAACGGCGCCCAGCCGTTGCGGCGGCACAAGATGCGCTCATTTTTAGCTGTAAAGGGGATGACCATTACAGCCTTGATAATCAGTGTCGGCACAGCCCACACCGCCGCGCCGGACAGCAGGTCGGCCAATGCACCGCCTATAGCGCCCACCGCTACGGCATAGGGCGCCGGCAGCAGGCTTGCCGCCAGATACAGCACCGTATCACCCAGGTGCACGTAGCCGCCACCCACAGTGGGGATATGTAAAATATAAGCGGTGGTGAACACCATCATAGCGGTCAGCAGACCCGCCAGCACCAATTTCTTTTTCACAAGACATCACTCCTAACATAGATCCCGCAGGAACGGCTCAAAGGCGATGCCGTCCTGCCCGTTCACATGCATCTCGGCGGTAGCCGCCGTGGTCTTACACACAAAGGTGACGGTCTTTTTCACCGCCTCCACCAGGGTCGCACCCCGCAGCAGCCAGCCACACAGCACCGAGGCGAACAGATCGCCGGTACCGGCGAAATTCTGCTCCACCCGATGTCCGCCGACCCATTCGGCGGCGGAGGCGACAGAGGAAATGACGCAGTTGTCGATGCGGTCGCCCTGCTCCACGCCGGTGACCACCACCGCCCCACAGCCATCCGCCAGCAGGCGGCGAGCCATCGCCTCTACCCTGCCGCGGCGGTCACGGTCTGCCATCACGGCGCGGTAATCCTCACCGGTCAGCAGGCACAGTTCGGTCAGATTTGGGGTGGCAACGCTGGCTACAGACACCAGCCGCGCCATAGCGGGAATCAAGCTCTCGGAACAGGAGGAATACAGTTTGCCGTGGTCCGCCATAGCGGGATCCACCAGCCGCAGCGCCCCCTGCTCGCCCAGGCGGCGCAGAAAAGGCTCCAGCACGTCCGCCTGCCGCTCATCCCCCAGAAATCCGGTATAGCCGCAGGCAAAGGTCAGCCCTAACCGATCCCAGTGGGACAGATAATCCTCCATATCCCCCGAAAAATCCCGAATCAGCGGGTCGGGGTAGCCGGTGTGACTGGACAGCACCGCCGTGGGCACGGGGCACACCTGAAATCCCATCGCCGACAGGATCGGGATGGACACGGTCAGGGAACACCGCCCAAAGCCGGACAGATCGTTCACCACCGCCACACGACGAATTTCTTCCATAGTCACACCTCACTTTACGTTCGTTTTCTTATCACTTAACCCATAGGGGCTCATCTTCGGAGCCGATGGGGCGTACCGTCAGATCGTACAGCGCCTGACGGGGATCCTTATGCTCATAGCATACCTGATAGCACTGCTCCACCAGCGGCATCTCCACGCCGTGGGCAGCCGCCAGCTCGCGGGCGGCTCTCGCCGCCAGATAGCCCTCCACGGTGCCCACGCGTTTGATGGTATCCTCCACCGATTCGCCGCGACCGATCAGCATACCCGCCCGCAGGTTACGGGAGTGCATACTGCCGCAGGTGACCATCAGGTCACCCATGCCGCTCAGACCTGCAAAGGTGGTTTGCTTTGCACCCATCGCTATACCGAGACGAGCCATCTCCGCCAGTCCGCGGGTCATCAGAGCCGCTTTGGTGTTGTCACCCAGCCCTAAGCCGTCCACAATGCCGGCGCACAGCGCAATCACATTCTTCAGCGCACCGCCCAGCTCAACGCCCACCAGATCGCCATTGAGATAGATGCGGAACAGCGAATGACTCAGCTGCTCCTGCACGTAACGGGCTACCGCCATATCCTCGGCGGACACGGTGATGGTGGTGGGCACGCGGCGGGCCACCTCCTCCGCATGGGAGGGGCCGGACAGCACCGCCACACGGGCATGAGGCAGCTCCTCCGCCAGCACCTGGGAAAAGCGCTTGAGGGTGCCGTCCTCCAGGCCCTTACCGGCGTTGACCACCACCGTGTCGGGCGCCAGGTGCTTGCCCAGCTGGGCGGCGGTGGCGCGGATGGCGAAGGAAGGCACCGCCATAATCACCATATCCGCATCGGCGGCTTCTTTGATGCGGTTGGTCAAACGGATGCCGTGGGGCAGAAACACTCCGGGCAGCCGCTCGCGGTTTTCGTTGTGCAGCCTTAGCTGCTCCAGTTCTTCCTGATCGTGGGACCACAGGGTCACCGTATGGTTCATTCTGGATGCTACCAGCGCCAGACCGATGCCCCAGCCACCGGCACCCAGTACGGAAATCTTACTCATTGGTCTTCTCCTCTTTCGGGGTAGCCTTTTCTCCCAGTCGACTCTCGGTGCCGTTGATAATGCGGCGGATGTTGCTGCTGTGCTTCCAGATCACGATCACCACGATGGGAAGGATCATAGCGGCAAAAAACACACAGTAATCCATAGGCGTTCCATCCACCAGACGATACAGCATAAACACCACGAAGGGGGCAATACCCTCGGCGATCACCGAGCCCAGCGACACCATACGGCTGATACCCACCACGATGATAAAGGTGCTCAGACAGATCACCGCCGCCCGCCAATCCAGCACGAACAGCAGACCCGCCGAGGCGGCTACGCCCTTACCCCCTTTGAAGCGGTGGAACAGAGGGAACATATGCCCCAGCACCACAAACAGACCGGCGGCATAGCGACCCACCAGCGCCAGCGTAGCGGTATCCGCCGCCGACACGGTATCAAAGGCGGTGATCAGCCAGCCGCCCAGCAGGGAGGCCAGCACGCCCTTACCCACGTCGCCGATAAAGGTCATAGTCGCCAGCACGGGACCGTAAGCCCGCAGCACGTTGGTGGCACCGGCATTGCCGCTGCCCACCTGACGGATATCCGCCCCTTTAAACACCCGCGTCAGAATGATCGCCCAGTTCATACTGCCCAGCAGATAGGCTCCCACGGCGATCAGTATCAGCGCCAACCAGTAGTTGGCTAACAGCGACTGCATAGAATTTACCTCCTATACCATCATTTCGTGGTACGGTCTCCCTTTTCACGAACGATAAACCGTACCGGCGTACCCTCCAGGCCGAAGGTATCGCGGAACTGATTCTCCAGATAGCGCTGATAGGAGAAATGGAACAGATCAGCGCGATTGACAAAAAATACGAAGGTAGGCGGATTGGTGGACGCCTGGGTCACGTAGTATATGCGCAGACGGCGTCCCTTATCCGTGGGAGGCTGTACGCGGGCGGTGGCCTGCGCCAGCACGTCGTTGAGCATACCGGTCTTGACCCGCAGGGAGTTCTGCTCGCTGACGAACTTGATCAGTTCAAACAGACGGTCCACCCGCTGACCGGTCTTGGCGGAGATGAAAATAAAGGGAGCATAGGACATAAAGGAGAAGTCGTTGGCCAGGGATTTGCGCATCTTGTCCATGGTCTTATCGTCCTTTTCCACCGCATCCCACTTATTCACCGCGATGATGCAGGCCTTACCCTTTTCGTGGGCGATACCCGCCACCTTGCTGTCCTGCTCGGTGAAGCCCTCGGTGGCGTCGATCATAATCACGCACACGTCCGCCCGCTCCACCGCCATCTGGGCGCGGAGCACGCTGTATTTCTCGATGGCGTCGTCCACCTTGCTCTTGCGCCGCAGACCCGCGGTGTCGATGAAGATGAAGTCGCCGTGTTTATTGTGGATATGGGTGTCGATGGCGTCGCGGGTGGTGCCGGCGATGGAGGACACGATGCTACGCTCCTCCCCTGCCACGCAGTTGACCAGCGAAGACTTGCCTGCGTTGGGCTTGCCGATGACCGCCACCTTAATGACGTCGGTCTCCTCCGGCTCGTCGTCCTCGGCGGGCATATACTGGAACACCGCGTCCAGCAGGTCGCCGGTGCCCATACCGTGCACCGAGGACACCGCCACAGGGTCACCCAGACCCAGGTTGTAGAACTCATAAAACTCCGCAGGGGGGGCACCGGGGGTATCGCACTTATTGACGCACAGCACCACCGGCTTGCCGCTCTTCTGCAGCATGGTGGCCACCGACTGGTCGTTGGCGGTGACGCCCGCCCGCAGGTCGGTGACCAGCACGATCACGTCCGCCTGGTCAATGGCCAGCTGAGCCTGGTCACGCATCTGCGCCAGGATCACGTCGTCGGTCTTGGGCTCGATGCCGCCGGTATCCGCCAGCATAAACTTGCGTCCCCGCCACTCACACTCCGCAAAAATGCGGTCACGAGTCACACCGGGGGTGTCCTCTACAATGGACAGCCGCTGACCGATCAGCTTGTTAAATAAGGTGGATTTGCCCACGTTGGGGCGGCCGACAACGGCCACTACGGGTTTCGCCATCAGCAATCCCCTCCTTTCATCTCAAAGAGCGCGTCAAATAATGCCGCGCCGTCGGTTTCATTGATAAACGTGATCGGGACGCCCAACGTCTGTTCCACCTGCTCCACCGACACGTCGTCCAGGAACAGGTCGCCCTCCTGCCGCAGCATATTGGCGGGCAGTAAAAGGCGATCCATAGGAACGTCCTTTAATTGTGCCATCAGATCGCCGCCGGTGATCAGACCCGACACGGTGATGGACTCGCCGAAGAAATCGTTGCGAATCGGCACCACCTGCAGCTGCACCGCCGGCCACTTATCCATAGCGTAGTCCGCCAACTCCTGCAGATAGGGGGCGGCGTCCACGCCGGTGGCGATCACCAGCCGACCGGTCTCCACAAGCAGGTCAAACTCGTCCACCGCGGCCTTAAACTCCTCCCGCAGCAGCGCCACCATACCCACGCCGTTTTCCAGTTGGGGATACTCTCCGTAGAAATCGCCGTCGGGGATGGGCAGACCCGCCCGAATATACCACTCATCCGAGGGATAGAACACCCGATTGCCGGTCTTCTCCAGCATCTTGTCCCCCATCTCGGTCATCTGACGGATGACGGTGGCGGATTCCTCGGCGGTAAAGCCCCGCAGTTCGGGCAATCCCTCACGGTGCTTGGTCAGACCCACCGGCACCGCCGCCACACTGCGCACCGCAGGCGCCAACGCCGCCAGATCCTCCATACTCTTCTGCAGCTGATCGCCGTCGTTGTACCCCGGCACCAGCACCAGCTGACAGTTGATATCCAGACCCGCCTCGGCAAACCGATACAGATACTTAAGACAATCCCCCGCAAAGCGGTTGTTCATCATTTGGCACCGCAGAGCAGGGTCGGTGGTGTGCACCGACACGTTGATGGGGCTGATGTGCATCTCAATGATGCGCTCCACGTCCTGCTCGGTCAGGTTGGTCAGGGTGATGTAGTTGCCGAACAGAAAGGACAGACGGCTGTCGTCGTCCTTAAAATACAAGCTGTCCCGCATACCGTCGGGCAGCTGGTCGATAAAGCAGAAGATGCAGTTGTTGCGGCAGGAACGCTGTTTGTCCATTAGGTAAGTGTCAAACAGCAGACCCAGCTCCTCATATGGTTTCTTGCGTACGGTCACCGTACGGCATTTTCCGTTTTTCTTCTGCACGGTCAGGGTCAGCTTGCTGTCCGGCATATAGAACCGATAGTCCAGCACATCGGTAATCTCCCGTCCGTTGATGGTGAGCAGCGTTTCCCCTGCCCGCAGCCACGCGCGGGACGCAGGACTGCGCCGCTCCACACCACTGATGATCACCGCCATACGGTCACCTCCTTTTCAATGAGAAATGAGCAATGAGAAATGAGTAATGGACATTCGCCTGCGGCGAAGTCCGTCGAGATTTTGTGGCGTTGCCACAAAACTCGCAGGAATTCTTCCACTGGCCGACGAGCGTTATGCCCGCGACAAATACCTTAAAAATCCCCTTCTTCCCCAGTATTACCCTATACTATAACATATATTTCCTAAAAAGAAAAGACCATCCCGCAAAAAAATCTGCAGAAAGACAGACCCGCAAGATGGAAAAATCCGTTTATTATTGACAAAAAGGCAAAAAGAAAAGTAGAGGAGGGTAATCCTCCTCTACTTTCAATTCCATATAGGATCGGACGATTATTCGCCGACCTTGACAATCTGCTTGCCGCCGTAGTAGCCACAGCTACCGCACAGACGATGGGCACGCTTGTACTCACCGCACTGGGGGCACTTCACCAGAGTGGGAGCGTCCAGCTTCCACAGATTGTTGCGTCGTTTGTCACGACGAGCCTTGGATGTTTTTCTCTTGGGTACCGCCATGTCAGCACCTCCTTGCATTAATGAAAAAGTTTATTCTAATAATTGTCCCAACACTGCGAGACGGGGATCGACAGACTTGCGGTTGCAGCCGCACAGTCCTTCATTGAGGTTCTGTCCACACATCGGGCATAGTCCGCGGCAGTCCTC
The DNA here is from genome assembly GCA_017435305.1 of Clostridia bacterium. The sequence continues at coordinate 14,986 of JAFSFH010000011.1, forward strand.
TCGGCACAGAGATTTATACGGCAACTCCAGCAGGATGTCCGCCATCACCAGATCGGTCAGATCCAGCTGATAGTTCTCCAGCAGGATGTAGTCGTCATTCTCCTCATCCTCGAGGGTGGCCACCAGAGTGTGCTCAATGGGAATGTCATAGGATGTGGTAAAGGGGGTCAGACACCGATCGCAGGCACCGTGATACACGAATACCGCACGGGCGGACAGCGTCACCACACCCGCCCGCACCGCCACCGAACCGGTCACGCGGATGGGGTCGTGGATGGGATACGCACCCTGATACTCAACCTGTGAAAAATCCAACTCTGTGTCGATGGGCAGGTTGGAAACCTCGCCCATAAACAGAGGTCTGCACTGCAAAAGCATAGTTCACCTCAAGCGTCACGCAAAGTATTATATAGGAGTAGGCGGAATTTGTCAATAGAAATTTAAAATTCCGTCATTTTAACCGAAATCTGGGGGCTTGTCCCCTCAGTGGCTGGGCTTTTCGATAGCCACCAGCGGCACAAAGGGCTCTGCCTCCCCATCACCGATGTCCCGAATAAGGATAAAGGGGGTCAATTCGTCATCCTGACCGGCAGGGTTGTCCCGAATGCGGTCGGCCAAGTTGATGTCCGCCACGTCCGCCAGATCGGGGGACTTGCCCAGCACCTCCACGTCGATGTCGTTGGCGTCCACCAGGGCGCAGGAGATACCCAATTTCTCGTAGATCTCTGCGCACACCCCGTTAGGGTCGGTGGTGCTCAGCACCGCCGTGGTCTTATAGGTGTCGAACTGGGAGTGGGGGTAGAAGCCGTCGATACCGGCGATCTCACGACCCACGATCTCGAAGAACACACCCCGCTTGCCGAACAGCTTGCCCACCGCGCTGCAGAAGGAGGCCCACAGCACCAGGGGCAGACCCTTCAGGTCGATGGTCAGCTGCAGCTTATACGGTTCGGACAGACCGGTACCGGTGGCACTGCGATAGGCAAACTTGGACAGAAACTTCGCCCAAAAGCCCACCTTGACCTCGTCCATGGTGACGATGTTGCCCTGGCACATAGAGATGACCTTTTCACCCAGGGTCACCACGTCGCCGGGCTGATACAGAGGGGTCACGTACTTGCGCAGTACCTCGATGTAATCCTCACCCTTTTCGACAAAGTGGGTCTTAATGCCGTACCGCTCGTAGCGGACGCCGTCTACCTCCCGCAGACCGCGGATATAGTAGACCACGCCGTCCTTCTCACGGCGGTTCGCCTCGTTGTTGCGGTTACCTTCGTACCAGATAGCAGCCATTGTACTTGCTCCATTCGTAACAGACGGCGAGGGAATCACTCCCCCGCCGTTCTGCGTTTTCCTTTATTATGTACAGAAGAGCGGTCTCTTATCAGATCTCCTGAGCCAGGTCGTGCAGACGGGCAGGGATATCCGCCTTGTCCGCGGAGACAGACAGAGTGATGTTGGCGTCCAGCTTAGCCAGCTTCTCGACGCACTCGGCCAGCTCCTCCAGATTGTCGCCGCCGATCTTCAGGGTGGAGTCCACGAAGATGTCGGTGATGTCGTAGTTGCCGGCGCACATACCGGCGATGAAGCCGTACAGACAGCCGAAGCAGCGGATATTGTAATCCTCAGCGGCAACCAAACGAGCCTTGTGGCTCAGATCGTATGTCAAGGTGTTATCTTTTTCAATAAAGACCACGTTTCCCTTGGACTGCTCCACGGCGACCTTGCACAGGTCCATCAGCTTTTTGGTCTTGCCGGAGCCCTTTTTACCGAGAATGAGAGTGATCATAATATTGTCCTCCTAAAAGTTATATATTTGGAAACCGTCACGGGGACGGGAAATCCCATAGTTTGTTTATCAGCCCAGACGCGCCTCGAGAGCGGCCTTGGCCTCTTCGTAGCCGGGCTTGCCCAGCAGAGCGAACATATTCTTCTTATAGCTCTCCACGCCGGGCTGATCGAAGGGGTTGACCCCCAGCATATAGCCGGAGATGGCGCAGGCCTTTTCGAAGAAGTAGATGAGGTAGCCCAGCTCGGACTCGTTCATCGCCGGCACGTCCAGCACCAGGTTGGGGGTACCGCCGTCGGTGTGAGCCAGAACGGTGCCCTCGAAGGCCTTTTCATTCACGTAGGACAGAGGCTGACCGGCCAGGAAATTCAGACCGTCCACGTTCTCGGCATCCTCCTTGATCACGATGTCCCGCTGGGGGGCGCCCAGCTTGACCACCGTCTCAAACAGAATGTTGGAGCCGTCCTGGATGAACTGACCCAGTGAATGCAGGTCGGTGGAGAAGATCACCGACGCGGGGAACAGACCCTTGCCGTCCTTGCCCTCGCTCTCGCCGTACAGCTGCTTCCACCACTCGTTCATCATGGCGAACTGGGGCTCGTAGCTGACCATCAGCTCCACCGCGCGACCGCGGCGGTACAGCGCCGTGCGGGCGGCGGCATAGCGGTAGCAGTCGTTGGTCTCCAGATCGGGGTTCAGGAAGTCGCGGCGGGCGTCGGCGGCACCCTGCATCAGGGCGTCCAGGTCACAGCCGGCCACGGCGATGGGCAGCAGGCCCACCGCGGTCAGCACCGAAAAGCGACCGCCCACGTCGTCCGGCACCACGAAGGTCTCGTACCCCTCGCGGTCGGACAGACCCTTCAGCGTGCCCTTGGCACGGTCGGTGGTCACGTAGGTGCGGCGCACCGCCTCCTCGTGACCGTAGCGGGTCTCCAGCAGCTCGCGGAAGACGCGGAAGGCGATAGCCGGCTCGGTGGTGGTGCCGGATTTGGAGATAACATTAATGGATACCCGACGTCCCTCGCAGATGTCCAGCAATTCGGACAGCTGGGTGCCGGAGATGCTGTTACCGGCGAAATAGATGTCGGGGGTATCCTTTTTCTTGGCGTTGTAGTTATTGGACTTGAGGAACTCGATGGCGGCACGGGCGCCCAGATAGGAGCCGCCGATGCCGATGACGATAAACACGTCGGTATCCTCTTTAATGCGGGCGGCAGCGGCCTTAATGCGGGCGAACTCCTCTTTATCATAGTCCACCGGCAGGTCCAACCAGCCTAAGAAATCATTGCCCAGACCGGTGCCGGCGTGGAGAATGTCGTGCGCCAGCGTCACCTGAGGCTGCAGAGCCAGGATCTCGTCCTGACCGATAAAACTCTTTGCGTACTTGGTTTCCAGCTTAACCGCCATGGTCAACCGCCTTTCCGATGATGCGGGCGGAGCAGGGGCTGTTCCGCCACTTTTACTTTTGTTATACACATTTTACACTATTCTTTCCAATTGTGCAACCGAAAATTATGAATTTTTTTGTCTTTTTTTACAAATTATGCCAATAAACTGTCCAGTAACAGTCCGTAAGCCCACGGAAGCGTGGTGCAGGGCACCTGCCGCAGAGCGCGGACGGGGTACTCTCCCAGCACCTCATCCCCCAGGAACAGCCGCCAGATGCCCACCGTCTGCCCCTTTTCTACAGGCGCCTCCAGGTCGGTGACCAGCTCCACCGTCTGGGTCACCTCCTTCTCCCGACCCTTGGGGATCAGCAGAGCATCGGGTCCCTGCGCCTCCACCGCCACCTGGGTCTGCTGTCCGCCCTTCACGGTCAGCGGCTCCGGTCGCGGAGGTCCGTCCGGCAGAGTATAGGTCACGTAATTGGCAAAGCCGTAGTCCAACAGCGTCCGCGCCCCCGCCCATCGGTCGGCGGTGGAGGCGCACCCCAGCACCACCGCCACAAAGGCGGTATCATCCCGCCGCGCCGTGGCGGACAGACAGTGTCCCGCGGCGCTGGTGGTGCCGGTCTTCAGACCCGTAGCGCCCGGATAGTGGCGCAACAGCTTATTGGTATTCACCAACTGGGACGCCCCGCCCCGCAGGGAATCCATCCAGATGGTGGTGAAGCGCTCGATGTCCTTGTGGGTCATCAGCTCCCGACTCATCACCGCCACGTCGTGGGCGGTGGAATAGCCGGTGTCGTCCAGCCCGCTGCAGTCCTTAAACTGCGTATTCTCCATCCCCAGCTGCTGTGCCCGCCGATTCATCGCCGCCACAAAGGTCTCCTGACTGCCGCTGATATACTCCGCCAGCGCACCGCAGGCGTCGTTGGCGGACACCACCACCGCCGCCTTGACCAGTTCCTCCACCGTCATGATCTCCCCCGGCTCCAACCATATCTGGGAGCCACCGATGGCGCTGGCGGTGGGGGAACAGGTCACCTTGTCCGCCCAGCCGACGGTGCCCGCCTCAATGGCCTCCAGCGTCAGCAGCAGGGTCATCACCTTGGTCACCGAGGCGATGGGCAGTTTTACGTGGGCGTCCTGCTCGTACAGCACCTGACCCGTGCCCTGATCCATCAGCACCGCGCCCTTGGCCTTCACCGACAGCGCATCCCCCTGGGCAGGCAGTGCCACCGTAGGCCACGCCGTCACGTCCTCCTCCAGCAGGCCCTGCAGGCTCTCACCGTTTCCTTCATCGTACAGGATCTGTCCGCCGCCGGCATACACGGTGGTGCTCAGCAGACAGCACAGCGCCGCAACCAGCGCCATCAATCGCCGTTTGTTCATATCTCTCATCCTTTCTTCCATTGGGTTTCGGTACATATATATGAAAAAGTTTATGAAATAAGCAGAAAAGGCTTTATTTTTTTGTGGATGGGCGGTATAATGGTAGGGTATGAGTTTTTTGTTGGGGTTTCCCCTCCCCAACCGAAAGGAAGAACGACCATGACTGAGAATCGCAACTGGCTGGACAACGTCCGCCGCATTCATTTCATCGGCATCGGCGGCTCCGGTATGAGCCCTCTGGCCGAGATACTCCACGCCAAGGGTTATCAGCTGTCCGGCTCGGACAACAACGAGTCCGACAACCTGACCCGCATCCGCTCACTGGGCATCCCCGTGGTGATGGGTCACCACCCCGAGAACGTGGAGGGCGCCGATCTGGTGGTGTACACCGCCGCCATCCCCGCCGACAACCCCGAGCTGCTGGCGGCGGCGGAAAAGGGCATCCCCACCCTGGAGCGTGCCATCCTGTTGGGATGGATCTCCCGCCAGTTCGGTAATACCATCGCGGTGGCAGGCACCCACGGCAAGACCACCTCGTCCTCTATGCTCAGTCAGGTGCTGCTGGAGGCGGGTACCGACCCCAGCATCTTCATCGGCGGTCGTCTGCCCGCCATCAACGCCAACGGCCACGCCGGCACCAACGATACCATGGTGTGCGAGGCCTGCGAATTCAAGGATCATTATCTGGAGATGACCCCCGCCGTCAGCATCATCCTGAACGTGGACGCGGATCATCTGGACTATTTCGGCGACCTGGACGGCGTCATCCGCTCCTTCGCCGCCTTTGCCGCCCAGACCACCGGCAAGGTGATCTATAATGCCGACGACCCCAACACCGTCGCGGCAGTGAAAGGGCTTTCAGCAGATAAACTCATCTCCTTCGGCACCGCCGACGGCTGTGACTGGCAGGCGCGGAATATCCGCACCGTCCGCGGCAGCTACGGACAGTACGATCTGTACTGTAAAGGAGAATTCCTTCACACCATCGAATTGGGCGTGCCCGGCGCCCATAACGTGCTGAATTCACTGGGCGTGGCGGCGGCCGCCCACCTGTGCGGCATTGACGCCGCCACCATCGCCGCCGGTATCCTGGCTTTTCACGGAGCGGGTCGCCGCTTTGAGTTCCTGGGCACCTATGCGGGGGTGACGGTGGCGGACGACTACGCCCACCACCCCACCGAGATCGCCGCCACCATTGACGCCGCCAACAAACTGGGGCACAATCGGGTGTGGGCGGTGCATCAGCCCTTCACCTTCTCCCGCACCGCCCGCCATCTGGAGGAGTTTGCCGCGGTGCTGGACACCGCCGACGTGGCGGTCATCAGCGACATTATGGGCAGCCGCGAGATCAACCGGTGGGACGTCCACTCTAAACAAATGACCGACAAAATGCAGCACGGCGTCTATCTGCCCACCTTCCCGGAGATTGCCGACTACGTGGCCGCCAACGTGCAGCCGGGCGACCTGGTGATCACCATGGGCGGCGGCGACGTGTACAAGTGCGCCCGTATGATCATCGCCCTGCTCAAGGAGAAAGAGAATGCTTAAGAAGTTCATCGGTGACAAGGCGTTTTATAAATACGTTATGGCCTTGACCCTGCCGATTATGATACAAAACGGCATCACCCATCTGGTGAATATGCTGGATAACATTATGGTGGGCTCGGTGGGTCCCGTGGAGATGAACGGTGTCACCATCGCCAACCAGCTGATGTTCGTGTTCAACCTCTGCATCTTCGGTGCGGTTGGCGGAGCGGGCATCTTCGGCGCCCAGTACGCCGGCAGTAAGGACAACCAGGGCATCGCCTACACCATGCGGTTTAAGCTGCTGTTCTGCACCCTGCTGGCGGTGGCGGGCATCGCGGTGTTCTATGTATGGAAGGAGCCGCTGAGCCTGCTGTATCTGCAGGGCGAGGGCGACCCCGCCGAGGCGGCGGCATCGCTGGAATACTCCAAGCAATACATTGATATTATGCTGGTGGGGCTGATCCCTTTCACGCTGGCGCAGTGCTACGGCAGTACCCTGCGGGAGACCGGTCAGACCGCACCGCCGATGGTGGCAGGTCTGGTCGCCGTGGCTGTGAATCTCATCGGCAATTACGTGCTGATCTTCGGTCACTTCGGCGCGCCCAGACTGGGCGTGGCGGGTGCCGCCGTCGCCACGGTTCTATCCCGCTTTGTGGAATTGGGCATTCTGGCGGTGTGGACCCACGCCCACCCCGACCGCAACCCTTACGCCCCTCTCATCTACCGCAGTATGCGGATCCCCCTGCGTCTGGTGGGGCAGATCTTCCTGCGGGGTCTGCCGCTGATGGCCAACGAGGCGGCCTGGTCCCTGGGCTTTGTCACCATCAACCAGCAGTATTCCTTGCGGGGGCAGCACGTGCTGGGTGCCAACAACATCAGCGGCACCTTCTGGAACGTGTTCTCCGTATCCTTTATGGCGGTGGGCATCGCCGTGGGCATCATCCTGGGGCAGAAATTGGGCGCCGGCGACAAAGAGGGCGCCCGCGACTACAGCCGCAAGCTGATCGCCTTGTCGGTGGCACTGAGTGTGGTGGTGGGTGTCGTCTATGCGGTGTGCGCCCAGTTCATCCCGTATATGTACAACACCACCGACCAGATCCGCCGTCTGGCCACCAGTCTGATGGTCATCTGCGCCTGCAGTATGCCCATCGACGCCTACGCTCACGCCGCCTATTTCACCCTGCGCTCCGGCGGGCAGGCGTTCATCACCTTCCTGTTTGACAGCTGCTTTATGTGGGCGATCAACGTTCCCTTTGTGTTCCTGCTGATCAACTACACCTCCCTCCCCATCATCACGGTGTTTATACTGGGTCAGGGCATCAACATTTTGAAGTGTGTGCTTGGCGGCTGGCTGGTGCATAAGGGCGCCTGGATCAAAACCATTGTGGAATAACAGCTCCCTCGAAAAGGTTTCCGACGGTACGGAAACCTTTTCTTTTTTTGCAAAATGTAAAATGTACTTGACATTTTGTAAGAAGCGTGTTACACTACAGATGTAAAGCTTGCTTTACAAGGAGGTGGCTTATGAAAAACCGCATTGAAGAAATACGCAAGGCACAGGGCATCCGCCAGGAGGACTTTGCCAAGGCGCTGGGGGTGTCCCGCCAGACCATCAGCTCGCTGGAAACGGGACGATATAATCCCTCCATCCAGCTGGCCTATAAGATTGCCAAATATTTTCATTTAACCATTGAAGACGTATTTTTGTTTGACGAATAAGGAGGGCTTTTGTATGAAAAACAGACGTTGGATTTTAAGTGTTGTGTATATCGTATTGGGTGCCGCCCTGTTTGGCGTCTCGTGCCTGGAGCTGTTGGATTCGTTCTGGTCGGGGATGGGAGCCGCCCTGCTGGTGGTGGGTGTCCTGCGGCTGATCCAGTTCATCCGCTACCGCTCCAACCCGGACTACCAAGAGAAGATGGAAACCGAAAACAAGGACGAGCGCAACCGGTTTCTGTCGATGAAGGCCTGGTCCTGGGCCGGGTATCTGTTTGTGTTCATCGCCGCCATAGGCACCATCGTGTTCAAACTGCTGGCGATGGATCAGCTGATGATGCTATGTAGCGGCGGATTGTGCCTGCTATTGATTCTGTACTGGGTCTCCTACCTCATTCTTCGCAAAAAATACTAATCAAAAAAGACGGTGTGTCATTCGACACACCGTCTTTTTTATATCCTGTTTTTCACTTTCTCAATCATCGCGGCATCCGCCAGACCGTCAGAAAAGGCGGTGGCGCTACCGCACACCACGCCGTAGCGCAGGGCGGCGTCCCAGTCCCCGCTGCGCAGGTATTCCGTCAGGAATCCCGCCACGGTGCTGTCACCGGCACCCACGGTGCCGATCACCGTGCCGTCGGGGGCGGGCTGATACCGCACCGTGCCGTCGGCGGTGCACAGCAGAGCGCCGTCGCCACCCAGGGTCACCAGCACGTTCTGCGCGCCCTGCACCATCAGTTCTCGGGCGGCATCTGCCACACTGTCGATGGTGGGCAGATCCCGCTCCACCGCCGCTGCCAGCTCATCCCTGTTGGGCTTGATCACCCACGGTTTGGCGACCAGCGCCGCCAACAGCGGCTCACCGCTGGTGTCCACCACGATGCGGGTAACCCCCAGGCGTCGCAGGTGGCGCACCAGCCGCCCGTAGGTATCGCTCGGCGTCTTGGGCGGCAGGCTGCCGCACAGGCACACCACGTCGTCTGCGGCAACCAGGTCGGTCAGCTGTTGCTCCAGCTGCTCCAGCGCCGCCGTGGGAATGGGCACACCCACCCCGTTTTTCTCCATCTCGGTGGGACCGCTTATTTTCACGTTAATACGGGTCTCCCCCTCGGGCAGACGGATAAACTCCGTATCTACCCCTTTGTCCCGCAGGGCACACTCCAAGGCGACGCCGTTGTCCCCCGCCACAAAGCCCAGTGCCAGATTCTCCACGCCCAGCACGGTCAGCAGACGGGACACGTTGACCCCCTTACCGCCGGGGGATATTACACCTCGGTCACCTTTCTGCCACTCCTCCGCGGTGAGGGTGCAGTCCAGGGCAGGGTTGCAGGTTATCGTATAAATCATCATTCTACCTCTCTAATCGTACCGCCACCCACGACACAGTCGCCGTCGTACAGCACCACCGCCTGACCCGTGGTGATAGCGCGCTGAGGGGTGTCGAACACCACCTGCACCCGTCCGTCGGACAGAGCGGTGACGGTGGCGGGTGCCTCCTTGGCGGAATAGCGGGTCTTGGCGGTGACCCGCAGGGGAGCGGCGGAACTCTCACCCGCCACCCAGTTAAAGCCGTCCGCTATCAGCGTGGCGGAATACAATTCGCTTTCGGGGGTCAGCAGAACGGTGTTTGTGTCCATACACTTGCTCCGCACGTACAGCGGAGCGGGCAAGGCCAGACCCAGACCCTTGCGCTGACCGATGGTGTAGCCGATGAGCCCCTTGTGCCGTCCCAGCACCTTGCCGTCGGCATCCACGAAGTCCCCCTCGGGGTACTCCCGCCCCGTGCGGCGGCGGATAAAATCCGCATACTTGCCGTCGGGGATAAAACAAATGTCCTGGCTGTCCTTTTTCTCCGCCGCGGCAAAGCCGTGCTCCGCCGCCTGACGGCGCACCTCCTCCTTGCTGGGTATCTCACCCAGGGGGAAGCGGATATGGGCCAACTGCTCTTGGGTCAAAAAATACAGCACGTAGGTCTGATCCTTGGCGATGTTGGTCGCCTTTTTCAGTTGATATTTACCGCTTTTTTCGTCGTATTCCACGCGGGCGTAGTGGCCGGTCACCACCGTATCGCACCCCTGCTCCTTGGCATAATCAAAGAGGTGTGAGAATTTTAAATGGCGGTTGCACTCGATGCAAGGATTGGGGGTGTCCCCCGCCTCGTAAGCGCTTACAAACCGCTGAATAACGCAATCGTCAAACTGCCGGCGGCAGTCCAGCACCGTAAACGGGAAGCCCAATTTCTCCGCCACGGCGGCGGCATCGTCGGCCTCCTTGGCGGCGCCGCAGGACTCGCTGTAATCGTGCAGACGCATAGTGACGCCTACGCAGTCATAGCCGTCCTCGACCATACGCACCGCCGCCACCGTGCTGTCCACGCCACCGCTCATAGCAATCAGCGCCTTGCTCATTGGGTCTCCCCCTTTCTGTTATAATAACCGAAAACCAAAACGGAGCCTCCCTCCTTGAGGGAGCCTTTGCTCTATTCAGCCTTTTTATCTATTCATTATCTCTCACCATAACACAAACCCGACGGTTTTTCAACCGTCGGGTTTGATTTTCCTATATTTTTACGGATTTTCCACCACACCGGCAAACAGAATGGTGTTCCCCGGTCCGGTGATGGCAAACACAAAGGGTCTGTCGAGAATGAAATCCATACTTTCCTCTTTCTGTGCCGTTGGTCCTCTTTTGAGTCCTTCCACAAAAGTGAATGCCACGCCCTCGGCGCCCTCCTCGTCGATCTTCACTCTGGCAGCGTGGCTGGCGCTGGCGTACATCCCGTCACTGTTCTCCACAATGCCGCCGAAATCGCTCTTGGTGTCGTCAAATATGTCGGTGACCCCCAACGATTTCAGCCCTTCATTCAAAGAGTAGTCCGCCTTTACGTCGAATTTGGGGATTCTCATATTCACCTTGATTTTTCTCTGTCGGATCCCGCCGGTATTCTCCTCCAGCAGCGCCACCATCTGGGGATCGCGGATCACCTCATCCACTGAGGAATCCTCGTCCGGCAGAAAGAAGACCATCCTGAACGAACCGTCGTCCAAGCCGCGGGCGACGGCGGTGTAGTGATCTCCGAAATAGGCGGTGGTCTTTTCAGAGGTCTTCATAAACGCGCAAGTCTTATCTCCACCTACCGTATGGAACGTTTCCTGCGTGGTAGAGTATTCGGAAAATTTGCCCACCCACCCCGCTTTAAAGCAGATGGTGCTGACCAGTGCCAATACGGTATTATAGCTGAATTTGACGTTTTGCACTTCATTCTTCAGCAGTCCGTCGGTCTGCTCGTTCATCCATTGTTGCAGTTGCTTATTGTAAGCGTCACTGCCCATCTCGCCCCGATACACCGAGGCGTAATACGATCCGGCTAAGCGATCGACGGTATCGGCATCATACGCATACTGACCGCCGTTGTCCAGCCACAGAGAGTTGCCCAAGCGACTGGACGTCAGACCGTCGTCAATATACACACCATTCCACAGGGCGGCGTTCTTTTTCCGCAACGCAGACAGGTTGGATACCCCCAGCAGCTCGGTCAACTGTGTGCGGCTGTTGCCCTCGGTAATTTCTGCCAGCATGCTCAACGCCATATAGACGTTCAGCGGCGAATACACACGGTTTTCTCCGGCATTGCCGCTCAAAAAAGCGATAATGGTATGTTGATAGAAACCCGTCATCCCGTCGGTTTGTCCGTTGATTTTTTCTCGTTGACGGGAACGGGACTCCTTCCATTCGTCGAGATTGGTGTCTGTTCTTTTCACCATCTCGGGATAACTGGGAGCGGCCAACTGCGCCGCCTTGGCGCGGGGGACCGTGGACTTAGTCGGTTGCTCAGCGGTCGTGGTAGTATCGTCCGTAACGGACACGTCGGGGGTGTCCACCGCAGGCCGATCACCGTCGGGGCTGACGTACGGCCACACGGCTACCCCGCCCAGCACCAACGCGATGCAGGCCGCCACCGCCACGGCGGAATACCACCACGGCTTACGACGGCGGGTGTGGATCGCCACACTCACCAATTCATCATCCAGACGCCCGATGGCGTCACTCAATTGCTCACGATTCATACATCATAACCCTCCTTTTTCAAATGCTCCCGCAACCCCGCTCGGGTGCGGTGCAGGGTGGTCTTGACCCAGGACAGACGAACCCCTAATCCGTCGGCAATGTCCTGCAGGGAGTCCGCGTAGAAATACCGGCGGAGAAAAGCCTGACGCACCGTCGGCTTCAGGGTGGAGAGATACGCTCCGATCGCCCCCGCCAACTGGTCGGCGTCCAGTTCTTCCTCCGGAGTCTCGCCGCCGGAAATGCACTCACTTAACTCCTCCAGAGACAGGGCATATTCCGAGGCCGCCCGTTTCTCCGCCTTGCGGCGGCGATAGCGGTCGATGGCCAACTCACGGGTGATCTTGCTGAGAAATGCACCCAAACGGGAGGGACGCTGAGGCGGAATGGTGTTCCACGCCTTCAGATACGTGTCGTTGACCGTCTCCTCGCTCTCCTCCGAATCGTTCAAAACGCGATGGGCAATTCCCAACAACATAGTGCCGTAGACCGCATCCGTCTCCCGCACAGCGGACTCGTCCCGTTGCCAGTACAATTCTACGATACGTTGATCTTCCATATTTCTCCACCTCCTCTACCCTTAATGCCGCATTTTTTGAGGGAAAGTTTCACTTTTCGGTCACATTTTATCACATTTCTTTTCTCTGTGCAAACAAAACAACCTGCGACACAACGCCGCAGGTTGTTTTACTTTCATTCGTTCGTTTCCTGCACGGACTCCAGAGCCTCCCGCAGGGTGTCCAGACCGTTTTTGCCGCCGGCGCGGTCGATGCGCACCGCGATATACGGCTTTTTGCCCGCCGAGATCATCACCCGACCGGGCAGAGCGGCAGTCAGCCGACCGCCCAGGTTCACGTCCAACTTCTCGCAATAGAGCAGCAGGGATTCCTGCTGCTGTTTGATCTCACGGATGCCCACCGCCGCCGCCATATTGCGCAGCAGCGCCACGTCCACCAGACCCTGCACCGCCGCAGGCGGCTCGCCGAAGCGGTCGATGAGCTCGTCAAACACGTCCATAGAATCCTCCACCGTGCGGATGTCCGCAATGCGGCGGTAGATCTCCAGACGCTGGGCGTTGTCCGAAATGTAGTTGTCGGGAATGTGGGCGGAGATGGGCAGATCCACCAGGCACTCCACCGACTGGGCGGCGGTGACGCCCTTCTCCTCGCTGACAGCGTCCGCCAGCAATTTCAGGTACATATCGTAGCCCACCGCCTCCATGTGACCGTGCTGCTGGGCACCCAGCAGGTTGCCCGCACCGCGTATCTCCATATCCCGCATGGCAATTTTAAAGCCCGCTCCGAACTCGGTAAAGTCCCGCATGGTCTCCAACCGCTTTTGAGCGATGTCGGTCAGCTCCTTGCCGCGGGTAAAGGTCAGATACGCATAGGCGCGGCGGGAGGAGCGACCCACCCGTCCCCGCAGCTGATGCAGCTGGGACAGACCGTAACGGTCGGCGTTTTCGATAATCAGCGTGTTCACGTTGGGGATGTCCACGCCGGTCTCAATGATGGTGGTGCATACCAGGATGTCCACCTCGTGCTCCAGCACCTGCCGCCATATCTCGGACAGCTCCTCCTCGTTCATCTTGCCGTGGGCGACGGTGATCCGCGCCTCGGGGATGCGGTTGTGGAGGGCGGCAGCCACCAATTCGATATTATCCACCCGATTGTGGAGGTAGTACACCTGTCCGTCCCGCCGCAATTCGCGGCGGATAGCGTCGGCGATGACCCCGTTATCGTGCTCCAGCACGTAGGTCTGCACGGGGCGGCGGTCCTGGGGTGCCTCCTCGATGACCGACATATCCCGAATACCGCTCATGGCCATATTCAGCGTACGCGGAATGGGGGTGGCGGACAGGGTCAGCACGTCCACGTTGGGGGTCAGCTCCTTGATGCGCTCCTTCTGCGCCACGCCGAAGCGTTGCTCCTCGTCCACGATAAACAGACCCAGGTCGCGGAAGGCGATGTCCTGGGACAGCAGGCGGTGAGTGCCTACGATGATGTCGATCTCGCCGTTCTTCACCCGACGGACGATGTCCGCTTGCTGCTTCGCCGTGCGGAAACGGGAGAGCATCTCGATCTGCACGGGGAATCCCTCGAATCGCTTGAGAATGGTGTTGTAATGCTGGAATGCCAGTATGGTGGTGGGCACCAGGATGGCGCACTGCTTCGATTGGCTGACGCACTTAAACGCCGCCCGCAGCGCCACCTCGGTCTTGCCGAAGCCCACGTCGCCGCACAGCAGGCGGTCCATGGGCACCGCCCGCTCCATATCGCTTTTAATTTCGTCCACGCACCGGAGCTGGTCCTCGGTCTCCTCGTACTCGAAGTGGCGCTCAAAATCGTACTGCCACTCCTCGTCGGGGCCAAAGGCAAAGCCGGGGGACGCCATCCGCTTGCTGTACAGCGTCACCAGCTGCTTGGCGATGTCCTTGACCGCCGTGCGGACGCGGGTCTTGGCCTTTTGCCATTCCTGTCCGCCCAGGCGGTGCACCTTAACGGTGGCATCCTCCTTATTGCCGATGTACTTGCTCACCAGATCCAACTGGGTCACGGGGACGTACAGGGTGTCCCCCTTGGCGTACTCCAGCTTGATATAATCCTTTACCACGCCGTGGACGTTCATCTGATGAACGCCCTGATACACGCCGATGCCGTGGGCGGTGTGCACCACGTAATCGCCGATCTGCAATTCGGACAGACTGTGGATCTCCACGCCCTTGTCCTTGCGGCGGCGGACACGGCGCACCGGTTTGATCGCCCGTCCGTGGGTCAGCACCGCCAGACGAGCCTCCGGCAATTCCATACCCGCCGACAGACCGCCGGACATCACCAGCACCTGTCCCCGAATGGGCGCCTCCGGCGCTTTGGCGTAGATGGCGGGCAGACCCGCCTTCTGCAGATCCTCCGCCAGCGTCATAGCCGCCTTTTCCTCGCTGCCCGCCAGCACCACGCAAGCCATCTTACGGTTCAGCAGATCGCGTAAATCCTCCGCCAGCAGCTCCACCCGTCCCGACCATACCGGCAGTTGACGGGCGTCCACCGTGTACATTTTCTCCAAATGAACGCCGATGCCCCCGCGGGAAAAGGCGTCCAGCAGCACCGTGGGACGCTGCTCCAGCTGTGCCGCCACCTGCTCCCAGGTGGGGGCGTACTCCATCAGAGCACGGCACAGCAGCCCCTCCTCCAGGAGGGCGGTTTCATCCTGCTCCAGCTGCCAGCGATAGGTGCGCACCCGCTCCCGCACCTTGGCGGGCTCGGACACGAACAAAAGGGCGTCTCGCATATATGTAAAGGTATTCGCCTTTACAGGGTAAATCAACGGCAGATACTTATCCATCGAACCGGGGTGCAGACCACCCCGCAGGCGATCCACGTCACGGCGCAGGTTCTCCCGCACCGTGGGGGCATTTTTGCTCCGCACAGACGCCGCCAGCGCCTCAATATCCGCTGCCAAAGCGGCGGGGTCGTCGTACATGATCTCCGCCGCAGGGGGGATTGCCGCCGCCTCCAGCGGTTCGGTGCGCCGCTGGGTCAGCAGGTCGAAATAACTGAGGGTGTCCACCGTGTCCCCCCACAATTCGATACGGATGGGGGCGGGGCAGGCGGCGGGATATACGTCCACGATGCCGCCGCGCACGGCGAACTGACCCACGCCCTCGATCTGGGCGCAGCGCTCATAGCCCGCCGCAGACAGTGCGGCAGGCAGATCGGTCATCGGGAGGGGTGCTCCCGACACCAGTTCAATTGTTCTCTCCAATAGGGTGTCCGGCGGAATGGTGTACTGGATGGCCGCATCGGCGGTGGCTACCACGCAGTCATAGCCACCCTCCGCCATAGCCGCCAGCACGCCCAACCGCATCTGCTCATACTCACGGCTGGCCGACTCCATCTGCCGCAGGGATAATTCCCGCGCCGGCAGATACAGCGTCCGCATACCCAGCGCCGCCAGATCCTCGGTCAGGCGATGAGCCTCCGCCTCGTCCCCTACCAGCACCACGCTCCGCCGCTTTTGCGCGCGGCACAGACCCGCCACAAACAGCGCCTTGTGTATGTGGGCCAGCCCCACCAGCTGGATGGGGGTGCGGCGGGCGGTCAGATCCTCACAGACACTCCGATAGGCCGGCAGAGCCGCCAACCCTTTGTCCCAAATGCTCATACGAAAAATCCTCAGTGAGAATACTTGTTCATAGCCGATTCAATGCTGTCGACAATGATCTCCTTGGCCGCGGCGGCGGCCTTCTCAAAGGCCTCCTCCATCAGCGGCTGTTCATCCTTCTTATACTTGCTCAGCACCCAGTCCGCCAGGTCGTAGGCGGGGTGGGGCTTGGCGCCCACGCCGATGCGCACACGAGGGAAAGCGTCCTCGCCGATGGAGCAGATGATGCTGCGCAGACCCTTCTGCCCGCCGTCGGAGCCTTTTCCGCGCACCCGTACCACACCGGGGTTCAGGGCGATGTCGTCGGACAGCACCAGCAGCTGGTCGGTAGACAACTTGTAGAAAGCCATAGCCGCCTGCACCGCCTCGCCGGAATTGTTCATAAAGGTCTGGGGGAACATCAGCATCACCTTTTTGTCGCCGATGGTGCCGGTGCCCACCAGCGCCTTGAATTGCTTTTTGTTCAGAGTGATGCCGTGATCCTTGGCCAGCACGGTCAGGGCGTCAATGCCCGCATTGTGACGGGTGTGCTCATAGGCCATACCGGGGTTACCCAGACCCACCACCAGCCAGTCGACGGCGGTTTTTTTCTTCTGAAACAGCATACGGTTTTCCTCCTGAAATGACACAAAATGATACGACGATACGCCGAAAGTCACACGACCTCCGGCTGTTTATTGCTTATTACACACCCAGTATAGCAAAAAGCGAAACGTATCGCAAGAGAAATTTGCAGAACAAAGAAACGATTTACTCCAACCAATTGTTGTAGGGACGACCATCGGTCGTCCGCGGGCGGATGGTATCCGCCCCTACGAATCCTAATCCCACCTCGGCGCGTGTCCGTAGGGGACGGTCTCCCGTCCCGCCTGCGGGCGGATGTGGGCACCCGCCCCTACGAATCCTATCCCCACCTCGGCGCGTGACCGTAGGGGCGGGCGTCCCCGACCGCCCGTAAGCCTCCCTCCCCGAGGGAGGTGGCCGAGCGCAAGCGAGGTCGGAGGGAGTAAAACGCGCAAACTCCCTCAGTCACGGCTTCGCCGTGACAGCTCCCTCAAAGAGGGAGC
>JAFSFH010000012.1 GCA_017435305.1 Clostridia bacterium
CACCATTCTCATAGGGGTGGCAACGGAACTAACCGTCTGCACCATCCGCGAGCCACCCCGGCATTTGCGAGTATTTTAACGAAGATAGAGCAACAAATCCATCTTCCTAAAACGGAGTTCGGATTTGTCGCTCTACCCTAAGGAGGAACGACTATGGCTATGAAAATGGGCTTTCGCTGGTACGGCGAGGGCAACGACAACATCAAGCTGTCCGACATTAAGCAGATCCCCGGCGTGGACGGCATCGTGTGGGCTCTGCATCACAAGATGCCCGGCGAGGTCTGGGAGATCGAGGAGATCGCCGAGGTCAAACGCCAGCTGGACGAATACGGCTTTAATATGGACGTGGTGGAAAGCGTCAACGTCCACGACGACATTAAGATCGGTCTGCCCACCCGCGACCGATACATTGAAAACTACAAGCAGTGCATCCGCAACCTGTCCCAATTCGGGGTCAAGGTGATCTGCTACAACTTTATGCCCATCTTCGACTGGACCCGCAGCAACCTGTTCCATCCCGTCGGAGACGGCTCCACCGCCCTGTTCTACGAAAAAAATATGATCCAGGACGACTACAATGCCATGGCGAAGTACATCCTGGATTTCACCGAAAAATACAATATGTCCTTCCCCGGCTGGGAGCCGGAGCGAATGGCCAAGCTGGACGAGCTGTTCAAGGCCTACGAGGGTGTGGACCACGAAAAGCTGTGGGAGAACCTCAAGTACTTCCTGGAGGCGATTATGCCCACCTGCCGTGAGTGCGACATCAAGATGGCTATCCACATGGACGACCCGCCCTGGGACATCTTCGGTCTGCCCCGCCTGCTGATCAACGAGGAGAACATCGACCGCTTCCTCAAGATGGTGGACGACGAGTACAACTGTCTGACCCTGTGCAGCGGCAGTCTCAACGCCGACCCCAACAACAACGTGGCGGACATCGTGCGCAAGCACTGCGACCGCATCGCCTTCGCCCACATCCGCAACGTCAAGCACTTCGACAACGGCGACTTCTCCGAAGCGTCCCACCGGGACTGCGACGGCGACACCGGTATCCTGGAGATACTCAAGGCGTACCACGACTGCGGGTATGAGGGCTATATCCGCCCCGACCACGGCAGACACCTGTGGGACGAGGGACCCGGCAACGTGCGCCCCGGCTACGGTCTGTATGACCGCGCCCTGGGCATTATGTATATGCTGGGCGTGTGGGACAGTCTGGAAAAGTTTGATAAATAAACGGAGGTAACCAACTATGATACAGCTCCCTTTAAACATTGATTTCAGCGGCAAGGTAGTGGTGGTCACCGGTGCCGGCGGCATCATCTGCGGCGCGATGGCCCGCGCCTTTGCCCAGTGCGGCGCCAAGGTGGCGGCGCTGGATCTGAACGAGGACGCCGTCAAGGCGCTGGCCAACGAACTCAAGGCCAAGGGCTTCATCTGCGAAGGCTACAAGGCCAACGTGCTGGAGGCCGAGGCGCTGGAGGAGGTCCATCAGGCGATACTGCGTGATCTGGGTCCCTGCGACGTGCTGGTCAACGGTGCCGGCGGCAACAACCCCCGCGCCACCACCGATAACGAATATCACCACGAGGCGAAAGAGGGCGGCAAATCCTTCTTTGATCTGGACGCCGGCGGTGTAGACTTCGTGTTTAAGCTGAACTTCCAGGGCACCCTGCTGCCCACCCAGGTGTTTGCCAAGGATCTGGTGGAGAAACAGGGCGGCTGCATCCTGAACATCTCCTCCATGAATGCCTACACCCCCCTGACCAAGATCCCGGCCTATTCCGCCGCCAAGGCCGGCATCTCCAACTTCACCCAATGGCTGGCCACCCACTTTGCGGGTACCGGCATCCGCTGCAACGCCATCGCCCCCGGCTTCCTGGTATCTGCCCAGAACAAGGCGTTGCTGTTTAACGAGGACGGCACCCCCACCGCCCGCAGCCACAAGATCCTGACGGGTACGCCTATGGATCGCTTTGTGGACGCGGACGAGCTGCTGGGCGCCACCCTGTTCCTGTGTGACGACCGCAGTGCCTCCGCCATCACCGGCGTGGTACTGCCCATCGACTGCGGCTTTGCCGCCTATTCGGGTGTATAAGGAGGATACGGACAATGACTGTTATGGAACGATTAGCCAACTCCATCGTGGTGCCCGTAGTGGTGCTCAATAAGGTGGAGGACGCCATCCCCACCGCCCGCGCTATGGCCGCCGGCGGCGTGGATACCATGGAGATCACCTTCCGCACCGCCTGCGCCCCCGAGGCCATCAAGGCGGTGGCGGACAACTGCCCCGAGGTGCTGGTGGGTGCCGGCACCATCGTCAATGTAGAACAGGCCAAGCTGGCGGTGGAGATGGGCGCCAAGTTCATCGTCTCCCCCGGCTTCTCCGACGAGGTGGTGGGCTGGTGCGTGGAGAATAACATCCCTGTCGCCCCCGGCTGCGTCACCCCCACCGAGATCATGGCGGCGCTGAAGCACGGACTGAAGATGGTCAAATTCTTCCCCGCCAACGTGTACGGCGGTCTCTCTGCGATGAAGAATCTGTCCGCCCCCTTCGTGGGGCTGAAGTTCCTGCCCACCGGCGGCGTCAACACCGCCAACATTAAGGAATACGTGGATGCTCCCTTCATCCACGCGGTGGGCGGCAGCTGGGTCTGCCCCGCCGCCGAGATCGCCGCGGGCAACTGGGACAAGATTACCGCCCTGTGCGTGGAGGCCCGTGCCACCGCACGGGGAGAATGATAGGAGGACAAGAATTATGGCTAAAATCGTAACCTTCGGCGAGCTGATGCTTCGCCTGCAGCCCTATAACTACGAGCGCTTTGTCCAGTGTGATCACGTGGAGTTCACCTTTGGCGGCGGCGAGGCCAACGTGGCCGTATCGCTGGCCAACTACGGTATGGATGCCGCCTTCGTCACCAAACTGCCCGCCCACGCCATCGGTCAGGCGGCGGTGAACAGCCTGCGCCGCTACGGCGTGGACACCTCCAAGATCGTCCGCGGCGGCGAGCGCGTGGGCATCTATTTCAACGAAAAGGGTGCCTCCCAGCGGGGCTCCGTGTGCATCTACGACCGTAAGTATTCCGCCATCCAGCAGGCCTCCGTAGCGGATTTCGACTGGGACGCCATCTTTGAGGGCGCGGACTGGTTCCACTTCACCGGCATCACCCCCGCCCTGGGACCCAACGTGGTGGAGATCTGCCGTCAGGCCTGCCAGGCCGCCAAGATCCACGGCTGTAAGATCTCCTGCGACCTGAACTACCGCGGCAAGCTGTGGAGCCGTGAGGAGGCGCGGGAGGCGATGACCGACCTGTGCCAGTACGTGGACGTGTGCATCTCCAACGAAGAGGATGCCAAGGACGTGTTCGGCATCGAGGCGGAGGCCACCGACATCTACGGCGGCTCCCTCAACCACGAGGGCTATAAGTCGGTTGCCAAGCAGCTGGCGGACAAATTCGGCTTCGAGATGGTGGCCATCACCCTGCGTGAGAGCCACTCCGCCTTTGACAACGGCTGGAGCGCCATGCTGTACAACGTGGCGGCGGACGAATACTGCTTCTCCAAGAAGTACGACCTGCACATCATTGACCGTGTGGGCGGCGGTGACTCCTTCGGCGGCGGTCTGATCTACAGCCTGCTGAGCGGCAAGGGCACCCAGGCGGCGGTGGAGTTTGCGGTGGCGGCCTCCGCCCTCAAGCACTCCATCGAGGGTGACTACAATATGGTCACCGTAGCCGAGGTGGAGAAGCTGGCCGGCGGCGACGGCTCCGGTCGCATCCAGCGCTGATAAGTATTTGAAAACACCCCTTGGGCTGCCCAAGGGGTGTTGCTTTTTCAGGTCATCTATTGTATAATAGATTCGTTATATTTCCCAACGAGGTATCGAGTATGGAAAACAAATTAGAGCGCAAATACGGTCTGTTCACCGCCATCTGTATGGTGGCGGGCATCGTCATCGGCTCCGGCGTATTCTTTAAGGCTCAGACCATTCTGGAGCGCACCGGCGGCGACGTCCCGCTGGGCGTGCTGGCGTGGATCATCGGCGGCGCCATTATGATGGTGTGTCTGCTGACCTTCTCCTTTATGGGGCAGAAGTACGAAAAGGTGAACGGCGTGGTGGACTATGCCGAGGCCACCGTAGGTCCGCGGTACGGCTATCTGATGGGCTGGTTTGTGGCCACCATCTACTACCCCGCCATGACCTCGGTGCTGTGCTGGGTCACCGCCCGCTATACCATGGAATTCATCGTGTCGGTCAACCCCGACCTGCCCCTCATCATCCCCGCCGCCGAGGGCGGCTGTGTGATCGGGCCGGAGTGCATCGCCCTGTCGCTGTTTATTATGTGCTTTGCCTATGCGGTCAACGCCCTGTCCCCTAAGCTGGCAGGCAAATTCCAGACCACCACCACGGTGATCAAGCTGATCCCGCTGGCGCTGATGGCGGTGGTGGGCATCGTCTACGGACTGATCCACGGTACTCTGACCGAGAATTTCCGCGCCACCCCCGTCGCCGCCGACCCTGCGGGCAACCCGCTGTTTGCCGCTGTGTGCTCCACCGCCTTCGCCTATGAGGGCTGGATCATCGCCACCTCCATCAACGCGGAGATCAAGGATTCCAAAAAGAATCTTCCCCGCGCCCTGATCGTGGGCGGTATCATCATCGCCGCGGCGTATATCCTCTACTATCTGGGCGTCGCCGGCGGTGCCACCGCCGACACCCTCATTGCCGAGGGCACCACCGTGGCCTTTACCAACATCTTCGGCGGAGCGCTGGGCAACGTGTTGAAGCTGTTTGTAGCCATCTCCTGCTTCGGCACGGTGAACGGTCTGATGCTGGCCTGCTGCCGCGGCATGTATGCCGTGGCCGCCCGCGGCGAGGGACCTCGTCCGCAGATGCTCGGCCAGCTGGACCCCCACACCAATATGCCCGCCAACTCCTCCGTCATCGGTCTGCTGCTGACCGGCGGGTGGTTCGCCTATTTCTACTTGGCAAATCTGGCGCAGACCTGGACCGGTCCCTTCGTGTTCGACTCGTCCGAGCTGCCCATCATCACCATCTATCTGATGTACCTGCCCATCTATATCCGCTGGATGCAAAAGGAAAAGGCGCAACCGATTCTGCGGCGGTTCGTGCTGCCCATACTGGCGCTGTGCGGCAGCGTGTTTATGGTGATCGCCTGCATCTTCAGCCACGGCTGGGGCTGCCTGTGGTATCTCATCGTCTTTATCGCCGTTATGACCGTGGGTGTCCTGCTGAATCGTAAGAATCGCTAAAGGAACGAGGCCACCCCATATAGGCGACCTCGTTTCGTATATTATTTTCGCGGAAAATATTGTGTTTTCCGACGGAGTTTGCTATAATGAAAGTAGGGTAGAGAACCCGCCATAAAGCGGCGGATTTTGGCGCTCTACCCTATAGAAAGGATGGGTGACAAGCCTATGAAAGAGATCCGTTATACCTACGATACCCTCGGTGCCTATACCACCGCACAGGACACCGCCTTCGGCGGCGAGGAGAGCCTGATGCTGGTGGTGGAGCCCCACGACTTTTCGCTGACGGTGGGCGGGGATACCCTGCGCCGCACCGCCTGCGACGGCTATCGGGTGGCGGTCACCCGCCGAGGAGGTGTCGAGTTTGCCGCCGCCGACGGCACCCCCATCTCCGCCGTGGATGGCGATGGCGACTACGCCGCCGTGCAGCTGAAATGGACGGCGGATGCGCTGACCGTGGAATTCGGTCACACCGAAACGGTGGATCACTATCCCAACTGCGACGGCGAGCACGATCGCTGGAGCACCCGCTGGGTAGCCGAGCGCACCGTCACCCTATAACGTACAAAAACGCCCCGTTCCAAACGGAACGGGGCGTTTTTTATTTTGCATATTTCCGAATATACTCCGCCACCTGCGCGGCACAGCGGCGACTGCCCTCCTCGGACAGGTGCAGCAGATCCTCGCACTTATACCGACGGTCGTCCTCCATACACAGGGCGTACAGATCGTTCACCGGCACCTGAAGGTCGGTCATCAGCCGTACCGCCGCTGCGTTGTAGGCGGTAACCCATTCATTCTTATAGTTGATGGTTCCCTGCACGCCGGTGTTGTCACCGGCGGCACCGTCCTCCAGGATCGGCACGGTGGTGGCAAACACCACCGTCACACCGCACCGGCGGCACAGCGCCACGATGCGGCGCAAAAAGCTCACGTACTCCTCTATGGGGTGGATGGCCTCGGTCATGGGTGCCTCCACGTTCATATCCCAATAGCCGTTGTTAAAGTGCACCAGCGCAATATCGGGGTTGTGCTTGAGCTCCTGATTCAGCTGCCACAGCGTATAGGCGGCGAAGCGCCCGTTATCCTCGGGGTAGCGCACGTCATACTCCCCCGCCAGCGCCTCACGCACGTACTGCTGATAGCCCATACGGATGGAATCGCCCAATAGTAATACTTTTTTCATCTCGTTCACCCATTAATCCTTATTGGTCAATTGCTGGATGGCATAGCGGGCATAGGGGGACAGATACTGTCCGCGTCGGGTGATGATCACCGGCTGACGGGAGCGAACCGACTGCTCCGGCACATACAGTGCCAGACTGCCGTCATCGCTATGACTGCGCACGTACTGAAGCGGCAGCAACGTGGCACCCACGCCTGCTCGGCACAGGGCGTAGGCGGTGCTCAGGCCCACCACCTCCGCGGCGATCTGCGGGTGGAACCGCGCATCGCGGCAGGCGTCCTCAAACTGACGCCGCATCTCCTGCTGGTCACCCACCGTCACAAAGGGAAGGTGAGCGCAGGCGTTCAGGTCAATGCAGGCCGGACTGTCCATGGACGTGGCGGGCAGGCCCTCGGTCAAGCTACGGGGCACCACCAGCACCATATTGTCCGCATCCAACGGGATCACGTCCAGCGCCGCCTCGTCCACCGGCAGGTTCACCACCGCCAGATCGTATTTGCCCTCGGCGGCTTCACGCCGCAGCTGATCGCTGCCCGCCTCCTGGAGCAGCACCTGCACGCCGGGATACTGCCGCCGCACCGCCGCCACCACCGACGGGATGAGATACTGACTGCGGAAGGGGGAAATGCCGATCACCAGCCGCCCGCTCTCCCCCGCCTTATAGGCGTCCATGGAGCGGAGCAGCTGATCCTCCCGATACAGCAGTTCTCTTGCCCGGCTAATGAAATGCTCACCCGCCGCCGTCAGGGTCATGGGCGCGGTGGCGCGGTCGAACAGCCGCACTCCCAGTTCCTTTTCCAGCGACAAAATCTGCTTGCTCAGTGCCGGCTGGGAGATGCCCAGCCGCTCGGCGGTCTGGGAGAAATTCAGATCCAGCGACAGCTCCACCGCATATTGTATCTGTTTTGAGTTCATACTATCATTCCTATCCTCATGTTTTCGGAATTACCAAATAAAAATAGAAGCTATTACCTTTTCATTATACCCCTTTTTCCGCGTTTGGCAAGAAAAAACTAAAAAAACTATTGACAAATCGCAAAATATCCGCTATAGTATAACTCGCAAGTAATAATTGCTATAACTTGTTGAAAGGAATGAACGAAATGGATTTGACTCTGTTGGCCGCCGGCTGGCTGCAAAACGCTTTCAGCTGGATGTCGGTCATACCGGCAGGCATCTGGTACCTGTTGTTGCTGCTGGTCATCATCATCGTCTGGTTCGTGGCTGTTAAGCGTCCCGTATACGAGGCGGTGGCTCTCGGCTTTGTGGTGTTGGTGATCATCTCCGGCAAGTGGGACAGCATCCTGCTCTACATTGACGAAGCACTGAAGACCAATCTGCTGTATTCGATGGTGGCCTTTGTATCCATGTCCATACTGCTGACCAAAACCAAGGTGGTGGACAAGTGCATCGCCGTCATCCTGTCGCTGATCGGCCGTATCCGCGGCGGCGCCGGCTATACTGCCGTCATCGCCTCCGCCTTTATGGGCGCTCTGTCCGGCTCCGGTCCCGGTAACGTGATGGCCACCGGTGCCATTACCATCCCCGCTATGAAGCGCTCCGGCTTCCCCGCCCACCTGGCCGCCAACGTTGAGTCCAACGCCAGCTATATGGGCAATATGATCCCCCCCTCCTCCAACATCGTAGCCGCTATGGGCGCCTATGCCGCCTTTGCCGGCACCGAGATCTCCACCGGTCAGTTCTGGATGGTGCTGTGGGGCATCTCCATCTTCTTCATCGCCCAGCGCCTAATTATGGTATGGGCCTTCTGCAAGCACTATAACGTGCAGCCCATGTCCAAGGACGAGCTGCCTCCCCTCAAGGAGACCCTGAAGAACGGCTGGACCGGTCTGCTGTTGCCCGTCATCATCCTGACCCCCTTCATCCTGGACTCTGTGTTCAAGGATACCTTCTTCACCGCCCAGCTGGGTGCCGCCGGCGCCAAGGCGCTGTCCAGTGCCTGCCTGCTGTTCGTGGGTGGCATCTCCGCCATCTACGCTGTGCTGGTGACCAAGGATAAGAGTCAGGTCCGCATCGACCGCATCGCCAAGATGTTTGCTGACGGCGTTAAGACCATTGCCCCCGCCATCGGCGTGTGTGTGTTCGGCTATATGCTGGGCGAATTGTTCGCCGACCTGCAGGTGGGCGAGGCTATGGCTCAGCTGGTGGGCAGCTGGAACTTCGGTCAGCTGGGCACCGTGCTGGCGGTGTGTATCATCACCTGCTTCCTGGGTATGGTTATCCCCGGCTCCTCTCTGGTGGTCATCTTCGGTACCGTGTTTATTCAGATTCTGGCGGGTGCCGGCTGTGATCCTCTGCTGAGCGCCGCTATGCTGCCCTGCATCTGCGGTGTGATGTGCGGCATCACCCCGCCCCTGGGTCTGGGTATGTACGCCGGTATGACCCTGGCGGAGTCCGACTTCAATAAAACGTTCAAGAACAACCTGTGGTGGGTGGCCGCCCAGTTCATTCTGCAGGTACTCGTTCTGATGGGCTGGCTGCCGATCCTGGGTCTGGGCTGGCCTGCCCTGGGTCTGTAAGGAGGTGCCGATTATGAAAAACGTACTGAACAAGATCGTGTCCGTGCTGAAGTTCATCTTCGGCTGGGGCGTTATGCTGAGCCTGTTCGCAGGCGGTCTGACCTTCTTCGGCTACCTGGCGGCCATCATCATCGGCGGCGGCGAGGGTGGCACCGGCGCCATGATCTGCGAGGTCATCTCCAAGCAGATCACCCCCGTCATCACCTACGTATCCACCTGCTGTGTGCTGTTGGGTCTGCTGACCATGTACCTGTCCGGTGACAAGGCGCTGACCGTTGGCAAAAAAGAATCCTCCAAGCACGAGGGTGAGATGTAATTGACCTTCCAAACCGCCGTCCTTCGGGACGGCGGTTTTTGTGTATTCTATATAAATATGGTAAAAAGGCTTGATTTTTGGTCACACGTGTGATATACTAACCACAGTGAATAAGTTGAAGGTAAAGGAGTGGGGCGACCCGCTCCTTTATCGTTGTCGGGAAGGAGAGTACATCAATGGCTAAACAGAACGCCGCACCCGGCGGCATCGCCGGCGCGGTTGCCCCCCTGGTGGAGCCCATCACCGCATCGCTTCAACTGATGCTGTGGGACATCCGCTTTGTCAAAGAGGGCGCCACCTGGATATTGCGGGTGGTCATCGACCGCGAGGATGAGCCGGTATCCATCAACGACTGCGTGGCGGTATCCCGCGCGCTCAGCCCCGTGCTGGACGAGGCGGATCCCATCCCCCAGTCCTATTGCCTGGAGGTCACCTCCCCCGGCGCCGACCGTGAGCTGACCCGCGAGGAGCACTATGCCTACTACGAGGGCTATCCGGTGACGCTGAAGCTCTACCGCCCCGACGACAACGGGCAGAAGGAACTGGTCGGTCTGCTGACCGGCTGGGACGACGGCTTCACCATCGAGACCGAAGAGGGCGAGACCCTCACGCTGGATAAAAAGACGGTGGCCGCTGTCCACGCCATCGACCAGTGGGAAGAAGAATAAGTCACAATAACTGTGGAGGTTAATCACTATGACTAAGAAAGACATTGCAGAATTTTTCGACGCGCTGGCTATGCTGGCCAAGGAAAAGGGCATCGAGGTGGACTACCTGCTGGAGCGCATCAGCGCCGCCATCGTGGTGGCGGTCAAAAAGGACTTCGGCGGTAACGACAACATCTTCGTCACCATGAATCCCGAGACCAGTGAGTTCTCGGTAATCATCCGCAAGGAAGTGGTGGACGAGGTGGAGAACCCCGACGAGCAGCTGACCCTGGAGCAGGCCCAGCAGTATAACAAGCGCGCCCGCGTGGGCAAGACCATCGACATCAAGCTGGACCCCAAGCACTTCGGTCGCATCGCCGCCCAGTCTGCCAAGCACGTGATCCGTCAGGGCATCCGTGAGGCGGAGAAGAATCAGCAGGTGATGGAATTCCAGCGCCGCAATCAGGAGCTGGTCACCGTGCAGGTGGTCCGTGTGGATCCCCGCTCCGGTGCCGCCACCGTGCAGGTGGGTAAGGGCGAGACCGTCCTGCCCAAGAGCGAGCAGATGGAGAGCGACGTGCTCACCGAGGGCAGCCGCGTAAAGGTGTACGTAGTGGGTGTCAAGCAGACCGAAAAGGGTATGCGCGCTCTGGTATCCCGCACCCACCCCGGTCTGGTGTCCCGCCTGTTTGAGAATGAGGTGCCCGAGATCTTCGACGGCACCGTGGAGATCAAATCCATCTGCCGCGAGGCCGGCAGCCGCACCAAGATGGCGGTACTGTCCCACGATGAGAACGTGGACGCCGTAGGCGCCTGCATCGGTCAGCGCGGCACCCGCGTGGCGGGCATCGTCGACGAGCTGGCCGGCGAGAAAATCGACATCGTGGAATACAGCGAGGATCCCGCCACCTTTATCGCTGCCGCTCTGGCGCCGGCAAAGGTGCTCAGCGTGGAGCCCGACGCCAACGGCGAAAAGGCCTGCCGCGTCACCGTGCCGGACGCCCAGCTGTCCCTGGCCATCGGCAACGGCGGTCAGAACGTCCGCCTGGCGGCCAAGCTGACCGGCTGGAAGATCGACATCCGTCCCGAAAGCGGTTTCTACGGCGAAGACGAGGACGAGGAGTAATTAAGCATTTATACGAATGACAAACCTTGGAGGTGAACGATCATGGCAAAAGAACGAAAGATTCCCCTGCGTAAATGCAGCGGCTGCGGCGAAATGAAACCGAAAAATGAATTGGTCCGCGTGGTCCGCAGCCCGGAGGGTGAGCTCTCCATGGACCTGACGGGGCGCAAGCCCGGGCGCGGCGCCTACGTGTGCCGCAGCATCGACTGTCTGCGCACCGCCCGTAAGCGCAAGGCGCTGGAGCGGTCCTTTGCCTGCGCCATTCCCTCCGAGATCTACGACCGACTGGAACAGGAGATGATGGAGGGTGAATAACAAACTGTGCGGTCTGCTGGGCATCGCCAAGCGGTCCGGACACATCCTCATCGGCTTTGATGCGGTGCGGGCAGCCCTGCTCGCTAAGAGGACGCGGCTTATATTGTTGGCGTCCGACTGCTCCCCCAAGACGGAGAAGGAACTGCGCTTTGTCGGTCGGGATACGACCTGCCCCATACACACCGTCGAGATAAACAAGGACGAAATGGCCGCCGCCCTTGGTCTGCAAAAGCCCGTTGCGGTCACCGCCACCGACGACGACGGTTTCGCTAAAGCAATGCTTAAGCATTGCAACCACTTAAAGGAGGACGATGCCCTATGATGATTAAATATCGCGTCAGCGATGTCGCCAAGGATTTCGGCGTACAGAGCAAGGAGATCATTGCCATTCTGGCAGAGCATAACCTGTCCGGTAAAAAGAGTGCCACCGCTCTGGAGGAGCACGAGCTGGACGTTATTTTCGAGCACTACACCCAAAAGCATAATACCGATAACCTGGATGCCTATTTCGCTACCGCCAACGAGCGGAAGAAAGAGGAGCCCAAGAAGGAAGAGACCGTGGTGGTGATGACCGAGGAGGAGCACGCCGCCAAGAGTCAGCCCAAGGCTCCCCAGACGGTGGCGGGCAAGCCTGTGCCCCAGCAGAAGAAGCAGGGCAACAAGCAGCAGCCCGCTCCCCAGCCCAAGGCTCCCCAGGAGCGCCGTACCGTGGACACCCGTAAGCCCCAGCAGATGGCGTCCAATAAGTACGACGAGAAGTTCGATATGATGGCCCAGACCAGCAACCGCGTCCGCGGTGATGGCGGCGGCATCAAAAAGCAGAAGATCAATCAGAAATCCAAGCAGAACTGGAAGAAGCCCCGCCGCAAGGAGACCGAGGCCGAGCGTCTGAAGCGCATCGATATGGAGCGCAAGAAAAAGCAGGCCACCATCCAGGTGGGCGACGTCATCACCGTCGGTGAGCTGGCCGCCCGTCTGAAGGCCACCTCCGCCGAGGTCATCAAGAAGCTGATGCTCATGGGCGTGATGGCTTCCGTCAACCAGGAGATCGACTTCGACACCGCCTATCTGGTGGCGGAGGAATTCCACACCAAGGTGGAAAAAGAGGTGGTCGTCACCATCGAGGAGCGCATCATCGACGACTCCGAGGACGTGGACGACAACCTGCTGCCCCGTGACCCCGTCGTGGTGGTTATGGGTCACGTTGACCACGGTAAGACCTCCATTCTGGACGCCATCCGTAAGACCAACGTCACCTCCGGCGAGGCCGGCGGCATCACCCAGCACATCGGCGCCTATCGCGTGGATGTGAACGGTCAGAAGATCACCTTCCTGGACACCCCCGGTCACGCCGCCTTTACCTCTATGCGTGCCCGCGGTGCTCAGGCTACCGATATTGCCATCCTGGTGGTGGCCGCCGACGACGGCATTATGCCCCAGACCATTGAGGCCATCAACCACGCCAAGGCCGCCGAGGTGCCGATCATTGTCGCCATCAATAAGATGGATAAGCCCACCGCCAACCCCGACCGCGTGCTGCAGCAGCTGACCGAGCACGAGATCGTGCCGGAGGAGTGGGGCGGCGACGCCATCTGCGTGCCGGTGTCCGCTCTGACCGGTGACGGCATCAGCGACCTGCTGGAGAACGTCCTGCTGGTGGCGGAGATGAAGGAGCTCAAGGCGAACCCCGACCGTGCCGCCAAGGGTGTGGTCATCGAGGCCCGTCTGGACAAGGGCCGCGGTCCCATCGCCACCGTACTGGTGCAGAACGGCACCCTGAAGTCCGGTGACATCATCGTGGCCGGTATGGCTGTGGGTCGTGTCCGCGCCATGACCGACGAGAACGGCAAAAAGCTGAACGAGGCCGGCCCCTCCGTGCCCGTGGAGATCATGGGTCTGTCCGAGGTGCCCGCCTCCGGCGATATCTTCAACGCCGTGTCCGACGAGCGTCTGGCCCGCGAGCTGGTGGAGCAGCGTAAGGACGAGGCCAAGGAGGAGATGTTCAGCCGCTATCAGAAGGTCACCCTGGATAATCTGTTCGACCAGATGAACGAGGGCGAGCTGAAGACCCTGAAGATCATTGTCAAGGCTGACGTGCAGGGCTCTGTGGAGGCTGTGACCCAGTCTCTGGAGAAACTGACCAACGAGGAGGTCCGCGTGCGGGTCATCCACGGCGCCGTGGGTGCCGTGTCCGAGAACGACGTTATGCTGGCCGACGCCTCCAACGCCATCATCGTGGGCTTCAACGTCCGTCCCGATCCTCTGGCGCAGGTGGCCGCCGACAACGCCGGCGTGGATATGCGTATGTACCGCGTTATCTACGACGCCATCGAGCAGGTGGAGACCGCCATGAAGGGTATGCTGGCGCCCAAGACCCGCGAGGTCCTGCACGGCCGTGCCGAGGTCCGTCAGGTGTATCGCATCACCGGCGTGGGTCTGGTTGCCGGCTGCTACATCCTGGATGGCAAGGTATACCGCAACGACCTGCTGCGCATTGTGCGTGACGGCATCATCATCGGCGACGATAAGATGATCTCTCTGAAGCGCTTTAAGGACGACCAGAAAGAGGTTGCCGCCGGCTACGAGTGCGGTATCGGTCTGGAGAAATTCACCGACATCCAAGAGGGCGACATCTACGAGACCTATATCATCGAAGAATATAGGGATTAACGTTTGCCGCTGGCAAACGCATCACAGTTGCCATTAGGCAACGCCATCACGTTCACGATTCAGTGAACGCATCACGTTTGCCGCAGGCAAATGCATCACCCAAGTGATAGGTGATGCGCTCCTGCGTCGCGTGATGTATGGCTGTCGCCACGTGATGATTGCTACGCAAGTTTCTAATCAAAGGAGGGACAATTATGCCCAACTACCGTATGGACCGTGTAAGCGAGGATATTATGCGGGAGCTGACCGCTATCCTGCGCACCGTTAAGGATCCCCGCGTATCCGGCAGCCTGCTGAGCATCGTGCGGGTGGACGTCACCCGCGACCTGTCCTACGCCACCGTATACGTCAGCTCCATAAACGGCATTGACGCCGCCCGCGAGGCGGTCAAGGGACTCAAATCCGCCGCCGGCTATATGCGCCGCGAGCTGGGCTATGCCCTGTCCCTGCGCCACACCCCGGAGCTGCGGTTTGTAGCGGACGATTCCATCGAATACAGCGCCGGCATCGCCGCCACCATCAACCGCATCAAAAAAGAGGAGAACGCCTAATGACCCAATACATTACCGAGCGGCAGGCCGCCGACCTGTTACAGGCGGCGGACAACGTCCTGCTGTTGGCCCACCAATACCCCGACGGGGATACCCTGGGCAGCACCTATGCCCTGTGTCTGGCCCTACGGGGTTTGGGCAAGCGGGTGCGGGTGCTGTGCGGCGACCCCATCCCGGAAAAATACGACTATATGACCAACCATGTGGATATGCCGGACTTTGAGCCGGAGTATATCTGCGCGGTGGACGTGGCGGACCCCAAGCTGTTGGGTCCCGCACTGCAGACCGCCTACGGCGACCGCGTGGATCTGTGCATCGACCACCACAGCACCAACGTGGGCTACGCCGCCCACTCCTGCGTGGACGGCGGCAGTGCCGCCGCGGCGATGATCGTTCTGCGCATCCTGCGCCTGCTGGATATCCCGCTGACCCCCGCCATCGCCACCTGCCTGTACACCGGCATCGCCACCGACACCGGCTGCTTTAAGTATGCCAATGCCGACGCCGAAGCCCATCGGATGGCCGCCGACTGTATGGAGGCAGGCATCCCCTACGAGATGATCAACCGCGTGAATTTCGATATGAAATCCCGCGCCCGCATCGAACTGGAGCGGATGGCTCTGGAGGGGATGGAATTCCACCATCAGGGTCGTGTGGCGATGATGACCATCACCAACGAGATGGTGCAGCAGAGCGGCGCCCGTGAGAACGATATGGAGGGTCTGCCCCCCATCCCCCGTCAGATCGAGGGCGTGTGGGTAGGCATCACCCTGCGGCAGAAAGAGGACGGCAACTATAAAGTGAGCGTCCGCACCGGCACCCACGCCGACGCGGCGGACGTGTGCGTCCTGCTGGGCGGCGGCGGTCATAACCGTGCCGCCGGCTGCACCATCGAGGGTACGCTGACCGAGGCCAAGGCCGCCGTATTGGCAGCGGTGGAGCAGGCGATCCCCCGCATCATCACCGGCTAAAACAACACTCATTCATCAAAATATGACAGGATCAGCGCTGATGAAAGCGCTTACAGAAAAGGAGGGATTCCCATGGACGGCATATTATGCATTGATAAACCGGAGGGGATGACCTCCTTTTTGTGTGTGGCGGTGGTACGCCGTCTGCTGGGGGTCAAGAAGATCGGTCACGCCGGCACCCTGGACCCCAACGCCACCGGCGTACTGCCCCTGCTGATCGGTCGCGCCACCAAGACGCTGGACCGCCTGCCTGTCCACGACAAGAGCTACACCGCCACCCTGCGCTTCGGCGCCACCAGCGACACGCTGGACGTGTGGGGCACCGTCACCGAAACCGGTGTGCCCGCCCCCACCCGCGCGCAGATCGAGGCGGCTCTGCCCGGGTTCCGCGGCGACATCCTGCAGGTGCCGCCCATGACCTCCGCGCTGAAAAAGGACGGCGTCCGTTTGTACGACCTGGCCCGTCAGGGCATCGAGGTGGAGCGGCAGGCGCGCCCCGTCACCATCTATGAACTGGAATTACTGGACTATAACGAAAAAGAGGGTCTGCTGACCCTCCACTGTGCCTGCTCCAAGGGCACCTATATCCGCACCCTCTGCGACGATCTGGGACGGGTGCTGGGCTGTGGGGCGGTGATGACCGCTCTGCGCCGTACCGCAGCGGCAGGTTATCCCCTGACCGACTGCATCACTCTGGACGAGGCAAAGGCGCTGGCAGAAGAGGGGTCGCTGGGCGACCGCATCCTGCCCATTGAAACGGCGCTGTCCGCCTATCCCGCCATCACCGTGTCCGCCCCCCAGGCCAACCGCTTTTGCCACGGCGGTGCGCTGGATCTGGTGCGCCTGCGGGATACCGTGACAGGTCCCGTGCGGGTATACGACCCCGAGGGGGTCTGCATCGCCCTGGGTGTGCCCCAGGACGGGCAACTGAAAATGGACTGTTTACTACAACTATAAGAGGAACGCTATGGACGTCTACACCACCAACCAACAACTGAATATTCCCTCTCGTTCCCGTTCGGTGGCTCTGGGCGTGTTCGACGGTCTCCACGACGGTCACCGTCAGGTGATTCTGGCGGCCATGCAGGGCATCGGGGACGAGGTATCCCGCTGTGTCTACACCTTTGACCCCGCCACCGTGGTGACCAAGCATATCGCCGGTCGCCTGTGCGACCCCGCCGAGCAGCAGCAGCTGCTGACCCATATGGGGGTGGACGAGCTGTTTGAGGTGGATTTTGCCACCGTGCGGCATCTGTCCCCCGAGCAGTTCGTGCAGCAGGTGCTCAAGGAGCAGCTGGGCGCGGTCAAGGTCACCTGCGGCTTTAACTACCGCTTCGGGTACAAGGGCGCGGGCGACGCGGCGACGCTCACCCGCCTGTGCGCCGACTGCGGCATCGCCGTCACGGTGGTGCCGGAGGTGGACGTGGACGGCGTGCCGGTGAATTCCACCGCCATCCGTCAGGCCATCGCCGACGGCGATATGGTCGCCGCCCGCCGTCTGATGGGACGCCCCTATCGCCTGCAGCTGCCCGTGTCCCAGGGACAGCATCTGGGACGGCGGCTGGGACTGCCCACCATCAATCAGGTGCTCCCCGCCGACCTGTGCACCCCCAAATTCGGCGTGTACGTGTCCTCGGTGCAAATTGATAACGCCGTATATCCCGCGGTCACCAACATCGGCGTGCGCCCCACGGTGGGTGCCGATACCCCTCTGGCCGAGACCTACATACTGGGGTACGAGGGTGACCTGTACGGCACCACCCCCACCGTGTATCCCCTGCGCTATCTGCGACAGGAGCAGACCTTTGACACCCTGGACGCCCTCAAGGCGCAGATTGAGAAGGACGTGACCGCCGCGGCGGACACCTTTGCTCCCGCAGGCGAGATTCGGGCGGTGCTGTTTGATTTTGACGATACGCTGGACAACCGTGACGCCGCATTCCGTCAGGGCTTGTCCGCTTGGATAAGAGAATACTACCCCTCTCTGGATGAGGAGGAGGTGTCCCGCCGCCAGCAGGAGATGTTTGTATACCAGCGGGGCGAGTGCGGACAGATCGTGTATTATCGCGATATGATCGCCCATTTTCTGGAACAATGGCCGTCGGAGGTCCCCGCCGACCCGTGGCGGGCGCTGTGGCGGTTCTACCACGCCTTTTCCGAGGCGGGACAGCCCCGCCCCGACGTCATCGACACCCTCACCACCCTGCGCAAACGAGGGTATCTCACCGGCATCATCACCAACGGCAGCCCCTATCCCCAGACCTGCAAGATAGACCACAGCGGTTTGCGCCGCTACGTGGATCTGGTGGTGCTGGCGGGTGTGGAGGGCATCCAAAAACCGGACCCCGCCATCTTCCGTATGGCCGCCGCCCGTCTGGGCGTGCCCACCGATGCCTGTATGTTTGTGGGTGATCACCCCGTCAACGACGTGGCGGGCGCCATGGCGGTGGGATACCGCGGCGTGGGCTTTGCCGCCGACCGCGAGCCCGGTCACCCCGCCGAAAACGTCCCTATGCCTCAGGGCGCGGCGGTCATCTCCCGCATCAGCGACCTGCTGACCCTGCTGGAATAAGCCGCCACTTGATTTTTCACTGAAAATACAGTAATATATTTACGTAACCTTAATCTATTGGAAAGGGGTCATAGCCATGAAAGTATCCCCCTCCATCCTCACCTGCGACTTTGCCCACGGTGCGGAGGAACTGCAATTTGTACAGAACTGCGGCGCGGATATGGTGCATCTGGACGTGATGGACGGCGTATTTGTGCCGAATCTCAGCTTTGGTCCTGCGGTGATCGCGGCTCTGCGCCCCCATACCCGTCTGCCCTTTGACGTGCATCTGATGATGCAGTATCCCCGTCGGCTGATCCCCGCCTTTGTGGCGGCAGGCGCCGACCTGATCAACATCCACCTGGAGTGTGCCGACCCCATCGCCGACACCCTGCAGGATATCCGCGACAGCGGCAAGCAAGCCGCCGTCACCCTCAAGCCCGCCACCCCTGCCGAGGAGGCCTTCCCCTATCTGGATATGGTGGATATGGTGCTGGTGATGACGGTGGAGCCCGGCTTCGGCGGGCAGTCCTTTATGGCGGATATGATGCCTAAGGTGACCGCTCTCAAGCAGGAGATCCAACGCCGCGGACTGAACGTGACCGTTCAGGTGGACGGCGGCATCAACGCCGCCACCGCCGTCACCGCCGCCGAGGCGGGCGCGGACATCGCGGTCATAGGCAGTGCCCTGTTCAATTCCCGTAACCCTGCTCAGCTGGTGGACGGGGTCCATCGGCTGTGAGATACCCCGCCTGCAACAGCTGACCGTATTCGGCCACGTGGGCGCTCAGCGGCTCTCCCCTGCCCCACAGACGGGCGTATTCCTCCAACAGACCGCTCCCGTGAGGGGTCAGAGGATCGTCCCCGTGCACCGTCAGGGCATAGCCGTCCTCCAGCCTGTACAGGGCGCAGGAGGGGACGCGCTCCATCCCCTCCCACCGCGATAGGAATGCCGAGAGCGCCTGCTCATCCTCAAACCAATACACCGCGGCACTATCCGACCGCGCCGTGTGGGGGCTGACCAACAGCACCCACCCGTCTGCCACGGGTA
Organism: Clostridia bacterium; assembly: GCA_017435305.1. The sequence continues at coordinate 19,199 of JAFSFH010000012.1, forward strand.
TCATCTCCGCCACCGTCCCCTTGGACGGCTCATAGCCGCCCTGAGTCAGAACGTGGCGCACCAGACGGCGCACCGCGCGTCGGTCGCAGTGCTCCCGATCCAGACGGCAGCGGCGGACCTCCCGTTGATTCAGCCACACCCGTAGGCGACCTCCGTTTATGGGTTCGATTATCACAGCATTCCCTCATTTCCGTATAGGCTACTCTCATCATAACGAAACAAAGCGATCAAAATCAATCGGAACTTACTGGCGGGAATAATATCCGCCAACACACAGAAAGGTGTGAGTGTATGCAACTGTTCCTACGGGGCGTGGTACTGCCCTTCCAAAAAGGAAAAGCCCTGGAGCACGGCATTGAAGAGCTGCCGGTGTCCGGTGTGCGGGTGCCGCTGGCTCCCGCCGGCGGCGAGCAGCCGCAGCTGACCCTGTCGGATGACGGTGCCGTCACCTGCGGCGATACCCTGTGCTGCACCGACGATACCCCCGTCTTTGCCACGGTGACCGGTCAGGTGGAGGGCTCTGTGGTGATCCAGCATCCCCTGTACGGCTCTCTGCTGTGCGCCGATATTACCGCCGCAGGCGATGGGGTCGCCGACCCTCTGCCGGTGATACCGGAGGAGGAGCTGACCCCCGAGATCATTCTGAATATCGCCCGCGAGGCCGCCATCTACGACGAGCTGGACGGCGTCCCCCTATGGGAGAAGCTGCAGCAATGGGTACTGCCGGAGAAGGATCTGGCGGCGCTGGGCTCCATTCTGGTGGCGGATGCCACCGAGAACGACGTCTACGGCTCCTCCGCCTGGGCGGTGCTGATGGAGCAACCCAAGCTGGCGCTGTTCGGTCTGCAGATGGCCGCCCGCGCCATCCGTTTCACCCGCTATCATATCGCCACCATGCTGCCCAAGCGGCGCCGCCGCACCCTTAAGCGGGCCATCGGTCGCGTCAATGTTTATACCGTAGGTGACGAATATCCCGTCACCGTATTTGCGGACGGCAACGCCGAGGTGTATCGCATCGGCATTCAGGCCTGCCTGGCGCTGGGACGCGCCATTAAGCAGGGACGCCGTCACACCGCCGCCATCGTCACCGTCGCCGGTGACGCCGTGCCGGCACCCCGCAACCTGCTGGTGCCCTTCGGCACCCCCGTGCGAGAGCTGCTGGAGGCCTGCCAGCCCGAAAAGGGCTACCGCATCGTGCTGGGTGACGCTATGGTGGGCATCCCCTGCGACGACCCCGGCACCCCGCTGTTGCCGGGCATCACCACCCTGCTGGCTATGGAGCCGAAAGAGCGGCGTCCCGCCGGTCCCTGCATCGGCTGCGGTCGTTGCGCCGAGGTGTGCCACGCAGATCTGCTGCCCTATGAGATCGTGCGCCGCAGCGAAAATATGCACTACGAGCGCCTGATGCACCTGTCCCCCAACGACTGTGACGGGTGCGCCGCCTGCTCCTACGTATGCCCCGCCGGTCGCGACGTGGTGGGCGAGGTTCTGCAGGCCGGTCAAACCAAGGGAACCGTATTCCTGAGCTGGGGGGAGGATGACAATGAGTAAGATGAAAGCACCCCATATCCGCACCGAATCCAGCCACGGCAAGATGGTGTTCGACGTGATGTTGGCCATCATCCCCCTGGGCGTTTTTGCCTATGTAAACTACGGTCTGCGCCCCATTCTGTTGGTACTGACAGGCATCGCCGCCGCCCTGTTGTGCGAGGCGCTGTGTTGCCTTCTGCGCCGCCGCCCCCTGCGCACGGCGATGGACGGCACCGCCGCCGTCACCGGTCTGCTGGTGGGTCTGGTAATGTCCCCCATGGCGGACTACTGGGTTCCTATGGTGGCCGCCGCCTTTGCCATTCTGGTGGCGAAGGCGCCCTTCGGCGGCACCGGACGCAACGTGTTTAATCCCGCCGCCGCCGGTTTGGCGCTGGTCACCTCCTGCTTCCCGGAGCAGATGTTTACCTATCCCGCCCTGTCCAACACCCCGTTGCCGCTGGATCTGTCCATCGCGGACAGCGTGGTCACCGCCCCCTCGCTGGCAGAGCAGCTGCGCAGCGGTGCCGCCCCCTCTCTGCGGGCGATGAGCCTGCTGCTGGGCGATTTCGCCGGTCCCATCGGCGGCACAGCCGCCCTGATCCTGCTGGCCTTTGCGGCCTATCTGCTGGTGCGCCGCACCGCCTCTGCGTGGGTGGTGCTGCCCTACTTCGCTACCTGTGTGATGCTGGCTTGGGCCTTCCCCGTGGCGGTGATGAACCCCACCTTCAATATGCTCACCCAGCTGTGCTCCGGCTACGTGATCTTCACCGGCGTGTTCCTGCTCAATGACCCCGTCACCACCCCCCGCTTCTGGCTTGGTCGGCTGTGGTACGGCATCTTTGCCGCCTGCCTGGTGATGCTGCTGCAGCACATCGGTCAGGCACAGGTCGGCTGCTGCTACGCCATTCTGATGATGAACGTTCTGTCCCCCATCATCGACCGCTGGAGCTGGCACTTCTGGCACTGGCTCACCCGCAAGCTCCGCATCCGTAAGGAGGTGAAGGCGTATGAATAACCGCGACCGCAACCGCCGCCGAGTATGGCGCAACACCCAACTGTTCGTGGAGAACGCCGTCACCAACAACATCGTGCTGATTCAGGCGCTGGGTCTGTGCCCCATTATTGCCGCCGGCAACACCCTACAAAAGGGCGTGGCGCTGACCGTCTGCACCGCCGTGGTGCTGATTCCCCTGAGCCTAATCATCGCCCTGGTGGGTAACTGGCTGCCCAAGTGGCTGCGCCCCGCCATCTACGTGGTGCTGGCCTCCGGTCTGCTGGCGGTCACCGCTATGGTGACCGACCGCTATCTGTCCACCGAGCTGTACGCACAGCTGTATCTGTACATCCCGCTGATGGCGGTGAACCTGCTGTATACCCGCAGCGTCGGCTTCTCCTCCATCGTTAATCCCATCGCCACGGTGATCGACGCCCTGGGCAGCACCGTGGGCTTCGGTATGGTCATCTGCATCATCTCCCTGCTGCGTGAGCTGGCCATCTACGGCACCGTGTGGGGTAATGCGGTGGAGGGTATCGTCACCATCCCCGCCGCCTCCTATTCCTTCTATGCTTTTATTCTGCTGGGCTTTATGGCGGCCCTGCTGCAGTGGTCCCGCCAGCGCATTTCCGCTTTCTTCCGTAAGAGAGAGGAGGTTGTGACCGATGAGTGAGTTCTTTGACGCCGTATGGTCCGAGCTTGGTGATATGATCTCCTTTTTCGTCACGGTCGCCCTGTTGCAGAACGTGATACTCACCACCGGATTCGGTTCCTCCGTGATGCTGCATATGGTCCGCAAGCCGAAGAATATCTGGCTGTTCAGCGGCATTCTGGCGGTGTTCTCCACCCTGACGGTGGTGATCGCCTATCCTCTGGATCGGCTGTTCGGCACCGTCATACAGAACTACTGGCGTCCGGTGATGATCATCGGCATCACGGTGGTGCTGTACATAGCGGCCACCCTGCTGCTGCAGTGGCTGGCTCCCAATTTCTACGGTCGCATATCCCGTATGCTGCCTATGGCGGCCTTTAACAACCTGGTCACCGGCATCGCCCTGGTGTGCAACCTGTACTTCCCCGCCGGTCTGGGCGGAAACGTGGGTCTGGCCATCGGCTCGGCCCTGAGCTTCGGTCTGCTGACCTGGCTGACCGCCGAGGGCATCGAGCGGATGGATAACCCCGATATGCCGGAGGCCTTCCGCGGTATGCCCTCTACGCTGGTGTACGTGGGTCTGCTGGCTCTGGCTCTGATGGGCTTCACCGGCTATTCTCTGGTATAATTCAGGAGGCTGGCTTATGCGAATGAAACTCAATCGAGGTAAGCGCGACGTATTCCGCAAGCGCAACCCTCTGCTCAAGATACTGGGCTGGGGATTGGCGGCTATCGCCATTGTGGGGGTCGGCTTCTTCGGCGCCAAATGGCTGAGCGAGCGACCTGCCACCGCCCCCGTCCCCGAGGACGTGCCCGCCGCCACACAGCCCGCCGAGACCACCACGACCACCACCGCCAAGCCCCAGGCGCCCACGGCGCTGTCCGCGGTGCGCGGCTTCTATCTCCCCTTTTCGGATCTCACCGACATACACCTGTCCGACACCCTCTCCGCCGCGGCGGATGCGGGATTCAATGCGGTTATCTTTGACCTCAAGGACACCGAGGGACGGCTGTATTATCGGTTCTCCTCCGACACGGCGAAGACGGTGAACAGCTATACCGAGGACGCCCTGAGCAAGCAGGAACTGAAGGATCTGTTTGCCACCATCCAGGATGCGGGTCTGACCCCCATCCCCCGCCTGCACGCCTTCCGCGACCATCTGGGCGCCAAAGCACTGCCCAGCGCCCGCATCGGGCATAAGGATAACGCCGGCTGGGTGTGGTACGACGCCAACCCGCAAAAGGGGGGCAAGGCGTGGCTGAACCCCTACGATAATGATGCCCACGCCTACGTCATCTCTCTGGCCACCGAGCTGAAGAAGCTGGGCGCCGGCGCAGTGATGCTGGACAGCGTCCGCTTCCCCTCCCAGATCAGCTCCGCCGACTTTGGCGCGGATAGGGGCACCATGGCCGAGGAGGATGCCCTGACCCTGTTCGTATCCAAGACCCGCGACGCCCTGGGCGACCGCTGTCCCGTGATGCTGTCCTGCACCGCCGAGAGCGCTCTCGGCACCGCTACCCAGGGCTACGGCAGCAACCCCCGCACCTTTGGCGCGGATATGCTGTCCCCCACCATCCTGCCCTCTCAGCTGCCTGAGCGGATCGAGGTGGGCAACACCACCGTGGACAACACCCCCGACACCCTGCAGCCCACCGTCAAGGCGCTGGTATCCCAGATGATCCTGCTGACCAAGGTGCTGAAGGATGACGCCCCCGCCATCACCCCCTGGCTGCAGGTGGAAGGCTATTCCTCCGCCCAGGTCAAGGCGGAAATGGACGGCTGCACCGAGGGCGGCTGTAAAGGGTATATTCTATACAACCCTAAGGGTGACTATGATTTCGGCGCCTACTGATAACATACTCACCTTCATTTTGTCCCGACACAAAGAGAAACGACCCGCACCGTACGGTGCGGGTCGTTTTTTATCCATATTATTTTCCAAGTACAATTTTCTTTGTAATACCATTCTTATCTAAATAGACGAGTTGATCTCCTCCAAAAATCAATTGAACACGACTTTCTTGATAAAAATCCACCCGCCACATTTCTGCCTGTTCATCATAAGCCACGTCAATGGCATTATATCGAATCTTCACTTCGTTTTTAGCCAATTCAATAGCTTGTTCCGCCGTATTTACTTCTTGAGGCGTAGTATTGACAAATGCATGGTGATTATCTTTACCCCAATAAGCGCAATCTTCAGCATAGGAGAAAGTGCCCACTTCAATCTCCTTGGCTCCACAGGCTACCAGCGCCAACATCAACACGCAAGTTAAACACACTAACCAAATCTTTTTCATACCTCTACCCCCTTACAGCGTAACTATCTCATCCGCCTCCCTCTGACGAGGGAGGTGTCAAAAATCTTTGATTTTTGACGGAGGGAGAGACCTTTTTACAGCTAAATCAATGGCTTCGCACACACCGCGAAACCGTTTATCTACATCCGTGTTGCAAAACCGCAAAACAGTCACACCGCGTTGCTCCAATTCTTTGGTGCGCAGTGCATCTTTGCTCCTTTTCTCTTCGGTATAGTGACCGCTGCCATCCAGTTCAACAACCAACCGTGCCTTTGCACAATAGAAATCCGCGATATAGTTTCCTATGGCTTTTTGTCTTTGAAAACGGATGGGATATATGCGCAGAAACTCATACCACAATCTCCGCTCCCAAGGTGTCATATTACTACGTAACAACTTTGCCAAAGGGATGTTATTTCTGTTGTACTCTCTCATTTTCTCTCCCTCCGACCTCGCCTTCGCTCGGCCACCTCCCTCGTCAGAGGGAGGCGAACACACGTCCCTATAAAACAAAAATACCACATTCCCCTTGAAAATGCAAGGAGAATGTGGTATCTGTATTTACGCCTCGTTTTTGCCGAATTCGGACAATTCCAGAGTGGGATTGTGGTCGGTGGCCCAGGTAATGTTCCAGGGATTGGTGAACAATAGCAGCTTCTTCCCCTTCAGGTCCTGAATGCGGCGAGTATCGGATGTCAAGTTCAATGCCTTTACATTGATATCCTCGTTCTCGATCCAGCGAATGTACTGGTAGGGCAGGTTTTGCATACGAATATCCACGTTGTACTCGTTCTTCAGACGGTAGGTGAGCACCTCAAACTGCAGCACGCCCACCACGCCGACGATCACCTCTTCCATACCGCCGTTCAGCTCCTGGAAGATCTGGATGGCGCCCTCCTGAGCGATCTGGGTGATGCCCTTAACGAACTGCTTGCGCTTCATGGTGTCCACCAGGCTGACCAGTGCAAAATGCTCGGGGGCAAAGGTGGGGATGCCCTCAAAGGCAAACTTATCTCCGCCGGAGCAGATGGTGTCGCCGATGGAGAACACACCGGGGTCGAACACGCCGATGATGTCGCCGGCATAGGCCTCGTCCACGATCTCGCGGGATTCCGCCATCAGCTGCTGGGGCTGGCTCAGCCGCATCTTCTTATCCCCCTGCACGTGGTAGACCTCCATACCCTTCTCGAACTTGCCGGAGCAGATACGCATAAAGGCCACACGGTCGCGGTGTGCCTTGTTCATATTGGCCTGAATCTTAAACACAAAGGCGGAGAAATTCTTGCCGAAGGGGTCGATCTCCGTGTCCCCTGCCCTGCGGGGCAGCGGGGAGGTGGTCATATTCAGGAACTCCTGCAGGAAGGGCTCTACGCCGAAGTTGGTCAGCGCCGAGCCGAAGAATACGGGGGTCAGCCGACCGTGGCGCACCTCGTCCATATCGAAATCGTAGCCGGCGCCGTCCAGCAGCTCCACGTCGTCCATCAAGGTGTCGTGGAGATAGGGGCCGATCATATCCTTCAGGCTGTCGTCCTTCAGGTCCACGCGGGTGGCCGCCACCTCGTGCTGGGCGTTGGCGTTCTCGTCGTTGGCGGTGAAGGCGATGATGCTGCTGCCCTGCCGATCGTACACACCCTTAAACTCCTTGCCGGAGCCGATGGGCCAGTTCATAGGATAGGTGCGGATGCCCAGCACACTCTCGATCTCCTCCATCAGGTCAAAGGGGTTGCGCGCCTCGCGGTCCATCTTGTTGATAAAGGTGAAGATGGGGATGTTGCGCAGCAGACACACCTTAAACAGCTTGATGGTCTGGCGCTCAACGCCCTTGGACGCGTCGATGACCATCACAGCGGAGTCCGCCGCCATCAGGGTGCGGTAGGTGTCCTCCGAGAAGTCCTGGTGACCGGGGGTGTCCAGAATGTTGATGCAGTAGTCCTTATAGTTGAACTGCATCACCGAGCTGGTAACCGAGATACCGCGCTGTTTTTCGATCTCCATCCAGTCGGAGACCGCGTGCTTATTGTTCTTTTTGCCCTTGACCATACCCGCCTGCTGGATGGCGCCGCCGTACAGCAGAAATTTTTCGGTCAGGGTGGTTTTACCGGCGTCGGGGTGGGAGATGATGGCAAAGGTGCGCCGCCGCAGAATCTCCTCGTTTGTGGGACGTCCGGTGGTGTTTACTTGATCCATAGGAACCCTCCTGGAAACATCAATGGCATACTGGGATATTGTACCTTATTTCCGCCGATTATGCAACATAAATTTTAAATAAAATCACCCGCAGAGTGTACCTCCACGGGTGGTTTCACGCTTTATTCCGCCGTCAGCAATACGGCGTGGCAGATGCCGGGGATCGACTCCCCCTGCTGGGAGGAGGTGGGGCTCATCAGCGCGCCGGTGGGGCAGAACAGCATCCGCCGCATCTCCCCCCGCTCCAGCATGGGCAGCAGGTGGGCGCACAGCACCGCCGCCGAGCACCCGCACCCCGATCCGCCGGCGTGGACGTCCTGCCGCTGTCGGTCAAACAGCAGCAGACCGCAATCGGTATAGTTGCCGCCCAGGGTGACGCCGCTGTCCGCCAGCAGCTGACGGCACAGATCACTGCCCACCTGACCCAGGTCGCCGGTGACGATCAGGTCATAGTCCTTGGGTGTGGTGACGGTATCACAGAGAAAGCGGCGGATGGTGTCCGCCGCCGCAGGCGCCATAGCCGCTCCCATATTGTTCATATCCGTGACGCCCAGATCCTGCACGCGACCAACACACACCGCCTCCACCCGCACGCCACTCGTTCCCTGCCCCACCACCACCGCGCCGGAGGCGGTGGCGGTCCATTGATTAGTGGGGGTGCGCTGACAGCCGTATTCCAGCGGAAAACGGAACTGCCGCTCGGCGGTGCAGAAGTGGCTGGAGGTCACCGCCACGCAGGGGGCGGCGGCGCCGCTGTCCGCGAACAGAGCCGCCAGCGCCAGGGTCTGTCCCATGGTAGAGCAGGCGCCGAACTGACCCAATAGCGGCACCCCCATCTCCCGCAGGCCATAGGTGGAGGCGATGTTCTGATTCAGCAGATCCCCCGCAAACAGCATCTGCAGCTGCTGCGGCTGAAGACCCGCCTTTGCCACCGCGCGGGTGACCGCCTCCCGTTGCAGGGCACTCTCCGCCTGCTCCCAGGTCTTACAGCCCAGATAGGCGTCCTCAAACACCGCGTCAAAATACTCCCCCAGCGGTCCCTCCCCCTCCTTTTTACCGCCCACGGCGGCGTAGCCAAGGATGGCGGGGGCATTGTCAAAACGAATTGTGTGCATACCGCAACGCTTGGGCATAACCAACACTCCTAAACACATAAAGTTACCCTTACCTTTCCCACCGCGGCGGAGAATATGCGCGTTTTTTGCCGCATATACTATCCACGATACGGGAGGGATGCGTGTGAAGCGTCGATTGATCCATTGGCAGATAGCGGGTTTCGTGTTTACGGGTGTGATGGGGGTGCTGCTGCATTTTCTGTACGACTGGACGGGGCAGAGTGTCCTCGTCGCCCCCTTTGCGGCGGTGAACGAGTCCATCTGGGAGCATATGAAGCTGCTGTACGTGCCGCTGGTGCTGTTCGCTGTGGTGCAGGGGCGGTTTTTGACCCGCAACTATCCCCATTTCTGGTGTGCCAAGCTGTGGAGCACGGTGGCGGGAGTGGTCGCCATCCCCCTATTGTACTACGCCTATTCCGGCGCACTGGGGGTGACCGCCGACTGGTTTAACATCACCATCTTCTATATCGCCGCGGCGGCGACCTTTCTGCTGGACACCCACCTATTGCACCGCGGTGTGCCCTGCCGCCACCCCAAAGGGGCGGCGGTGCTGCTGCTGGCTCTGTGGGGGCTGTTCGTGGTGTTCACCTTTTGGTCACCCCACATTCCTTTGTTCCGCGACCCCATCACCGGCACCAACAGCATATAAAAAAGCACCCCTGACCAAACGGTCAGGGGTGCTGTTCTGTTTAACGATCGTACATCTTGGTAAGGGTCAACAGCTTCTCGGTCATCTCCTCGGTGATGGCATCGGGGAGCATCCGCCACTGCCAGTTGCCCTCGGGGATGCCGGGGATATTCATACGGTAAGCGTTATCCAGCTCCAGATAATCCTGCATCTGGGTGATAAACAGATCTGCCACGCTACCCATACCGCCGCGGATCAGACCCCAGGTATACCCTTCCTCGCGGTTGAGCCCCAGATAGGCCACCGCCTTGTCTCGGTCGTCGGGATCCACCTCGGCGATCCAGCCGGTGAGAGTCTCGTTGTCGTGGGTGCCTCCGTAGCACGCGCAGTTGGGTATGTAGGCGTGGGGCAGGTACGCGCTGGAATCCTTGGAATCAAAGGCGAACTCCAACACCTTCATACCGGGGAATCCGCTGTCCGCCAGCAGCTGCACCACGTCGGGAGAGGGATACCCCAGATCCTCCGCGATAAAGCGGGTGTCGGCAAACCAATCCCGCAGCACGCCCACCAGCGACATACCGGGTCCCTTGACCCACTTGCCGTTTTTGGCGGTGGTTTCGCCGTAGGGCACCGACCAGTAGCTCTCAAAGCCACGGAAATGGTCGATGCGGATGATGTCGTACAGCTTGGTGGCACCGTCCACACGGCGGATCCACCAGGCATAGCCGTCCTTCGCCATGGCCTCGTAGTCATAGAGGGGGTTGCCCCACAGCTGACCGTCCTCGGAGAAGTAGTCCGGCGGCACGCCGGACACGGCAGAGGGGAATCCCTTTTCGTCCAGCTGGAAGCACTCGGGCGAGGCCCACACGTCCACCGAATCCAGCGCCACGTAGATGGGCAGGTCGCCGATGATACCCACGCCCTTTTGGTGGGCGTAGTTTCTCAATTCATTCCACTGCTTATAGAACAGATACTGGATATAGGTGAACAGCTGAACGTCACTCTCCAGCGCCTTACGGTATTTCGCCATAGCCGTCGGCTTACGCAGGCGGATGTCCTCATCCGCCCAGTCCAGCCAGCAGACCATACCGAAGTGCCGCTTCACCGCCATAAACAGAGCGTAATCCGGCAGCCAGTTCTCGTTCGCCTTGACAAAGGCATCCACCGACTTTTGATCCCGTTTCCAGCCGCGGTCGGTGGCCTTTTGCAGCAGGATATAGCGGTTTTCATACAGCAGACCGTAGTCCACGCGGGCGGGGTCGTCGCCCCAAGAGAGGGCGTCGATCTCCTCCTGCGTCAGCAGGTCATCCTCTACCAGCAAATCCAAATCAATAAAATACGGATTGCCCGCAAAGGTGGAGGGACTCTGATAGGGGCTGTCGCCGTAGCTGGTGGGACCCACCGGCAGCATCTGCCACCAGGTCTGTCCCGCCGCCGCCAAAAAGTCCACAAAATCGCGGGCGGCGGCACCCAGCGTACCGATACCGTAGGGAGAGGGCAGCGAAGACACCGCCATCAGCACACCACTGCTTCTTTTGATGTAATTATCCCTTGACAGCACCGGCGGCCACCCCCTTGATGATGTGTTTCTGACAGGCCAAATAGAAGATAATGACGGGTATGATGCTCAGCAGGATCAGCGCCATAGTCGCGCCCAGATCCACCGTGCCGTAGCTACCCTTCAGGTATTGGATGTGGATGGGGATGGTGCGGAATTCGTTGATGTCCAGCACCAGATAGGGGAGCAGATAGTCGTTCCACACCCACATGATCTCCAGAATACCCACCGAGATCATGGTGGGACGCATCATAGGCATCACCACCGAGAAGAAGGTGCGTACCGCACCGCAGCCGTCAATGGAGGCGGCCTCCTCGATCTCCAGCGGTATGGACTTCACAAAGCCCACGAACATAAAGATGGCCAGACCGGCACCGAAGCCCAGATACACGATGGGGATGGTCCAGGGGGTGTTCAGCGACAGCTTATCCGCCGTCTTGGACAGAGGATACATCACCATCTGGAAGGGTACCACCATGGAGAACACGCACAGGAAGTACACCATCTTACAGAACCAGGAATTGCGGCGGTCAATATACCACGCCGCCATGGAGGTGAACAGCAGGATCAGGAAGGTGGACAGCAGGGTGATAACCACGCTGTACAGCACGCTCCTATAGAAGGGATAGTTACCAAAGGTCATACCCTTGATAAAGTTGTCAAAGGCCGCATAGGACTCTGCCGTAGGCAGAGCAAAGGTATCGGTCTTGACAAAGGTGTTCAGCTTAAAGGAGTTGACCGCCACGGCCACCACCGGCAGCACGTAGATGATGCTGATGATGCTCATCAGCACGGTGAGCAGTCCCTTGCCGAACTTAGCACCGGATAAGGTCTTGTTTCCCATTACTGCTGCACCTCCTTATTACGGGTGATGGACAACTGAGCCAGACCCAGACCTGCCACCAGCAGGAAGAAGATAACCGCCTTTGCCTGCGCCACGCCGGGGGACGTGGAGCCGGAGGAGTAGAAGGTCTGAAAGATGTTCAGCGCCAGCATCTCGGTGGTACGGATGGCGGAGCCGTCCGGCTGGATGATAAAGGGATAGCCGCCGGTCAGCGCCAGGTTCTGGTCGAACAGCTTAAAGCCGTTGGTCAGAGACAGGAAGGTGCAGATGGTGATGGAGGGCATCACGTTGGGGATGATGATGCGGAACAGGGTCTGGTCGCTGCGGGCGCCGTCGATGCGGGCGGCCTCCAGCATATCCTCCGGCACCGCCTGCAGACCGGCGATGTAGATGATCATCATATAGCCCACCTGCTGCCAGCACATCAGGATGATCAGACCCCAGAATCCCCAGGTGGAATCCTGCAGGATGGAGGTGCCGTACTTGGACAGGATACCGTCAAAGATCATGGACCAGATGTATCCCAGCACGATACCGCCGATCAGGTTAGGCATAAAGAATACGGTACGGAACAGGTTAGAGCCCTTGATGCCCTGGGTGAGCACGTAGGCCACCATAAACGCCAGAATGTTGATCAGCACCAGGCTGACAATGGCGAAAATCGCCGTATACCAGAAGGAACGCACAAAGGTGTCGTCCTGGAAAGCGGCGATGTAGTTGTCAAATCCGGTAAACTCTGCGTCCTTGATCAGTCGGAACTTACAGAACGACAGATAGATGCCCTGAATAAAGGGCCATACAAAGCCGATGGCAAAGGCCGCCAGCACCGGTCCTAAGAAGAACCAGCCCCAGCGGGTCATAGGCTTTTGTAATGCGTTTTTCGTCTTCAATCGTTTCAACCCCTTGTATTGTAATCGGGATAGAGAGGATGCGGTTTGCAAAGGAAATGCGGGGAAATACAGATAAGGCGGGGAAGGCGATTCGCCTTCCCCGCCTCGGCTACTTAGTGTTTATTCGGGAGATAAATTACTTGTTAGCCTCTTTGTACTGAACGGCCCAGCCATCCACGAAAGCGGTAACGACCTTCTGCCAGTTGGCATCGGTCTGGTCGGCGTTGTACTCGTTCAGAGCGGAAACCAGAGCGGCGCGATAAGCGTCAACGTTGGGCTGGAAGTTGGTGACCCAAGGCATGACGTAGCAGCCGTCGGCAGTGTACTGGTTAGCAGCGGCCAGGAAGCCGTTGGTGGACTCAGCAGCATTCTTATAGGGCATAACACCAAAGGTGTCAACCAGCAGGCGGGAAGCCTCGGGATCGGTAACGGCCCACACCATGAAGTCCATGGTAGCCTTCTGATCGGCCTCAGAAGCCTTGGAGTTGATAGCCCAGCAGTTCTCGGTACCGCAGTTCAGGCCGGCCTTCTCCTCGCCCTCGACACCACAGTAGTAGGGGATCATGGTGGCGTTGGGGATAGCCTCGGCGACAGAACCGTACTCCCAGGAACCGTTGACGTAGAAGGCAGCCTTCTTGGTCTTGAACTGGTTGGCAGCGTCGTGACCGCCGGTGGCCAGCTCCTTGGGATCGGTCAGGGAGTTGTTGATGCACAGGTCATACAGGTTCTTGAAGTTAGCCATGTAGGTACCCTTGATCTCGGCGGGGCACTCCTTCCAAGCGTCGGGAGAATCCACGGACTCATAGTAGTACTCCAGGTTGGCCATATGGCCGGTGAAACGCCAAGAAGAGGAAGAATCCATATCGGAAGCAGAGAAGGCGTCGAAGCCCAGCTCGTCAGCACGCTTGTGGATATCCTCGGCGACCTTCTTCAGACCGTCAAAGTTCTTGATGTCGTCCATCTTGTAGCCGGCAGCCTCGATCAGGTCGGGGTTAACGATGATGCCGTAGCACTCATAGCAATAGCCGATGGACACCAGGTTGCCGTCCTCGTCATACAGGTTGTAGGCGTCGGTGTTCAGCTCGTTGGCAATGGCGGTATCCTTCAGGTTCAGGGCGTAGTCCTTCCACTCCTTAACGGAGTTCTGGTTGCCGATAACGAACAGGGTGGGAGCCTCGCTCTTCTCCATCTCGGCGATCAGGGTCTGGTTGTAGGTGCCGGAAGCGGCGGTAACAACCTTCACCTCAACGCCGGTCTCCTCGGTGTACATAGCAGCGACCTGCTGCAGCACCTCGTCAGACTCGGGCTTGAAGTTCAGCCAATAGACCGAACCTTTTTCGGCGGCACCACAGCCGGCAAACATGCCGATGCACATGATGGCCACGACCAACAGGGAAAGCGCTTTTTTCATAGGGTTGTCCTCCTTACAAATTTTTCGCACTTGCGTGCGATAATGCATTATGTATTTTCACGCCGGCGGCGTAAAAACCGAAAAGAATGTCAGGCACCCGCCACGGTGCCGCCCTCGCGGACGGTGGTGGGCAGACTCAGGTGACGGTGCTCCCCCGTCCCCTCCAGCACACTCACCAGAATCTCCACAGCCTTGGTGCCCATTTCGGCGGCAGGCTGAACCAGACTGGTCAGGGTGGGAACGGTATAGCGGGTCATCTCGATGCCGTCGATGGAGATGACCGAGCAGTCCTGCGGCACCGACTTACCGGCTTTGTGCAGGGCCTTGATGGCCGCCATAGCCATCAGATCGGATATGGTAAACAGCGCCGTCACGTCCGGCCGACGGGCCAGCAGACGCTTGGTGGCGCGATAGACGTCCAGCATCTCAAAGCTGCCGCAGTGAGCCACCAGCTCGGGATCGTGGGGAATGCCCGCATCCTGAAGGGCGGCGCAATAACCGCGATAACGCAATTCGCTGATGGAGCGGTCGTCCGCCGCACCAAGCACCACGCCGATACGGCGATGTCCGTGGTCGATCAGCGTCTTGACCGCCCGATAGGCCTCCGCATAATCGTCAATGGATACCGAGGAATACGCGTCCTTGGGCAGACTGCCGAAGCTGCCCGTAAAGGTGCAGCACACAAACGGCGTCTCCAGATCGGCCACCCGCTCGGGAGTGTAATTGAACTCGCCCCCCAATAAAATCAGCCCCCGCAGCCGCTTGGACCGAACCAACGCCGCACCGGCAGCCACCTCGTCGTCGTCGGTACCGATCTGCTGCAGAGCCAGCGCGTATCCGGCAGCGGCCGCCGCCTGCTCCACCGAGCGGAGCACCGAGGTCAAAAAGGGGTTGGTGGCACCGCGCAGCACCACGCCGATGGTGTCGGTCTGGGACTTGCCCAGGTCACGGGCGCTGTTATTAGGGACGTAATGCAGGTCGCGGACCGCCTGCCATACCCGCGCACGCACGCTCTCCCGCACGTCGGGGTGATTGTTCAGCACCCGCGATACGGTGGTGATGGATACGCCGGCATATTGGGCCACATCTTTAATGGTCATAGGGAATCTCCTGAGACGGAAACGTGAATTCCGACGAGTCCCGAAACGCGACAAAACACACGCATCAAAGCGGACTGAAAACATTAACTGAAAACGTTTTCAGTTTTCCTACAACGCTATTTTCCCACATTTACGACAAAATGTCAAGGGTTTTTGATGTTTTCGTCAAGTAATATATTCCAGCACCTCATTTTTTGTGCATATTTACCAAAGGAAACCGATAAATAGTATGCATCCGCCACGGAAAAATATGCTGAATTCCGTTTACTTTTCATACAGACTATGATATACTGAAACAAATGCAAAAAAACGCGAAACGAGGTGCCGTTATGTACACAAAGCATTACTGGAATCACGAGCCCTGGCAGCCCTTTCACTACGTGGTGAACCTGCCCAAGGACTACGACGAGAGCCAATCCTATCCCCTGGTCTTTTTCCTGCACGGTGCCGGCGAACGGGGCGAGGATCTGGAGGTAGCCTGCCGCCACGGCTATATGCGCTACGTGCGGGAGGATGGGGCCGAGTACCCCTTTATCTTCGTAGCGCCCCAGTGCCCCGAGCCGGACTATTGGGGCTGCTATAATGAGAGCCTGCTCCGCTTTTTGGATGACATCTGCGACACCTACCCCGTGGATCGGGATCGGGTGATCCTCACCGGCCTCAGTATGGGCGGTACCGGCACCTGGATGCTGGCGATGAAGGATCCCTCCCGCTTCTCCTGCATCGTACCGGTGTGCGGCACCGGCATCGTCTGGAACGCCAAGCGGCTGGCGGGTCTGCCCATCCGCATCTATCACGGCGACGACGACCCCGTCGTCCCCTTCGAGGAGAGCGTCAGTATGCTCCGCGAGCTGACCCGCGCCGGCGCGGACGTCAAGCTGACCATCTGCTACGGCGTGGGGCACAACGCCTGGGAGACCGCCTATACCGACCCCGACCTCATCGACTGGATGATAGCGCAAAAGCGGAAAGGATGATTCCTATGAAACTGGCAGACGTTTTCACCGACCATATGGTGCTCCAGCGCCGCAAGCCCATCGCCGTGTTCGGCAACGGCGGCGGAAAGGGGCGCATCCAGCTGGGCGGCAACGCGGTGGAATTCGAGGCCACCGACGGCTGGCTGATCCACCTGCCCCCTATGGAGGCGGGCGGTCCCTACACGCTGACCGCCACCCTGAACGGTGACACCGTCACCCTCACCGACGTGCTGGTGGGTGACGTGTATCTGGCGGGCGGACAGTCCAATATGCAGTTCCGCGTGGAGGAGTCGGTGGACATCCCCCGCATCCCCAACGAGATGGTACGGGTATATACCGAGGGACACGGCGCGGACGAAAACCGCAACCAGTGGTACGACTATACCCCGTGGAAGGTCGCCACCGCCGACAATCTGGAGCAGTTCACCGCCATCGGCTACGACGTAGCACGAATGTTGCAGGAGGAGCTGAACGTCCCCATCGGCATCGTTTCCTGCAACCTGGGCGCCTCCCGCGTGGACGCCTGGACCGCACCCGAGATCGTAAACGCCCCCGACTATCAGCAGATGCTGGGCGAAAAGCACTGGGACTGGCATTATTATAAGTTCAACCACGATTCCTGGTGCTATCTTACCAAGCTGCTGCCGCTGGTACCCTACGGCATCAACGGCGTGCTGTGGTATCAGGGCGAGAGCAACCGACTGGAGCAGGAGGCGGTGCACTACCACACCCTGCTGGGGCGGCTGATGGATAACTGGCGCGACCTGTGGGGGGAGAATCTCCCCTTCTTCATCATACAGATCGCCCCCCACGCCGACGGCGACTGGAACGACTGGCCGCACATCCGTCAGGCGCAGGAGCGGGTGGCGAAGGAGGTGCCCGGTGCCTACCTGTGCACCCTCACCCACACCGGCGAGGCGGACAACATCCACCCCACCAAAAAGCATCGGATTGCCACCGAGGTGGCGAATGCGGTTATGACCGTGTGCTACGACATCCCCCGCGAATATTGCGGCCCCGTGTACGACACGGTGGAAAAAACCGACGGGGGTGTGCGCATCACCTTTACCCACGCCGAGGGGATGCACTTTGACGGCGAGCCCGCCGATCTGTCGGTGACCGACGCTGAGGGATCTCCCCTCCCCTATACCGCCGCCGTGGAGGGCAACGCCCTCATCCTCACCGCCGAGGGCATCGCCCGCGTGCGGATGGGCTGGCGAAACGCCCCCGAGCATAATTTGTATAATGCGGCAGGCTTGCTCGCCTCTCCCTTTGAGGTAGAGATTTAATCAACATACCATCACAGAACAGTAAGAAAGGGGAGCAGATTCTATGATTCGATTTGAAGGACGCATCACCGGTGCCGCCGAGAAGCAGTTTTGGAAACACAGCGGAACAATTGGAATGAAACTGTTTGCATTCGCATTTTTACTGGTTCTCACTCCTATCATCGCTTATGGTATACGGGTACAGAATTGGGTATTGGCCGGTGTATGTTGTGGGGTTTTGCTTTTAATACCATTGATGCCTTTCCTACCGAAAGATAAGTCCCTCATCCCAAAACGCATTGTTATCGACGACGGCTTTATTACCAGTCAATCGGACAAAGCGGGAGAAACCAAACCCATTACCGATGTGAAAACCGTATACGATTACGGTGAGTTCTACATGCTGATCTTCCCTTTTGGAAAAATCAGCAGCAGTTTTATTTGTCAGAAAGATCTCCTTACCCAAGGCACATTGGAAGATTTTGAGGATTTGTTCAAGGGTAAGATCGTGGTTGTTGACAAGAAATAACAAGAAAACGGACACCGTCACGGTGTCCGTTTTTGTATATGTTTAAGCGGATTATTCTCAATGTAGTGCCATATTTCGTCATAATCCTGTTGATTGCGGATGGTATGCTCATAGAAGGATTTTTGCCAAATCGATTTACCAACTTGTTTCGTAATGGAACCTTTGAATTGTTTAACTACCCTCGATATTGTAGGGGCGAACTGTGTTCGCCCGTTTTTATCAGCATTAATGGAAATGATGAAATGAATATGATTTGGCATAATGCAATATTTATCAATGCTAACAGCCTCATATACATCATTTAAACTCTCAATTTCATTTTTAACTATTATACCAATAGCCGACAATGGTACATAATCGGGCGAACACAGTTCGCCCCTACGATTGGTCCAAAAGATCTCTTCTCTATTTGTTGAGCATATCGTAATAAAATACGCACCGGGAACAGAATAATCGTATTGGGGTATCCGGATACGTTTCCGTTTTGGCAATTCGTTCATAAGCCATCATCTCCTATCTTCTATTATACCACAGCGCATCTTGTCGTGCAATGTACCATTCCATACCCTCGGGGTTGCATTTTACGCCGTTCTATGCTATAATACAGCGAATTAGCCCGTGAAAGGAGAACTCCCTGTGGATAGCAAAATGAAGCGGATACTCACGCTGTTTCTCACCTTTTTCAAAATCGGTGCCTTCACCTTTGGCGGCGGCTATGCGATGATCCCCCTCATCCAGCGGGAGATCGTGGAAAAGCACGGCTGGATGACCGACGAGGATATCCTGGACATCTTTGCCATCGCCGAATCCACCCCCGGCCCCATCGCCATCAATTCCGCCACCTTCGTGGGATTCCGCACCGCCGGATTCTTGGGAGCGGCGGCGGCCACCACCGGCGTGGTGCTCCCCTCCTTTGTGATCATACTGCTCATCTCCTTCCTGCTCACCGGCTTTGCCGATATTCCCGCGGTGCAATACGCCTTCTTCGGCATCCGCGCGGGTGTGCTGGCGCTGCTGGTCAAGGCGCTGTGGTCTATGTATAAGAAAAATCCCAAGGGCGTCGTCAGCTACATCCTGATGGCGGTAGCCTTTGCCGCCGTGGCATTCCTGAAGGTGCCGGTGCTGGCGGTGTTGGGCGGCTGTGCCGCCGTGGGTCTGATCACCTCCTATATCGCGTGGCGAAAGGAGGAGAAGAAATGAGTTTTCTGATTCTGTTCCTCACCTTCTTTAAGATCGGCGCCTGCACCTTTGGCGGTGGCTATGCCATGCTGCCGCTGATACAGGAGGAGGTGCTCCGTCTGTGGAGCGACATCGTCAGCGAAGAGGTGCTCATCAACTTCATCGCGGTGTCCGAGTCCACCCCCGGTCCCTTTGCCATCAATATGGCCACCTACATCGGCAGTCAGGTGGGTGCCGCCTACGGCATCCCCGGCAGCATATTCGGCGCCTTCTGCGCCACCATGGGCGTGGTCTTACCCTCCTTTATCATCATTCTCATTGTGGCGAGATTCTATGAAAAGTATAAGCAGAGCCGCATCGTCAAGGGCTGTATGAGCGGTCTGAAGCCGGCGGTGGTGGGTCTCATCGGCGCCGCCATCCTGTCGGTGGTGGGCGAGGTGCTGTTCCCCGCGGGGGTGGCGCTGTCGGTGTTCACCACCCCCACCTTCTACGTGTCCATCGGCATCTTTGCCCTGACCTGCACCCTCTCCTTTTGGAAAAAGGTGCACCCCATCATCCTCATCGTCCTGTCCGCCGTCATCGGCATCGGCTGGGGCTATCTGTCCCCCCTGCTGGGCGTCGGTCTGTAATACGCCATAAAAAAAGCCTCCCTATCCGCAACGGATAGGGAGGCTTTTTTTGTTATTATCTCTTGAATTTCGCCTTAATGCGGGTGAGGATGGGCTTGGAATGCTCCACCGCATAGAACAGGCCGTGGCTGTCCAGCAATTGCTGGAATTTCGCTCGGTTCGGGCGTTGCTCACGGGGTTTGATGATATTGGGGTTGCCCGCCACGATCCGCCCGAAGGTGGTGTCGAACAGCCGCACCCCCTCGGTTTGCCGCAGCAGCTCCAGACCTTTCTCGGTGTGCACCAGAATGGAGGACACGCCCTCCTTGTTCCAGAATGCATCCTGCTCGGTCGCACCCCAGAAATCGCCCAGCATCATATCGCCGGTACGGTTATTCCCGCGGAAGCGACAGGTGTAGCAGGCCGTGCCCGCCATGGTGGCGAAGGCATAGCCGTATTCGGTGTGATAGAAGGGCTTTTCGTACACCGCTCCGTTATCAAAGGCGGCATACAGATAGGCGGGGGTCCACTCCCCCTTCTTCCGCTTGACCGAAAAGTCCACCAAGCGTCCGTCAAACTGCCGCTCCAGATGCTCCACGTACTGGCGGTGCACCGCGGCGGAGGTGGGACCGTGGCAGATCAGCTCGACGGCTACCAGGTTTTCATACTCCTGCTTGAGATACCCGCGCAGACCGGCCACACCGCAGGGAAGACCCATAAACAGCACCGACTCGCCGGCATCCAGCAGCGCCTTAACGTCGGCATACACCGAGCCGTACTGCACCTGGCAATACTTAGAGCCCTTAAACCGCTCCAGATCCTCCATTCGGTTGGTGATCTCGTACACCGCCTCCTTAAAGCCGGGGGTGTAGGTCACGCCGACCACGTAGCCGCCGCGGCGGATCATCTGCCGCGCCAGCGCCGTCGCCACGCCGCCGGAGGAGCAGGATAGCCGCTCGGAGGACTCCTCCACGTATCCGGCGTAGGCCGCTATATCGTGGTGGGCATATTCCTCTACGTCTGCGGGTTTGGCTTTTTTCTTGCCCCGCAGCAGGTTTTTAATACCCTTAATATCGTGGGGATACAGGGAAATGCCCAGCGCCACGCCCCACAGACCGGTGACAATGGCAAAGGCAAAGCCCCACACCACCCACTGGGTGTATTTGTAGATCAGTACGTCGCGGATCAGCCACATACCGCCCAGGGACATCCCCACCAACGCCAACGCCGTGGCAGCTAATTTCAGCAACAGGGGCGACACTTTGGTCTTGAGAATATGCTTACCGGTAAATACCGTGTAATAGATGCATTTGAATACCGTGGCCGCCAGCGTACCCACAGCCACACCCACCAGGGGATCCCACACCAGCATCAGCACCAACGATACCGCCACATTGACGGCGGCCTCGCCATAGGCGCCGAACTGGCTCTGCTTGAGCTTATTGGCGGCGATGGTCAGATTAAAGCAGGGCAGCGTCAGGCAGTTGAGCGCCTCCGCCACCACCATAATCAGCGCAAACAAGGGACGCACGTAGTCGGCGTCGGTGGTGCCGTCGGTGTACAGCCGCACAAAGGGAACGATCAATATGGCCGCCGTACCAAACAGCAGCATGGTCAGCACGGTGAGGATCAGCTTATAACTGCGATAGGTTTTACGCAGGATCTCCTGCTCCCCCTTGGCCGCCATCTCACCCAGCAGTGCCTCCATTCCGCCCGTAAAAGCGGTGGCAATATTCCGCAGGCTGAACACCACCAGATGATACACCGAATACACCGCCACCGAGGGCAGATCCGCCAGCAAGGTCAACAGCATCACGTCGGTATTGTTCTGAATCACGTAGGCGGTATGCTGGGCAATGCCGGTATACTTGTTGGGCAGCGTGGCCTTAACGCCGGTTTTATGTAGGTGATAATGCTTGCGCACGTACAGAGAATACAGCACCGGACGCAGCACAAAGACCAGGCTGCTGACCACCTTGACCCACAGGATGTCCACGCCGCTCTTGGCCAGCAGCACAATGAGCAGCACATTGAGCACGTTGGTGGCAATGTATACGCCATTGACCACGTACTGCTTTTGATCCGCATTGAGCAGAGTCATCTTGGAGATGCCGCTCATATACTCGGCAAATTTACCGATGGCGATGCCCACCACCAGCACGGCGGTGTATTCCCAACTAAATTCGGTGACCCGAGCCATAGAGTGATAGCCGCAGGCCAGCACCACCACGTAGGCGGCAAAGATCAGGCCGATGGTG
This sequence comes from Clostridia bacterium, assembly GCA_017435305.1. The sequence goes on from JAFSFH010000012.1 coordinate 41,228, forward strand.
GAAAAAAACCGCTTGACCGCCAGATAGACCTGGCTGATCTTCTCGTCGTCCCGCTCGGCCAAGGGCTTATACAGCGCTCCACGGGCCACACGACCGATGCCACCCTCCAGCAGGGTGATGTAAGAAAGGAATTGAGCGATGGAGATGGTGATGCCGTAAGCGGTTGATCCGAAGGTATCGATCATGATCCAGGGAATGACCAAACCGCACAGGGTGGTCACCAGCTGGTGTGCTAAGGTGCTGATAACGTTCATCTTAACACGGGCTACACGCTGTCCCATCGTTCTCCTCCTTTCTAACCTTTATTATAGTAGAGCGTTCTCTAAATACTTCAAGGATGCTTGCTTCATTTGAGCGAACACGGTCCGCGCCCGCTCATAATTGATCGGTGTCTCGGTGAGCGGATCTCCCTCACACACCCGATGATCCTCCATTCCCAGGCTCTCCAGAACCTGGCGCAGACGGGAGCCGTTGTGGGCGGGATACTGCACGTATACCTCCCGCTGGAACAGCACCGAAAAAGCAGTGCCGTGGAATGAATTGGTGAATACGTAACGGGCGTGATGTATCAGATACAGCCATTGCTCGGGGCCTACGTCGGTGGCGTAGGTTAGGGTCGGGTCCTGTCGGAAACGGGCGGTCAGAGGATTTCCTCCGATCACCACCACCTTCAGCCCGTGGGCGCGGGCAAACGCCCGACATCGCTGCAGCAACTCTTTGGACTGATTCACCACGAAGTACAGGACGTAGTCGCCGTCCGCTGCCGGATGCGGCTGCTCCATTGCCGCCCAGTCGGCGGCATCCACCAGCCAGGTGGGGTCCACCACCAGCGGCGTCTCGCGACCGGTCAGCCGCTCCACCATCCGGCGACCCGCTTCCTCCCGCGCCGACAGCGCGTGGAATGCGGTCAATTCGGCGGCCACCGCCTCATCAAAGCCTTGGGGGAACTCCTCCACACCAAAGCTGGGGGCATAGGCGATGCGGCGGGTATCCGGTCCGCAGAAATCCAAAAAATAGCTCAGATCCGTATCGGTGATATGGGGATTCCACACCTGATCGCTGCCGCAGATCACCGCATCGTACCGATCGCCGATCTCCCTCAACCGCGTCCTGTCGGTAAAGGGGCGCGCAGGGTACGCCGCCGCCCGACTCCGCTCGAATCGCCGAAAGCGACGGTACAGCCGCCAATGCAGCAACAGCCGCACCCGCCGTCTGATGGCGCGCTTAAGGGGATTCCGTCCCTTTTCGGTGTGCTTTTCCCGCTTCATATAGGGGTTATGATAGTTAATGATCTCCACCTCGTGGCCCATACGGCGCACCGTATCCTGCAGAGCTAACATCTGCAGGCAGGCGCCGTAGCTGACCGAATTGGGAAAGGTTAGAATACCAACTTTCATAGCTGCCTCCTAGTGTCGTAAAACCATACCGAAAAGCAGAAAACCCTCTCTGCTTTTCGCTGTGGTCTTATCCCGCGGGAGCGGGTGCCCGACAGCACTGTGTCGGGCACCCGCTTGTGGTTGATGCTAGTTTATTCCTCGATCTGAGGTTTCGCTTGATTATAGGTAAATGTTTTCGGCTCACCGTAGACGGTGAATTCCTGACCGTCCTTTTCGTAAATATAATACGGACGCATCGTAATAGGCGTATCCAGATTACCACCAGGAATATTGGTGACACGAATGGCGTAGTAGATGGCCTGGTTTTCCGTATCCAGCTCGTACATCTTCTTCGCTTGAATATCAATTACCGTTTTGTTATCCAAATCCTTGTCAGCCAAAGTAGGTCTGGCAACGTCTCTTCGGTTTGTGACCACCGCACCTGCCATAATCAGCTTGCAGTCACCGTCGATAAGGGCGCCGCTATAATCCGCAACATGCTTATCATCGATAGTAAGACCACTCACACTCTGCACACGGAACTTAAACGCCAATCCGTATCCGACGTTACTCTCGCCGGTAGTGGACTTCGCCTCATAGAAGATACGGCGGATAGCACCACAGTTGTTACAATCCTCGTCCGCGTCATCGGCATAGTTATGGCCGCACTGCTCACAACAACCTGTGTACCAGCAACCATGGGTGGAACAAACTTGATACACGGTGCCCGCCTCAGCGCCGGTGGTATCCAGCATGGTGCCGTCGCCGTTCTTCAACTGAGCGGAAGCCAGAGGGATGTAGTAGTAAACACCGGCATCGGATTCAAAGCCCTTATCCACGTCCTCGGCGCAATCCTGGTCGTACATCACACCAAACACGTCGCCGCCGGGACCACCCACCATCTGCAAGACACCGGTGCCCTCAGAGGAGCAGATGTTGGCGCCGCCGCCGGTGATGGTGTAATCCTCGTTCAGGATGTCGGCGTAGTCCACGGTGCTGTAAATGAAACCGTTGGAAATGACGGTACCGTTAATATCCAGCTTGGCATCCGTCAGATCCGCCTCGGTGCGGGTCTTGCGGGTGGTGCAGGTATAGGGCACCGCCTGGAAACGCCGCTTACCGGTGTTACCGTAGTGGTTATAATAACGACCATCCACTACCTCAAAGGTATCCTGATCGATACCATAGGTGTAGTTGGTATAATCGAACAGCTGCAGAATATAGCCGCCGGCAGTCACCACGTCGGTGGTGGCATCGGTCTGGGCAATGTTCAGGGTAGCGCCCTGGTCCACCGTCAGAGAGGAGCCGGGCAGCATCATCACGTTCTGCTGCAGGGTAGCCGTACCGGTCCGGATGCGGATCTGCATATTGTTGGTGATGGGCAGCACGAACTGGGCCGCATCCACGTCCACGCCGGCAATCTTCATCGCCAGCTCGGACAGGGCACAATCACCGTAAGAGTCCAGATACAGATTGTCGGTGGCAGGGTCGTAATCCTTCACCACGTAGGAACCGGGCTCGGGACGGAACATGGCGTTGGCACCGATAAACTCAACGGTGGCGCCGTGCTCCATACGGGACATATACACAGAGGTGTGCACAAACTCTTTAGAGCCATACTCATAGGTGGTGGCTACCTCAATGTTCTGCACGTAGTACTGTGCGGTGGGGAACACCAGGAATCCCTGAGCCAGCTCGGTACTCTTATCGCCGCCGCGGAAATCCTGGATCTGGAAGTTCTCATAGATGGCAGCACCGTTCTTGGCAGTGATGGTGCCGTCGCCGTAAATATAGCCCCAGCAGTACAGATAGGCACCGCTGTTCAGGTCAATGTGAGAGCCCGCCAGCATATTGATGTAGCCCAGCTTGTCGGTGGGGCTACCGGCAAATTTACCGGTACCACCGGAACCGGAAGCGTGACGGCCGCCCACCTCGATGACACCGTTGACGGTGATGTGGGCGTCGGCGCCCAAGGTCAGGGTACGGTAGGGAGTGGGTTGTACCCAGGCAACGTTACCATTGCCGAACAGCAGGTCGTTGTAGCTGGTGCATTTGGGGCTGCTGCCGTGGACGGAATTGGCGTCGTCATAGGGCACCAACAGGGTTACTCCTGCAGGGATGGTGTGGGTACCGGTGACGGTACCGTCCTTAATCACCACGATCTTCTTGTCGGAACCGGCCTGGGCGGCGGCTACTGCCTCGCTCAGATCGTAGAACCGCTGGCCGCCCACGCTGAAATGAGCGGGGTTACCGGCCACAAACACCGGCTTGATGGTGGCATCAGATCCCACCGGCAGGGTACAGGAAGCGTCGTAAGACACATAGGCACCGGCGGTCTCGTTATACCAGCCGAAGAAGGTGTAGCCGCTGTTGGCGGTGGCCACCAGAGCATAAGAGCTGTCGGCAGAGGCCTTGGTATGGCTTACCTCGTTGGTGACGGCGGTGCCATCCACTGTATAACTACCGTTTTCCGGAGCCGCAAAGGTGGCGGTCACATTACCGCTGCCCACCAGCTTAATATCGGTGATGGTCAGGGTGTTGGTGCTGGTGCCATTGGGAGAGGTCAGGGTAATGACCAGGGTGCCGCCGGCGGCCAACTCGCCGCTGTAGGCGTTACCGGAAATGCCGGACACCGAGCCGCCGCCGCTCAGCGTATAGCTGAAAGACAGGGTGCGGGCGTCGGCATAGTTGTTCTTAATGGTCAGCGTGGTGGTGACCGCCCGGCTAATAAATAACGGCTTATAGCCGGTGGCGGTACCGATAATGGTGGTGCCGCTGGCGGTCCAGGTCGCCTTACCGCTGGAGTTACTGGCATCGGTCCAGGACAAGCCGATGCCGGTGTCGGACACGGTCAGCGTGCCCGCCGCCGAAACGGTCATGGGAAACAGGGGGATCATCGTCGCGATGAGCGCCACAATCATCAGCAGGGCGCCGATACGACGCTTAAAATTCTTCATTGTGATGCTCCTTTCATTTAGAATGGAAGCGCCCCCCTGACCCGACGCGAGTCGGGTCAGAGGAATCGCAGGTTATTAATAGGTATCGATTCGTGCCGTTCGCGATTATTGTACCGGACCCAGAGTCACGTCGTAACCGGCCAGCCACTGACCCAGCAGAGCTGCGTCGGTCAAAGTGACTTCACCGTCGCCGTCGGCATCGGCAGCCGTTTCATTCACGGTTACGTCGTAACCGGCCAGCCACTGACCCAGCAGAGCTGCGTCGGTCAGAGTGACTTCACCGTCGCCGTCGGCATCGCCGTAGAGGATGCCACCGGGCTGCTCCACCTCACGGGTCTCACCGCACTCGTTACAGTCGGCATCGTACTCGTCGACGTAGGTATGCTCGGATTTCACCGTGCCGCAACCCAGGTCGCAGACGTGGTCGTCGTCGTTTTCAGCATCCACACAGGAGGCAGGCTTGCCGCACACGCAGGCGTGCTTGCCTTCCACAGCGGTGGTGCCGTAGGTGTGGGCCACAGCGGTGAACACCGCGTAATAAGTAGCGCCCTCTTCCGCGGCGGGCAGGTCGATCACAGCGCCATCCTCGGCGGTGGACCAACCGGCGAAATCGTAGTGATAGTTGTTATCCAAAGCCTTCACGGGAGTGATGGGGCATACAGGGACGGAGCCATAGGGTACCTCAGAGGTAACGGAATTACCGTTCACCACCCAGGTGATCTCCACCATCTTGCACTCCTCACCGGCGATCCAGTGGTCGTGCGTATTACAATAGGTATAATAGGCACCGGCCTCAGCACCGGTGGTATCCAGCAGAGAGCCGTCGCCGTTCTTCAGCTGAACGGAAGCCAGAGGAATGGCATAGTACAGGGTGCCGCCCGTCTCAGGATCGTACTCAGGGGACTTCTTATAAGCGTCGTCCTTAGCCTGATCGTACTCATAGATCAGCATATCCGCGCCGGCGCCGCTGTTCAGACATACGATGCCGGAGCCCTCAGAAGAGATGATCTCGGCGCCACCGCCAACGATGGAGAAATCCTCGCTCTGAATGTCATTCCAGATGACGGTGCTGTAGATGTAACCGTTGGCGAACACAACACCGTTAATATCAAAGACCACGTCCTTAATGTCGTCGATGGTGCGGGTCTTGCGCTCGCTGGGGGAATAGGGAGCAGAAACAAACTGCTTGCCGGGATAAACGAAGTTCAGACCTTCCTCATACTCGTAGGTGAGTGTATTCAAACCGCTGGTCCAATTCTCGCTGTCAAATGCAATCAGGTTGTAACCGGCGCTCATATAAGCGGTGGGAGTATCGGTGGCACCGATCTCCAGAACAGCCTCGGGACCCACGGTCAGAGTGGAGCCGGGCAGCATGGCGATGTCCTGCTTCAGGGTAGCCGTACCGCTCCAGATGGAGATGTTGATGTTGTTGGAGATGGGCAACACAAAGTTGGTGGAATCCACGGTGTTACCGGCCAGCGTCACCTGGATGGTGGACAGGGCGCAATCGCCGTAGGCATCCAAATTCAGAGTATCGGTCGCAGGATCGTACTCCTTAACGATGTGGCAATTCTCACCGGTCTGGAACATAGCATCCTCACCAATGAACTTAATGGGAGGAGCGGTGATGCACTGAGATGCCAGGAAGAAGCTGGTGGTCACATAGGCGGTGGCACCGTAATTGTAGGTGGTAGCAACCTCTACGTTCTGTACGTAGTACTGGGTCATGGGGAACACCATCAGATCGCCGGCCAAAGCCAAAGTGGCGTTACCGCCGCGCAGGTCGGTAATCTGGAACACCTCATAGATGTTGGCGCCATCGTTGGCGTTGACAGTACCGTCACCGTAGATGTAACCCCAGGCATACAGATCGCCGTTGACCTCGATGTGAGAGCCGGCGGTCATATAGATGTAGCCCAGCGCGTCGGTAGGGGCAGCGGGACGAGCCGCAGCCGCCGCAGAATGACGACCGCCCACCTCCAGAGCACCGTTGACGGTGATGGAAGCATCCGCCGCCATGGTCAGAGTGCGATAAGCATAGGGCTCAGTCCACTTAACCTCATTGCCATCGCCGTCGGGGCTGGTGCATTTGGGGCTGCTGCCGTGGGCGGTATTGGCATCGTCGTAGGGAATCAGCAGGGTAACACCGGCAGGAATCACGTGGTCGCCGGTGATGGTGCCGTCGTTCAGCAGAACGACCGTCTTGTGGATGGTGCTCTCGGCGGCGGCAGCACCGGCCTCGGTCAGATTGTCATACTTGGCCGCGCCGACACCAAACAGAGCAATGTCATCGGACAGGAACACGGGGTAAATCTCTGCATCCGCAGAAGCCACCAGCTTAAAGTTGGCATCCTGGGACAGATATTTCTCAACCTTAGCATCGTACCAGCCGTAGAAGACGTAGCCATCCTCAGCGGTGGCAGACAGCTGCAGAGCGGTTTGCAGGGCGACCTCTTTCACCACTTCGGCAGTGACAGCGACGCCGTCCAGGGTGTAGGAACCACCCTCGGTGGCGGGCTTGAAGGTCAAGATGGGGTCGGGGGTGCTCAAACCCACCAGAGCCAGGTCGGTAATGCTGAAGGTCGCCTTATAGGCGGCACCGCGGGGGGACTTCAGCTGAATCAAGATGCTCTCGCCGGCGGCCAGAGTCTGAGTGAACTCGCCGGAGGCGCTGGCCTGGTTGCTGACGGCGATGGCGCCGGTCAGCGAGGCACGGGTAGCAGCGGTGGTGCCGCCGGTGGTCAGAGACCAATTGAAGCTGAGCACCGCCTCAGCGCCGGAATTGTTGGTCAGGGTCAGGTCGGAGATGTTGGTCTTAGCGGCCGTACCCTTGCTCGTAGCAGAGATGGAGGTGCCGCCGGAGGTCCAGGTGGCGGAGCCGCCGCCCTGGTTGGAATACTCCCAGGACGCGGTCAGACCGGTGACGGAAGTAGTCAGGGTGTTCGCCGCAAATACGGCGGGCATCATGGTGCAGAGCATAGCCACAGTCAGCAGGACGGCACCGATGCGCTTAATCCATTGTTTCATCGTGTGATGTTCCTTTCGTACAAAATTAATATTTAACGCGGGGTGCAGGGTCCCGATCGCTCGGAACCCCTTCCCCACCATTATAAAAGGAATTAAAAAGGATTAGTTGCGATTATTGCGGCGGATAATATCTGCCGTTGTCACCCCAGTCGTATTCGCCGCGGGGCAGCAGGTCGTTGCGGTAGGTGGGCCAATACTTGCCGGTGGCCAGGTTGCCGTAGGTGCAGACGTTGATGTAGAAGGTCTTACCCTCCTCATCCGTCAACTTCACAACGCCGATGTTCATCTGCTTCACACCGTCCACGTAGTAGTAGTACTTGCCATCCGCTTCCAGATAGATGCCGTTCTTCACCGGCGCGTCGGGATCCACCACGGGGGGATAATACTTACCGTCGGTGCCCCAGTCGTACTCGCCGCGGGGCAGCAGGTCGTTGCGGTAGGTGGGCCAATACTTACCGGTGGCCAGATTACCGTTGGTGCACACGTAGATGTAGAAGATCTTGCCTTCCTCATCTGTCAGCTTCACCACGCCGGTATCACCCTTCTGCATCACACCGTCAACGTAGTAGTAATACTTGCCGTTCTCCAGATAGATGCCGTTCTTCACAGGCGCGTCAGGATCCACCACGGGGGGATAATACTTACCGTCGGTGCCCCAATCGTACTCGCCGCGGGACAGCAGACCGTTGGTGTAGGTGGGCCAATACTTACCGGTGGCCAGGTTGCCGTAGGTGCAGACGTAGATGTAGAAGGTCTTGCCCTCTTCATCGGTCATCTCCACCACACCGATGGCGCCGGTCTGCAGCTCGCCGTCAACATAGTAATAATACTTGCCGTTCTCGTAGACGATGCCGTTCTTCACAGGCGCGTCGGGATCCTCGGGCTCCACAACAGGGGGATAATACTTACCGTCAGAGCCCCAGTCATAGCTGCCACGGGGCAGCAGGTCGTTGCGGTAGGTGGGCCAGTAATTACCGGTGGCCAGATTGCCGTAGGTGCAGACATAGATGTAATACACCAGACCGTTCTCGTCGGTCAGTTTCACCACACCGGCGTTCTTCTGCATCACGCCGTCCACATAGTAGTAATACTTGCCATTCTCCAGATAGATGCCGTTCTTCAAAGCGGGAGCGTCGGGATCGTCCGGCGTATCCTCGGACTTATAGTAGCGACCGTCCACGTCGAAGACGTACTGACCGCTCTGCAGCAGGCCTTTACCGTCGGCAACCCAGTAGGCGCCCACAGCCAGCTGACCATTGGAACGGACGTAGATGTAGAACTCCTTGCCCGCCTCGTCGGTGAGCTTCACCACGCCGGCGCCCTTCTGCAGGATGCCGTTAACGTAGTAGAACAGACCGCCGTTCTCGGACACGATGCCGTTCTTAGAGGGGTCGATCTCCGGCTCATCCGGCTCATCCGGATCCACCACGGGGGGATTGGTCATCCGTCCCTCGTTGTCGAAGGTATAGCGGCCGGCAGGCACCAGGCCGTTGGTGTGGTTGATCCACGCCGTGCGGTTGCGATACGCCTTCGCATCATCGGGGCTGATGAAGTAGTAGTAGCCGTCCTCGTATACCAGACCAACCTTACTGTTGCGGATACCGTTAAGGACGTAATAGATCTCGCCGTTGTAGCGATACAGGCCGACGTAATCCTCCTGCCACACGCCGTTATCGTCAAACAGATGCCACTGCCAGGCAGTTTCACCGGCCTGGTTCTGGATGTTGACGAATCCGGTCTGGACATAGTAGATGTACTTCTTGGTGGCGTACCAGTTGCCGTCCACCTGGAACCACTTGCCGTGGACCCACTGACCGGCCCAACGATAGCGGGTACCGTTGGCGTCCTTAACCAGATCGCCGCGGGTCAGGATGTAGTTGCTGAAGGTGTAGTTATAGCCGCCGATCTTCTGGTTGCCGTCCACGGCACGGCCGGTGGAGGGGTTGAAGTAATAATCAACCTGATTACCGTCCGCGTCATAGCCGGACACCCAGCCGGTGGTCATCTCACCGTTCACGGCGTAGTACAGACCGTTATTGAAGTTGACCGTACCGGTCAGCTTGCCCTTGCAGACGCCGTTCTCGTCAAACTCGTAGAAGCGCTTAACAGAAGCATCCTCACGGGAAGGAATGTACTGCACGCCGGTCACGGCATCGTGGTTGACGTAATACTTGTACGCGCCGTCTTCCTCATACCAGCCCTGACGGACGGCGTTGTCGATGATAAAGCCGTCCTCAAAGTCGGCATACACACTGGCGTAGTGAGCGCCGGTCTCGGTGCCGCCCTCCCAGCCGGTATCATCGGCCACAAAGGGAAGCAGGCCGTACTTCGCCTGATTCTCAGGGCGCTGGGCAAAGGAATAGAGAGAGGAAGCACGCAGATACACGTCGTAGCTGACGTTACCGGAGTTGGCAATAACCATCTCGTTGCCGTCCCAAGCGCCATCCTTGGGAGTGGCCTTGATGCCGGTCATAATGCACAGGGGGTTGGCGGTGGCGGGATCGATGCGCTCGGTGCGGTCGATCCAGTTGAACACCATGGTCAGCAGGTTGTTCTCATCCACCGTGGCGGAGGTCAGCTGGAAGTAGTCGTTGACCACACGCAATTCGGAGACGTCCACCTCCAGATCCTTATCGAACTGGGCGGTGATGCGCACCTCGGTCTTCACGCTGACACGCTCGGCCAGGCTCAGCATATAACCAAAGGCGGAATCGCCCTGGTTATCCGAGTTGGGCAGCATAAACACGATGTCAGCCATCTGGGGCGGAATCTCAATGGTGTTCATATCCAGAGCAAAGGTATAACCCAAGGTAATATCCTTGCTGGGATCGGTTACCGTGTAGTTGAAGTTGTCGTTGGTGGTGGTGTTTTCCACCTCACGGATCCAGGCCAGGGTCCGGTTACCGGCGGTGACGTTATCGAAATCGAAGGTCGCCTCATCCTCGCGGAACATAGCGGCACCGATCTCGCAATAGGCATCCTCATTCTCCAGGACGATGGCGAACACCGTCATATTACGGGCGCCGGACTCACCACGGGGAGTGACGTTAAAGCCCTCAAAGATGGCACGGGGCCACATATCGCCCTCGCCCTCCGGATCCTCCTCCAGATAGCCGCAGAAGATGTCGTTCTCGTTCATCTTCACAGGGGAGCCGTTATAAGTGGCCTCCAGAGGCAGGCGGGTGGTCTGGTCGTAGATGAGGGTCAGGGATTTCTCGGTGAACTCCAGGGTTTCCGGAACGACCACGTGCAGAGTCTTGCTGCCGGCAACCTCACCGTTCACCACAAACTGCACCTCCACGTCGCCGTAATCGGCGGCGGTGAACACGCCATCCTCGGAGATGGTGCCCACGGCCTCGTCCGAAACCGTCCAGTAGGCGCCCTCGGGGATCACAGCGGAGGAGCCGATGTTGTTAACGCCGATGGCGTTGAGCTTCAGCTCGGTGCCGATGGTCAGATAATCGTAATCCGACTCAATGATGGCGCGGTCAAACTCCTTGGAGGACTTGGCGGTGGAGACCGCCACCAGCGTGCCGGACACGCTACGGGCATAGCCGTCGGAGGGACGGTTGACCACCTTGATCTGGTCGCTGCCCTCAGGCTTGGACATATAGGTGGTGGAGCCGCCGCCGTCCAGGTTCACAGCACGGACGCAGCCGGCCTCCAGCATGATCTGGGCGACCTCGCGCAGAGTGCCGCCGCAGGAGAAGGGCTCCTGACGACCGTCCAGAACCATCATCACCACAGAGCCGTCTGCCTTAATACCGATGGCGGTACGGCTGGCACGCTTATCCTCGGTAGCACCGGAAGCCAGCTCACCGTCCCAAACCAGGAACTTACCGGAGCCGAAGCCGCCGATACCCTCCACCACTTCATCCGCCAGGGCGTCATACTCTGCCTTGGTGCCGATGATGGCGGAACCGTCCTTCAGAATGCCGAAGAAGCCATCGCCGTCGATGCCCTTCCACACCTTGCCGTTCATAACCAGCAGACCGGCAGGCTCACCGGTGGTGGTGTTGAAGCCGTCGCCGTTGGTGGCCACAACGGGAGTGAAATTCTCCACGTCCTTGTTGTTCTTAACCAGAGCGGCCACCTGATCCTCCACGCGCTGCATACCCCAGCCCTTGGAGGGATCGTTGTCCTTATAGTTGGCCATAATGGTCACGTCGTCGCGGGATACGTCCACAGTGGCCACGTAGTACACCATCTGTTTGCCGTCGGCAGACATAGCGTACTTGATATCCTGGCTGATACCGGGTGCCAGCACGGAGGAGGTGGTGGAGAAGACGGAATAGTAACCGTTGTCCGGTTTTTCCTCCTCTTCGCCCTCGTTACCGCTGCCGGCCTCCAGCTTGCCCTCGGCGTGGTCGAACAGATAGTCCGCCAACGCGTAGCAGCTGGCCTGACGGATCAGGGAATAATCCGAGATGCCGCGGTCCGCCTCCAGGATCTGGATACCCACGTTGGTGCGATAGGCGTCGTACATCGCCTTGCGCACCGCCTCACGGGTCACCTGACCGGGGAAACGGTTGTTCAGGAAATAAACGGCGCGATCCACGTCGTCCAGCTCAGCGGTGAAGTAATTCTCCATCAACTCGCTGAAGGAGCCGTTGCCCTCCTGATACTCACGGGTCAGGTAATAGGCGTCCATATCGCCGTAGAAGTCGTCCCAGCCGAACGCGTCGTCGGCGTTCACGCCGAAGCAGTTCTCACGGATATACTGGGTCATCTCCTCCACGGTGTCGCCGGAGGGGATGTGACCGTACAGAGCGCTGAAATACAGCAGGTCGCACAGGTCGCCCGCCCAGCCGGCCAGGTCGTCCGACTGAACCGCGGTATTGACGTAGGAAATGTTCATAGTACCGAACATATGACCAAAGTCGGAAGGATTGCCGTTAGGCAAATTGAAATCCTCAATGACAATGTCACGCAGGTCCATCACGGCGGTGCCGTTGGCGGCATCCTGCTCCCGTACGTAGTCGGTGAACACGGTGATCTCCTGTCCGGCCAACGTCGCCCAGTTACCATCCTGGTAACGGTCAACGCCGGTACGGATAAAGTTCAGCACCAGCTCACCGGGGTCACGGCTGGACTGAGCAGCAAACTCGTCCGCATAGACCTCCAGTTGCTTTAGATTCGCTAAAAAATCAGGGTAGTTGGTGGTGCTGGCGGCAAAGATGGACAGCGGGAAGATTCCCACAATCATCATCACTGCCAAAAACATAGCCAGCACTTTTGCCGATCGTTTTTTTAGCATACGTTCTCTCTCCTTACATAAAAAATTTTTGGAAACAAATTTATATAAACGGGATCCCCCGTTGGGAACAACCTCAAACAGCGGACACGGCGGCGGCGAACTGCTCCAGCGCCACTCTGTTGTCCATCTCGGTGGCCAGCAGCCGTTTTTTGACCTCTGCCAGCCCCGCTTCATCCGCTAACACACGGTACAGCGCGTCGTTGAGCGCCTGCTGATCGTTGTCACAGACCCAACCGGCCTGCGCCTCGAGCACCATCTCCTTGGTGGAGATGATCTCGGTGCTCAGCACGGGCACGCCCAGGCAGCGTGCCTCCTCAATCACCATCGGCGCCGCCTCGTGATAGGAGGTGAGCAGCATCAGATCCGCCTGCTTAATGTACGGATACGGATTGCTCATCTCGCCGTGGAATACCACCGACTGCGCCACCCCCAGCTGCTGTGCCAGGGCCTGCAGGTCGGCGCGCATAGGTCCGTCGCCCACCACGTGCAGCACCAGGGGTATCCCCTGCTCCCGCACGGCGGCCACCGCCCGAATGGCTCGATCCACACCCTTTCGGGGGGTCATACGAGCCACCGTCACGGCGTGAATGGCTCCGTCGCCGTAGCAAACCTCCTCACGGTCTGCCAGGGAACGGATCTCATCGTAGCGGTGGCAGTTACGCACCGCCACGCAACGGTCCGCCAGTTCCGGCAACGCCGCCACAAAAGCGCGGCGACAGCCCTCGGAGCAGGCGGCAATGGTATCAAAACGCTCCAGCATCCGATCGTTCTCCGGATAGTGGGAACCGCTTCTGTCGTAATCGCTGTGGAGGAACAGCACCTTATGCCGTGCTTGTGTACAATACAGCACGTAATCCTGTGCGCCTCCGTAAAACACCTCTTTAGGTCCGTTATTCAGAAAAGATATGGTGCAGTCGTAGCCGCTGACAACGGTCTGTCGTCGGCGCAACAGCCGCACCGCGGCGTCCCTGCCCCACAGCCGACTGATGACCGCCAGGCAGGTGCGTCGGACGGCATCCAATCCCGTGTATTCCCCTTGGCTTTTGCCAAAGAGGCGGAAAGGACCGCTCTCCTCGATCACCCGGACGGTGTCGGGCAACTGATCCAGATAGGCACCGACCTTGGCAAACAGCAGCAGCGTGACCTCATACTCCTGCGGATCCAAGGACCACAGCAGGTTACACAGGCTCTTTTGCACGCCGCCTACTTTCATATTGTTATTGACGATCAACAGTTTTTTCATATCGTCTCCCGGTACGGAATCATCTCCTTGCCGCCGCGGACACCGGCATACACCAGCCGAAGCCGCCGCCACAGCCCCACCGTCGTCTCTCGCTTGAACCGAGCGCCGAAATACAGCGCCATCAGATACGCCGTGCGGGGGAACAGATGCCGTACCAGCACCCCTTTATCATAAAAGTATTTTTCATTGTAGCCTACAAACCAGGAGGAGGTATCCTTACAGCAGCGTCCCAGCACGTACGGGTGCGCGTACAGGCGCAAGCCCTTATCCAGACACGCCTTGATAAACAGGCTGTCTTCACCGGCGCTGAAGGGGCATCCTCCGCCAAAGGCCGTATGAAACCGTATGCCCGTCCGCTCCAGCGCCTCACGGCGCAGGGCGATGCGGTAGGTTCCGTATTTCATGGCGTTCCAGACCCGTATGCGGCGGATCGGCTCGCTACGGGTTTCGAACACCTGGCCGTCACGGGTCATATCCATGCCGAATATCAGTACGTCCGCTCGGGGATTCTCTGCAAAGGCGGTCAGCACCCGCTCCGGCATATCGTCCCGATACACCACGTCGTCGTCCGCCAGCAGCAGCACGTCCCCGTCCGCCGCGTCCAACGCCACGTTGCGGTTGGTGCCCACGCCGCGGGTGGAGGTGGTGATCATTGTCCACCGACCGTAGTCGGTGTCGCGGGTCTCCGTTTCGTCACGGTCGGCCTGATTGGCCACCACCGCCTCACAGCGGATATTCATCTGTTCGGCTATGGACCAGTCCTCTCGGTGCATGGTCACCGCCAAAACCTGTAATCTCATGGGGTCTACCTTCCTCTGTTCAGCGGACGCTACGGGTATACACCTCAAAGGACATACCGTCCCGATAGTCCGCATAGTCTGCGTAAGAATGATCGGTATCCACCAGAATGGCGTGCTGTTTACACATCCGCTCCTCCGGCGGCGGCAATTCCATATAATCACCGTACAGCATCCGCAGGCAGCCGTCGTAATCGGCAGGGGCGGGATAGGTGCCCCCTTCAAAGGTCACCTCACACCGCTCGGTCAGATAGCGACGGGGAATCACGTTCTTGCCGTAGCTCCGTGCGGCCGCCAAAAAAGTATGTACCAAAGTGCCGTTGGGCTGTCCTCGCTTGACCCGTTTCAGGAACGGGGTCTGCGGGAGCAGGCGACACAGCGCCATCATCCACTTCTTCGCGGTGCTGTCGGTATCGTAACCCCGCTTGTCCAGCGCCTTGGCGATCACCACCTTGGAGGCGACGAACTGTGTCCGCCGACCGAGGGCGGTGCCGCAGGCGTCGTCGCAGGGGAAAATGTCCATATAAATGCCCTGATGCATCAGCTTATCCTTGGGATGGAACTTCTCCAGACAGGTGGTTCCGTTCATCCGCAGTTTGGAAAAGAACATGGGCCAATGCTCGGAAAACTCTTTTTGCAGATAGAAATCGTCGGTATTCAGCACCGTCGATGCCTCCGCCAGAAGGCGGTCGTAGTCCGCCCGCAGCATCAGCACGTCCAGGTCGTCGTCCCAGGGAATAAATCCCTGATGCCGCACGGCACCAAGCAACGTGCCGGCGAACAGCACGTAGGGAATATGCAGCGCTCGACACACCCGATCAAACTCCTGCAGCAGGCTCACCAGAGCCTGCTGATGAGCCGTGAGCGGTTCTCGCCGCTCGCTATGTTCAGTCATACGTTTCATCCCTTGTATTTCTTGCCGTATTTCTTAATGCCGTTAACAGCGTAGCCTATGAAGGACAGGACAGCCTTTGGTAAAGGTAGCCGCAAAAAGCGACGGTAGATGTGCCACCGCTGGCGGGCGCCGTTTCGCTTGTCAAAGGAGCGGGAGCCGTCCATCAGGCGCCACATGGTCAGCACCTGTGAGCACCCCGCCGCACGACAGCCGTCCCGCAGCATCTGAAGCCACAGGCAATAGTCCTCGTGATAATAGCCCAGGGGGAACCGATACCGCCGTGCCGCCGTCGGCGACAGCATCACCGCCGAACAGCCGATGACGTTCTCCCGCAGCAGGTGATCGAAATCCGTTTCGGCAGGTACGATATAGGGCTGACGGCAGGGTTCCCCATCGCTGTTGATGATGGCGTAAGAGCCGTACAGAATGTCCGCACCGGTCTCCTCCGCCAGGGAAATTTGCTTTTCCAGCTTCTCGGGATGCCACACGTCGTCGCTGTCCAGAAAGGCCACGTAGCCTTCATGGCACAGATCCATACCCCGATTGCGGGTACGGGCGGCTCCGCAGTTTTCCTCGTTCTGAATCAGCATCACGCGGGAATCCTGCCGTGCCAGCTGCTGCACCCGCTCCACCGTTCCGTCGGTGGAACCGTCGTCCAGCACCAGCAGCCGCCACCGGTCATAGGTCTGGGCCATCACCGAGCGGATCGCTTCTTCGATATAGGTCTCAGCGTTGTAGGCCGGCATAATCACCGACACCGGCGTGAGCACCTTATTTTCGGCAACAGAAGTCATCACATAACCACACTTTGTTCGTTAATCAGCGGACTTGCCTCTTGCTGCTGGCGATGCAGAAACCGTATCGCCGCGCACACGTAAATGGGCATCAGGAAGAATTCGTCAAAGAACAGATAATCCAGCGCCATCCAGGGACCGAACGCGCCGATCATCACAATGGCCAGCTGGGATGCGTGATTCCAGGAGATCTTGGACTCTCCGATCATGGTGCGCACGAAGAAAATCAACCAAGCCACCATGATCAGACTGCCCAACAGTCCGAACTGGAACACACCTTGGATAATCGTGTTGTGAGGGGGGCGTCCGTTGACCATCACGTCCGAATAGCCCTGACCAAACACCAGCAGCAACGGATCCTGCATAAAGGCGTTCAGATAACTCTTCCACAATTCGGAGCGACCGGTGGTCAGATCGGAGATGGTGTTATCCTTGCTGAAGCGGGCGATGATCTCTCCCAGCATATCCGTGAACACGGTGGAAGAGAGCACAAAGAGAGTCGCCACGATCAGAATCATAATCAGCGTGACCTTGACCGACATCTTGCCCCGACGGAACAGCAGATCCACAAACCACAGCAGACCCAAGCAAATGCTCACCAGCCAAAACGACTTGGACACCGACATCAGACCGCAATAGAGCAGGACCAAGGCGATCAGCACCATCGGGATCCAGCTGTACTTTTTCTTGTTGTTCAGGAACAGGATCAGCACACCGCCCAACGCACAGGTGATGTGGGCGGAATAGAAGTTGGGATCGCCGTTATAGCCGGAACGACGGATCATACCCAACGAGGTGTTAACGTCAATATATCGACTGATGGTGGGGAACACCGTCAGATACTGTGCGGTCACGGCGGCCAAGCAGATGCCCAGCGCAAAGCACAGCGTCAGCCAGTAAAAACCGTAACTGCCCTCCAGCTCCTTGGTCAGGAACGGGACCAGCATCAGCGTAACGGCGAACAGTATGTACGTATTGTCCATATCGTAGCCGTACGCTACCTTGACCACCAACGTAAGTGCCAACAGCAGCAGCGCCGGCACCAGATGCAGCACCTTTACCTGCCGACTGCCGGTCACGGTATACACGGCGTACACCAGCAGCAGCGCAATGGTGAAAAAGGAGATGGTGCCGGGGCGAAGCTTCAGCAACGGGGCAAAGGGCATAAAAAACAAGATCACCGGCATCGCCGTATTCTTGATCGCCGCCCAGACCACCAGCGCCAGAAAGCACACGAGGCACGCCGCCAGAACCACGATATTATTCAGCGTCTGTGCCACCAGCAGCCAGGCTGCTACCAGGAAGCAGGAGCACAGCAGCAATGTTTTTGAACGGATCGTTACCATATCTTCGAGGTCCTCACTTCACACCTTCGCAGCAGAAGACCACCTTAACGGTCTCCAACACCACTTTAAGATCCAGCCACAGGGAACGGTTCTTGATATACTCCACGTCGTACAGGATCTTCTCCTCCGGCTTCAAATAATAGCCGCCCCGCACCTGTGCCAGGCCGGTCAGACCGGGCTTTACTTTCAGCCGTTCACGGAATCCGTGGATGTATTGCTCGAACCGATCGTAATACTCCGGGCGCTCGGGACGAGGTCCCACCACGCTCATATCGCCCGTCAGGATGCACCACAATTGCGGCAGCTCGTCCAGATGGGTCTTGCGCAGTACCCGTCCCACCGGCGTGATGCGGGGGTCATCGTCCCCCAGCGACCAGCGCAAGCCGTCTGCTTCGGCATCCATCCTCATAGTGCGGAACTTGATAATGTAGACACGCTTGCCGTTTCGGCCCAGGCGCTCCTGATAATACAGCGCCTTACCGGGGGAAGACAGCTTTACGATCAGGGCGATCACCAGCATCGGCACCGCCAGCAGCAGCAGACACACCGCCGCAAACAGAATGTCAAAGGCGCGCTTTACAAATGCATACAGCGGCTTATCCTTGACCTCTCCCAGGTCCTCTATGTAATATTCCCGATCGCTTTCATAAGGCAGGATGACAGCGATATTCTCTGTTCCCATTTCTTGATCCTTACTCACGATTCACACTTCTTTCCTTGCTTTCGTTATGCGGCGGGCTCGTAGAAGCACTCGATGACCGTTCGGAGCAGGTCATCCTCGTCGGGGTAAAACTCCATAAACCGCTCACCCTCTACCAATTCACCGTCCAGGGAAAGGATGGCCTCCGGTTTATTCTCGGCAAAGCGGGTCATCATCTGCTCCAGTTTATTGCCGGAGCAGTCCGACACCATATAATCCGCCATGGTCAGCGCCGCCTTGGACACAAAGCCCTCCTGCTCCTGCACACAGCGGTGGGAGCGGTCGTACAGCGCCTCCAGATATTGCTTCTGCCGTGCCATACGGCGTTGGTTGCTGGGGTCCTCCAGACCCTTACGGGCACGCACGTAGGTCAGCGCCCGCTCACCCGTCAGGGTGACGGTCTCCCCCTTTTTCATAGCGGGGTCAACGGAGGAGAAATCGTCCAGCACCTCCAGGGTGACGCCGCCCACCAGATCGTTGTACACCGGTACGGCGTCCATGGTCACCGACAGGTAATGGTCCACCTTAATGCCCAGCAGTCCGGATACCGCGTCGGCGGTGTTGCGGCAGCTGACCTCCCGTCCGTTGCCGTAGGTGTGGGACAGGGCGATCTGCTGGCGCACAGTGCCGACCCGATCGCCGGCCACACCCAGCATGTTCATATCGGTGATGGTGTCGCGGTTGATATGTATACCCTTACAGGTGTCGTTCTCGGTGTCCATCACCAACAGCAGGATAAAGTCTGCTTGCTTATTGTTGTTGTAGGATTCCGGTGTCTCCTCGGAATAGGTGTCCAGACCCAGGATCAGCAGCGTTTCGATGCCGTCCCGCAGGACGTAATCCTTGCCGTTGTACGTCAGCTCGTTCTCCGGCTCTGCGGGCTGTCCCGGCTGGGGGTACTGGCTGTTGTATCGCTCAAAGATGCTGATGACAAACATTCCCGTGGAGAACAGCAGCACCAAAACCAGTATCACCGTCGTGATCTTGAGGATGGTCTTGCGCGTATTCTTTTGTCTCTCGCGTGTATTCATAAGGTGACGCGAACAAATCCGAATCGGTTTCAAAAAGACGGATTTTCGCTCCTCCTTCGTTAACATACTCGGAAATGCATACCGCATTTCCTGCGTTTGGGGCGTAGGTCGCGGTTATTTGCTGTGGCCTCTCTTCTTGGCGGCGCGGGCATAGCCGTTTACGTAGGCATTTGAATAGCCGTACCGCTTAGACGCGTGGTCGTTGAGGTTCGGCACCTGAGCCAGAATGGGATAGCCGAAGGTGCGGATGACGTATTCCTCGTCGTGGATGGTGTTGTCCATCAGCGCGATGACGATCAGCGTTGCCACCGTCAGCAGCATACCCACCATAAAGCCCACCGCCGTATACAAGGTAACGCTGGGTGCCACCTTTTCGGTGTCCACAATGGCGGAGTCCACCACCTCCATAGAGGCACCCTCGATCACCTCAGTAACCCGCTGGGGCAGCACCGTAGCAATGCCGTTGGCGATGCGGGCGGCCTCGTAGGGGTCGTGGCAGGTGACGGTCACCTGCATGACCTCGGTCTCGTTGACGGGGCCAGACTCGATCATATCGTAAATATCCTCCCACGAATAATCGACGCGGGTCTCGTTGATCAGTCGCTCCAGCGTGGTGCGGTTTTTCAGCAGCACGGTGTAGGTCTTGGCCAGGCTCTGCGCCGCGGTCAGCTCGGAGGAGCTGATGCTGAAGCCCAGATCCCCCACGTTGAAGGAGCTGTTGTTCACGTACAGCATAATGGAGGCGGAGTAGGTGGGCTTAATGGCAAAGGCGGCCACCGCGAATCCCACGGCGGCGGTGAGCAGGCTGACGATAATGATCGCCCAGATGCGCTGCCACACCACCTTTACCACGTGGCCGAGATCCACCACGTATGTATCTTTTGCAAATTTCTCATTCTTGTCCATTGTGATGCTCCTTTGTTTCGCAATAGGTTGACGACAGGAATCGACATTATATTATATTACGCGCGCGCGTGTTATAGCAAATTACATTATAACATCACTTTTTTCCAATTGCAACCCCTTTTACTGTAATAGGCAGACAATTTTGAGATTTTTTCAAATATCCCGTGTCACTTTTGCCCGACGGCTGTCGACACCGCCACCCTAACCGCATTTTTGGGTGTTGCAAACGGGACAGGCTCGTGGTAAAATGAGAAAAAATGACAAGCAGGTGATTTTGATGCAATCCATCAAAAATATCTTTAAGATCGGCTACGGTCCCTCCAGCTCCCACACCATGGGTCCCTCCTATGCGGCGCTGGATTTTGTCACCGCCTACGGCGGTGCCGACCGCATCCGCGTGACCCTCTACGGCTCTCTGGCCAAAACGGGCAAGGGGCACGGCACCGACCGTGCCATTCTGGACACTCTGGCGGGGTACGACACCGAGGTGGTGTGGGATATGGACTCCCCCACCCCCGTCCACCCCAACACGGTGGATTTCGACGCCTATAAGGGCGGCGCTCTGCTGGGCAGCCGGCGGTACTACTCCATCGGCGGCGGCGAGATCCGCACCGACGACAGCGCCGACGCCCCCGTCCGCGCCGTGTACGGTGAAAACACCTTCACCGCCATCGCTCAGTTGTGCAAAGCACGGGGCATCCGCCTGTCCGACTATGTGTTTGAGCAGGAGGGGGAGGACATCAAACCCTTCCTGCTGAACGTGTGGCACACCATGCAGAACGCCATCAGCGAGGGTCTGACCAAGAACGGCATCCTGCCCGGCGGGCTGGAGGTGGAGCGAAAAGCCCAATTCCTCCACAGCCAAAAGCACATCGACGAGAGCCCCCAGACCCGTGAGAACCGCCTGGTGTGCGCCTATGCCTTTGCGGTGAGTGAGCAGAACGCCGACTGCGGCATCATCGTCACCGCCCCCACCTGCGGCTCCTGCGGCATCGTGCCCGCGGTGCTCAAATATATGCAGGATAAAAACGGCTTCTCCGACAACGACATCCTCCGTGCCCTGGCGGTGGCGGGTCTGGTGGGCAACATCGTGGCCACCAACGCCTCCATCAGCGGCGCCGAGTGCGGCTGCCAGGCGGAGGTGGGCACCGCCTGCAGTATGGCGGCGGCGGCTCTGTGCGAGCTCTTCGAGATGGGCATCGACCAGATCGAATACGCCGCCGAGGTGGCGATGGAGCACCATCTGGGTCTCACCTGCGACCCCGTGTGCGGGCTGGTGCAGATCCCCTGCATCGAGCGCAACGCCGTGGCGGCTATGCGCGCCATCAATGCCCTGAGTCTGGCCAACTTCCTCTACGGCAGCCGCAAGGTATCCTTCGACTGCGTGGTGGAGACCATGTATCAAACGGGTAAGGACCTGTCCCATCTGTACCGCGAGACCTCCGAGGGCGGTCTGGCGAAACTGTACAGCCATTAAAAACAAGAACAGTGAGGTGCCGGTATGTCCAAAGCGATCACGAAAATCACGCAAAGCAATTTCTCTGACGCCGTCAGCTACGCCCACTCCTATAAGAAAAAACGTCTTATCGCCCAACGCACCCGTCAGGTTATTCTGCCTCTGGGCAGTATCCTGTTCGTTATCCACGCCCTGTTCATCACCGTGGGAGGTATCTCCGCCGTGATGGACGAGGG
Organism: Clostridia bacterium; assembly: GCA_017435305.1. The sequence goes on from JAFSFH010000012.1 coordinate 63,249, forward strand.
CGAATTGGCGGCCATCGAAGGTCTGAATTTCATCACAGGATACTGGGACAAGGTGCTGGAAACGTTCCGCAGCATCACCGAACTGTGGTATCTCCACATCCCCATGATGCTGGTGTACCTATTCCTCGTCCCCTTCGCCGTATGCAGCGTGCTGGCGCTGGTCGTCGCCCTACTCACCCGCGTCAAGCGGTTGACCGTGTCCGGCGCGCACCACGAGCAAGCCAAGCAGCTGCATCAGTACGTCGACAAGCTCCCCACCTCCACCCGCGACGACGAGGACGCCCACAAGCTGTGGCGCCGCATCACCGGTGTCACCTATCTGGTGGGTCTCGTGGCATTTATCGTGTATTTCGGCATCGCCGCCACCAAAGCGGGCGACGAAGCCACCGACAACGCCGTGCTGTATATGCTGGTGGACGGCATCGTGGGCATCCTCATTGCTTTCGCTCTGCTCTACGTGGTGTATACCCTGCTGCATCGGCTGTTCACCCTCATCATCCGCCCTTATTACATCGCCGACGATCAGACCAACAAATTGGCCTCTGTGGCGCGCAGTTACTGGGTTTCTGTGGATCCGGAGGAACAGAGAAAGGCCAAGGAACGGGCGCAAAAAGCCAGAGAACGGCGCCAGAAAGCAAAGGAACAGAGCCGAAACACCACCACCTCCTACAGCGGCAGCTATTCCGGCAGTTATTCCGGCTCGTATTCTTCCTCCGCCCCTATGTCACGGGCAGATATGCAAAAGTATATCGACGATAATTGCCACGGTATGTTCAGCTACGGCGGCATTGAAACCATCGAAAACGATTCCAGTCTGAGCGCCTCGCAAAAAGAAGATCTGAAGAGACATCTGATGATCTGGGGCGATTAAAAAATTGCACAAAAAAGAGGAGATGCACCCACGTGCATCTCCGCTTTTTATTGTAAGCGAAAACCCCCGGCTGTGCCGGGGGTTCCATATAGCTTTCAGCGTTCCATAGCCTCCCTTGTGTAAAGGGAGGTGGCATTTGCGAAGCAAATGACGGAGGGATTGTCGAAATTTATGTTCTTTTTATAAGAATCCCCCAGTCCTCGCATTCGCTCGGACAGCCCCCTTTAGGCAAGGGGGCCTTGGTTTTGTGTCGTTGTTCGTATGCAAGTGTCAGTTGCTTCACACACACTTGTGTGTTGCCAGTAACATAGGGCTGAGGATTTTTATTCTGTCAGAAAAACAGCTTGCGCTCCATCATTTCGCGGGCGGACCTATTGATGCCGAAGTAGATCAGCAGACCGCCGAACAGCATCAGCACCGACAGCGGGTAGACGGACCACCCCGTAAAGGGCAACGAGAAGGTCAGCCCCAGCAGATACTCCACCAGCAGCATCAGGGCGCCCAGCGCCATACCCGCGCCACCCAGAATGTACAGGTGTCCGCGGCGCAGGTAATACAGCAGCGTCACCACCGCACAGGTGATGAGGCACACACCGCCCACCACCGGCAGGGCAAAGCTCAAAAACCAGCCGCCGCCGGTGACTATATTGATGTACAGCAGATACAGCCCCACCGCCGCAAAGGTGCAGGGGACGAATATCACCGGATTGGGCTTTTTGAACCACAGGGGCAGTGCCACCGCCACGTAGGATACCGCCAACGCGCCCGCCACGTAGCCGAACCAGTCCAGGCGATGGTTGGCGGACATATCCGCAAACAGGCACACCACCAGCGGGATCAAAAACAGAATGATCGCCGCCCCGTTGAGCGCCTTGGAGCCGGAGTGGGTCGGGGGCAGCTTGCCCACGGGATACAGCGGGCGGGCGTCCGCCTGCGCCAGGTCGGGATGATACACCACCGTGTTGCACAGGGGGCATTTTTTCTCGGTGTCCGCCAGCTTGACACCGCAGTTGATACAATACATTCCTGTCACCTCTCGTTCCGATTGCTTTCCACCGTCACGGGGACACCCAGATCCTGCAGGACGGCGTAGAAATGCCGCTCCAGTTCCGCATCCCGAATGTTACGGATAAAATTCACGTACACCGTATCCCCAAAGGACAGCATACCGCAATTGTACGGTGCCGCCGCCTGCACGCCCAGAATAAAATCAAAGCGCTCAACGTACGCCGCCATCGCCTCGGGCACCTTCACCTGCCCCAGATTGGACAGGGTCAGGCAGGATTTCCGCTCGCCCACGGTGTCAAAGATGGCCTTCATCACCATATTCTTGAGGGGCAGCGGAATCAGGCGTACCAAGGGATTTCGCTCGTCGTTGACGTTGGTGGCGATCACGGCGCTCATATGCTTGGCGGTGAACTCCGCCCCCATCTTATGACGGATCACGCCGCAGATCTCCTCCAGCGTATACGTGCCCAGGCGGGGGTCCAGCTCGGGGATGGTGTACATAGCGAAATTGCGCAGAGTACGGCTGGGGTACAGCTGCCGCAGATTCACGGGAATCAGCAGTTTTATGCGCTTTTGCCGCCGAACGTTGGGGTTTTTCTCTGCCTGCAGATTCTGCAGCGCCAGCATCATCACCGCGCTCATAAACACCGTCATGGTCACCCCCTGCTTATGAGCCAGCGCCAGCAGGTCAGCCACCGGCATACGCATACAGGTCAGGTGTAAAAATCCGTCCCGCTGGGGCTGACCCGTCATATGCCACGCGTCGGTGTCCTTGCGGCTGGCGGGCACGGGTCCCGCATTCTTGGGGAAGCAATCCTCCAGCTCCTCCTCGGCGGGGGATTCCCGACGGTCCTTCACCCCCTGCTCGCAGGGGATGGTGATGGCGTATTTCTGCTCCAGATACTCCGCCACCAGGCTTTTCAGAAAGATCAGCGCACCGGTGCCGTCGGTCAGAGAATGGAAAAATTCCACCGCGATACGGCTGTGATAGACGATCACCCGAAAGGCGCACCGCCGCATCTCCTGCTTGCTCATATAGACCAGAGGATAGCTGTATTCCTCCTGTATTTGGGGGGCGTGCTCCACCTGCTGTAGATAGTACCAGAAGGCACCCTTGCGCAGGCGGGCGGCGATGGAGGGAAACCGCTTGACCGTCACGTCCAGCGCCGCCTGCAGCACGGCGGTGTCCACCTCCTCGGTCAGGGTGACCGACTGGCGGAACACGTTGCTCCAGTTTTTACGCCTTGCCGCGGGATAGATCTTGGCGGCGTTGTCCAGCCGCACCCAGCGCAAGGGCTTTTTCGCGTTGTTATTCATAGAGATTCGTCCTTTTGTCAGCCGTTCTCGGCGTCCTTTTTCGGCTCCTGGCGGGTGTTCTCCTGCCCGCGGTATACCACCAGCTTGCAGAACAGGAACTCCAGCACAAAATTGGCCAGCATGGTCACGATGAGAATGATGAAATCGTTGACGCCGCAGCCCTCCGCCAGGTCGCCCAGATAGGTGGACAGGGGCGTGAACACCAGGTAAAAACCGAACACCTTAGCCATCGCCACCGGCACGTTGGCCGCGGATTGGAAGGTGTAGCGGCGATTCAGCGTAAAGTTCCAGAGGATCGACAGCACCAGCGAGATCAGGTAGGGGATCCAGTAATCCTCAATAAACAGCTCCAGCAGGGCAAAGGAGCCGATCTGGATCACGCCCGCCGACACGGAAAACAGGGTGAATTTCACCGCCTGCCACACTTGCTTTTTCTTATCCATCGTTTCGTCCTCCTTGTGGTTCTCCGCTCTTGGATACGGCGTCCAGCTTTTCGCTGATGATCGACAGACTGCGGTAAAAGGCGACCCGTTCCTCCTCGGTCAGACTGCCGCTGACCTCCTCCAGCACGGCGTCGATCTTATCCGCAATTCTCCGCCCCGCCTCGGCTCCTTTATCGGTGAGCGCGATGGGGCTTTTATACCGCCTACTACCCTCGGGATCGCGGGTGACGTACCCGCCGGATTCCAGATAATCCAGGGCGCGGGAGATGGTGGCCTTGTCCTCCTCACACCGCTCGCACAGGGCGGTGGCGGTCAGACCCTGATTGGCATAGAGATAGTACAGACAGGACACGTGGACGCTGCGCAGACGGTACTCCGCCATCTCTTGGTTTTTGATTTTCCGCACGTTGCGGCTGATGCGATTGATCAGCACCGTAAAGGTTTCAAACCGTTCCTGCATACCACACCTCCTTGAATTTGTTGATTTTTCAACAAGTAAAATATACCACAAGCCTATTGAATCGTCAACAAGTTTGTGGTATGGTGTAGTAAAGTGAGGTGCGAAAAGTGAAAAATCGTTCTGCAAGTATTATGCAGGATTTTGAATTTCACGATGCACACACTGTTTTTGCAGCATATTTGAAAGAACAGAAACGAAAGGAGAACGCGGTAAATGGATAGAGAAAGACGCATAAAGAGGGTTTTATACGTTTTGTACAGCATCGCCTGCGCGGTTTCGGCTCTGCTAATCGTTTACGCGGCGATAAACGGCGATTTGTATTCAAAACCCTTTGATAAGCTTACCGTCAAGGCGCTCATTTTGGGGATACCCGCAGTTTGTTGCATACTGATCGATATGCACTATCATCAATACGAAATGGTAGAGGGACCTGCCTGGGCAACGAGCATATTTTTCCCCCTTGTTTGTTTGCTGATCGGTTACCTTTGGGTCGGAGATAAGACCGCGGTCCATCTGTTCGATCTAACCATATCGAGCAAAGTAATTTTCGTGGTTATGTATGCCCTCTCGGTTATCGTGTCCTATTTTGCAGGTCTTTGGAGCATTCTCACCGGCGACGAGCCCGCGCCCAGATCCCCCGCTCCCCCACCCGGCACCTCCACAGATACACACACCACGTCTACTGACTCTGCAGGTGCTTTCGGTTTCGGCGACGGAAAGAATCCAACCCACCTCCCCGACAGCCTAAAAGGTCCATATTAAATACGAATACTGAAAAAGTATTAAAAAAAGGCTTGACCGAATCGGTCAAGCCTTTTTCATTAGGGATGAAGCCTTCCTCTGCTGTCAAGTTAGGTCCCATTAGTTTGCAAAAATATTTACATTATATCGGCGGTGTGGTATAATACTAAAAAGGAGTGATAGTATGAAAAAGATAACCTGTATATTGTGTGTTTTAATTATGCTTTTTTTGCTTTGCTCTTGCAAGGATGATAGTTCCCATAAAACAAATGAATACGATGCAATGAAAACAAACATCAGCAAAGACTATGTGCCTGAATTCATGGAATTATTGGGCGAAGAAATAGAGCTTGGTGGACTTTTAAGTGGTATGGTTCTTGATGAAGAACATTGCTACAATGTCACACCTGTGGAGGTTGCCGCCGAAACAGATATGAAGATTTTTAAGTTTTCTGATTCTTGTATCTCTCTTGTGCTGTTGGATAACAAAATCTATAATCTCTGTGAATCATTTGGGGGATATGGATTTGTAAACGCCGTTCCTTGTGATTTCGATAATGACGGCAACAAGGATTTACTGGTTGCATCTTCTTGGGGTTCCGGTATGCACCGCTCTATTATCTCCGTTTTTAATTCGGTCACTAAAGAATCCACCTTTATTTACGATACATCAGATACGGATAATCCAAGTATTGATTTATTCGTTGCAACTGCCACTCCCTCTTTGTCCTCTAAAGAAATCGAAGATTTGCCCATCTACTATCAAGTATATTCTGCAGAAATTACGGTTAATGATACAGAAAATTATAATTTAGCAGATCTGTCTTATGTTGCAACCGGAATGGTAGGTTCTATCGAGAGCGAGAATGGAAAACCGGTGTTTAAACCATATCCAGAATGATGAAAAGGCTTGACCGAATCGGTCAAGCCTTTTTTCAAGCCTCCCTTGTGTAAAGGGAGGTGGCATTTTCGTTAGAAAATGACGGAGGGATTGTCATTTATCGGAACAGACAATCCCCCACCGCCTACGGCGGAGCCCCCTTTACACAAGGGGGCCTTTGCGGCGGGAGCAAGCCCCCGCCCTACGATTAGAACAACGTCGTTATCCAATAAATAATCCCATAAACCACACTCGCCACTGTGCCGTAGACAATAACAGGTCCTGCTATGGTGAACATTTTCGCGCCGACGCCGAGGATAAAACCTTCCGTCTTAAATTCGATGGCGGGGGATACCACCGAATTGGCAAAGCCGGTGATGGGCACCAGCGTGCCCGCTCCGGCGCGCTTGGCCACCTTATCAAACACACCCAGCAGGGTGGCTACCGCCGACAGCAGAATCAGCGACCCCGACGCCAGCATACGGGCGGTTTTATCCTCCATACCGCTCATAGCAATCCACTGATACACCGTCTCCCCCACCGCGCACAGCAGACCGCCCACCGCAAAGGCCCACAGACAATTCTTAAGCTTCGGCGACGGGCGGGACACCCCCTGCACCATACGCTGATACTCCTGTTTATCGGGTTTCATAACACACCACTCCTTGCGGTCAGTATACCCAAAAAGGGACAAAAAAACACCTGCAACGTGCTGTTGCAGGTGTTTTTCTCTTTAAAACTTCACGTACACGGTGCGAATCTGCCACGCGCCCATGGGCAGGCTGACGCTCCGATAGGTGACCGACAGCGGATCGGGGTGGCGCTCCTCCAGATTGGTCAGCGCCACCGAGGCGGGGACGCGGTCAAAGGTCAGCCGCGCGGTCTCGGGGGTGTCGCTGAGGTTGTAGAACCGCATCACGATACCCTCGCCGTCCTCCGCCACCTTGACGGTGCTCAGCAGGGTATTCTCACCCTCAAGGCGGTAGAAGCTGTGGCGTTCCAGTGAGATCTCCTGCCAGGTGCGGTCGTCCCGACAGCGCACACCGGCGGCAAAGGCATCCAGACGCCGCTGAATGGAGGCGTCGGTCTCCTCCACCACCAACGGCAGCAGACCGAAGCGATACTGCCACCGACCCTGCATCTGTCCGTCCTCGGCTACGTAGCCGTTTACAGCGCTGCCGAAGCAGCGCAGCAGAGTCACCGCCAGCATCCCCTCATCCCCGGAGAAGGCGCCCACCTCGTGCAGACCGCCGCCGCTGACAAAGCAAAGGCCGCGGCTGCCGCGACGCTTATAGGCAAAGCCGTTCATCGCCTTTTCGCTCTGCTCCTTCTCCTCAAAGGTGAGGGTGGCGGGGTCGATATCCACCTTCCGCTCCGCCACGTAGAAGGCCTGGGAGGCGCGGTAGGTGGGGGTATCCACACCCGTGGGAATCATCAGACGCAGGCGGTGATCGCGGGCGGAATTGTCCACCGTCATCTCGATCTCAACCAGGGGTGACGATTTGGTCAAACTCACGTTTGCGGTAATTGTAAGCGCTTCCAACTCCTCGTTTCGACGCAGGTCGGCGTTGCGCTCGTGGTACTTCTGCATATCCTTGGGGACATACATTTCCTTCACAATGGTGAAGGTGCACTTGGCGGCGGCGTCGCAGGAAACCGCCACATTCTTAACCACAGCGGACAGCACCGCGCGGTCCGCCACGGGGCGGGCGTGCATATAGCCGTCACCCAGCTCGCCGTCGTCCACAAAGGACAGCTGCTTGTCGTAGGTCTCCCCCGTCCGCTTATCGGTGATGGTGAGGGTGCCGTCCGACGGCTCCACCGTCAGGCGGATAAGGTCGTTTTCGGCGGTGTACAACCCCGTGCGCAGACTGCCGCTGGGACGGGTGGGCAGCTCCGAGGGCACCACCCGATACTCGGTGGTGCCGCCGGCGGTCAATTTCGCCTCAAACACGATGCGGTGGCGGTCGGCGCTCCCCTGCTCGCCGCAGTGGACGCGCCCCTTGCCACGGTTGATATTCACCACCTGATAGGGTACCTGCGTGCCGTCGGCATCCAGCAGGCGGAAGGCGTTGATGGGCTCGTAGCCGAAGGGCTCCGACCACTTCTGCTTCCAGCGGCGGTCAAAGAACAGATCCACCGTCACCGTTTCGGTGCGGTCATAGGGCAGGGAATTGAACAGCGTCACCACCATATTCTCGCCCGGAGTGTCGGCGAAACGGGAAATGTTCTGCATACCGTACTCTTCAATGCTGTGCCCGATCTGCTCCACCTGATCAAAACGGTACTGCATATCCCGATGGACAAAATCGGGGGAACAGCCACAGATGGAATCGTGGGGGTGATTCTGAATGAGATAGCGGTACGCCAGCTCGTAGAAATTCTTACGGATGGGGGTGCGCCCCGTCAGCCGCGTCACCGCGGTGATGGGACCCGCCCACTTCTCCATCATGGTCTGGCAGGTGTCGTTGCGCCACTTCAGATCGTAGCGGCTGGACAGCACGTTGGTCAGCAGGCGGGGGAAGTCCCCTCGACGGCGGTTGGTGGCGTTGAGCTCGCCCCTCACCACCGGCATCACGCCGCGATACGCCGCCAGACGGGGCAGCATCTCATCGGGGGAGGTGATGACCACCTCAATGCCGGGGTACAGCCGTTCCAGACGCTGTTTCACATCCGTGAGGGTGCGGGCGTGGAGTTCCTTGTGATCCTGCCCGTCCACAAACAGCAGCACGGGGATGTCGGTGCGGGTCAGCTCTCCCTCAATGAACTTCTTGAGGTTTTCGTCCCGCTCCTCCTCGGTGGGGGGCTCCCGCCACCAGTCGAAGCAGTGCAGCCGCACCCAGAACTCGCCGTAGCCGTACCAGTCGGGGGTCTTAAAGGTGATCACCTGGGACCCGTCGGGCGCCTCCCACACAAAATGAGCGGGCGCCTTGTCCTCGGTGATGCCGCGCCCCAGCAGGGCGCCCTCGCAGTCAAAGCCACGGAAAATCTGGGGCATCTGGGCGGGGTGACCGAAGATGTCGCACACGTAGCCGTAGCGCATAGGCTCCACGCCGTAGGATTTGGCGATGGCGGTGCCCATCTGCAGATTGCGGATGTGGCTCTCGCCGCTGGGGAGATACTCGTCCGGCATCACGTACCAGGGTCCCACCTTGATGCGACCCTGCTTCATCAGCCCCACCAGCCGTTCCCGCTGGTCGGGGGCGGCCTCCAGAAAGTCCTCCAGCACGATGGTCTGACCATCAAAGGTAAAGGTCTCGATTTGGGGGTTTGCCTCCAGCTTATCCATAGCGTCCTCGGTGACCTTCACCAGACGCCAACGGAACCCCTGAAAGGGCTCGTACCATTCCCGATCCCAATGGGTAGAGGACATTATAAACACGGTTAATTTATTATCCATACAAAACTTACCTCCATAGAATAGGCGACAAGCCTCCCTCTCCGAGGGAGGTGGCACGGCGTTTTAGCCGTGACGGAGGGAGTTCAAAAAAGCGGCAAACCCTAGGGATTTGCCGCTTTTCTTTGCGTTACGTCAACATCAAATGGTCACGATGATCTCGTGGTTCAGACCATCCTCATAGGCGGGCAGAACGGTGCCGTCAATGGCAACGCCATCGGCCACGATACCCTTGTTCTCGCCCTGCTGAACGGTGATGTTGTACTTAGCCTGACGCCAGATGCGCTCCACGGTGTAGGTGCCGAAGCCCTCCGGCAGGCAGGGCTCCACGTGCAGGCCGTCGTACTCGGCGCGGACACCCAGCATCCACTCCTCAATGGCCAGACGGACCCAGGCCACAGAGCCGGTGATCCAGCTGTACTCCATCTGATAGGCGTTGTTGCGGTGCTCGGGGCCGAAGAAACAGTTGGCAAACTGGAAGGGCAGAGCGTCCTTCTTCAGCTCGTAGTTATCCTCCTCGTAGTAGCCGGGGGCCACACGGCGGAACAGTTCATAAGCCTCGTCCGGCTTGCCGCTGCGCAGCAGACCCAGCACCAGCCACATATTGGGATGGGTGTAGATGGTGCCGTTCTCGGCGATGCCGGGCTCCATAGCGGACAGACGACCCACACGGTCGTCAAACTCCTGATAGGCAGGGCTCAGCAGCAGATAGCCCAGAGGAGTGTAGCTCTCCCGCTTCAGGCTCTCCAGAATCTTCTCGCGGCGCTCGGGGGTGGCGATGCCGGTCATCAGCGCAAAGGACTGAGTCTCCAGGAACAATTTGGCGTACTTGTTGGTGGAGGAGCCGATCTTGCCGCCGTTGTCGTCAAAGCAACGGACAAAGCGGTCACCCTCCCAGGCATTGTTGCGGATGGCCTCGGTCATGGCCTCGCTGCGGGCCTGCAGGTTGGCGGCCTTCTCATCCTCGCCGACGAAACGGCACAGCTCCGCAATCTGGGACAGGGCATAGGCATAGGCCATGGACAGCCACACGCTCTCGCCACGGCCCTCCTTACCGGCGCCGGTCAGAGAATCGTTCCAGTCACCGAACTTGATCAGCAGCAGGTCGTGGATGCCCTTATTGTTCTCCAGGAAGTCCAGAGCGCGGATGACGTGACCCAGCACGGTATCCGTAAGCTCGGGGTTGTTGAGGAAGGGAATCTCCTGATACAGGAATTTGGTGTCGCCGGTCTCCTTGATATACGCGGCCAACGTGTAGGCAGACCACAGGGCGGAGTCGGAATAGGGACGGTCGTCGATGGGGTTCCAGCCGCGCACCGCCATACCGAAATCGTGCTGATAGGACAAGGCCTCCTGCAGGATGGCTTTGGTGCGCTTGGGGTTGACGTTGACCACGCCCAGACCGTGCTGGACGATGTCGCGGTAACCGTTATATCCCCAACGGCACCAGGTAGCGCCGTACATACAGGCCAGCTTGGTCCAGTTGTTCAGCAGACGGTTCAGGTGCTCGTCACCGGTCTTGATCTGGGTCTTCTTCAGGTCGCCCTCACGATACAACTGAGCCAGCTGAGTGTAGGCGGGAATGTTGTGCAGATAGGTCTTCTTCAGCTCCACGCAGCGCTGGGCGCTGTCGCCGGCACCCAGAATGAACTGGATATTCTGGACGTTGCCGGAGAGCTTCACGTCCCACTGCAGCACGCAGACGGTATCCTCGGCAGAGCCGTCGGAATTCTTACAGCCGCCGTTCTTGACACAGACGGGGTTGGCCACCGAGCCGTACTGACCCATAAACAGACGGCGGGAGCCGTCATAGGCAGACACGGGATAATCGCAGGTGAAGAAAGCGGTCAGATTGTTGTGGGGCTTCACGTAGGGGTGCTTCTCCGCCAGGAACATATTGTTCTCTTTATCAAAGCGGGTGGTGCGATAGATCATATCGCCGTAGCTGTCAAAGCCCCACTTGTACTTAAACTGCAGCTGGAAGTAGGGGAAGATGGACAGGTCGCGGGGACGACCGTTGACATCCTCTACCTTAAACTGCCACATCTCCACCGCATCCTTTCCGGGGGGGATGGAGATGATCAGGGTCGCCTTGACGTCCTCGGTCTGGTTGACGATGGTGGTGTACGCCAGGTCGTGGGTGCAGGAGAACTCCTGCACGTCGGCGCAGACCGGCTCCCAGTTGACCGTCCAGAACTTGCCGGTCTCGTTGTCGCGGATATAGATGATGCGGGAGTACAGGTGCTCCTTGCCGAAAATATCGTAGTCGCAGATACGACCCACGCCGGTAAACAGCTGGATGCCCTCCTCGCCCGGGTACTGATAATCGAAGCAACCGATACCGGTGTGGTGCACGTTGGCATAGCACACGTCGTTAAACAGCATCACGTCAAAGGGACGGGGAGCGTCCGGCGACGTGACCACAAACTTGTTGCCTTTTTCGTTAAAATGTCCGTAGTTCATTGTTTTTCCACCTTTCTATGTTCGGTTGCTGTCAGCGATAGCAGACAAAGGTCTTAATCTCAAAGGGCTTGAAGGTGACCTCGGCCACGCCCTCGTTCAGAGCCACGTCGGCGACAGCCTCCTCCAGCATATTGGTCTCCACCACCCGCTTCACGTCCGCGGGGAAGGTCAGCGCGGCGTTGGTGCGGGCGCGCTCCGCCTCGTACAGACGGACCACGTAAGCGTTCTCGATGTCCTCGGCGGGCTTCACCGCCTCCACGATGACGTTGTCCGCATCCACCAGCACGGGGACGGACAGGGGCGCTTTCAGCGCGCCGGGCGCCACGATGACGGGGGCGTTGAGCTCATAGGCGGGACATACCACGCTCTGCACGCAGAAGTCGCCGCAGTGGGGCAGCAGGCTGTAGGTCATTTCGTGAACGCCGAAGTCACCGGCGGGATCGGGATGGGTGCCGCCGCGGTGCAGAGAGAGGCGCATATCCGAGCCGCGCACCGAGATGCCGTACTTACAGTCGTTGAGCAATGCCACGCCGAAACGGCTCTCGGACACGTCGGTCCACTTCAGATTGCACACCTCAAAGCGGGCGGTCTCCACGCAGTCGTTCTCGGTGGTGGGACGGTCGATATGACCGAACTGGATCTCGTGCTTGGCCTTGGTGGTGAGCACGTCCACATCGAAGCTGACCTTTAAGAGCTGGTGCTTATCCTTCCAGTCCACCTTGGCGTGGAAGTCCACGCGGGGGCTGTCGGCGTAGAAAACGGTGTCCACGTCAATGGTGGAGTGGTTGCCGATCTTATAGGTGGAGCGCACACGCCACTCCACACAGCCGTCGGACACGACCTTGCGATCGACCAGGTTGGTTTGAGGAGCCATCTTGAATTTCTGGTCGTACTCCACGTCCCAGTTATCCCAATATTCGGGGATGTCCTCGCCCATATAGAAGGTGCCCAGGGGGGCGGCACCCTCACGGCGGAGCTGGCGACCGCTTTGCTTGTCGATAAAGGAGGCGATGTAGCCGTTCTCATCAAACACCACGGAGGCATAGGGAGTCTCCAGATTGGTGCCGTCGTAAGTAAAGACAGAGGCGGTGTCGCCGGCATCACCGGTCAGCGCCACACTCTTGGCCTCAAAGGCGTCCAGCGCCACGCCGGACACGGCGATCTTTTTGCGACCGAACAGATCCTCATAGGGCTGGTTTTTGGCGTCCGCCACGTACAAACCGTTATCGTCAATGTTGATGACGTCCTCACGGGCAAAGGACAGGGGGTTGACCAGGGTCAGGGCGCCGTCGCCCTCGGCCACGGTGGCCGCCAGACGCTGGGTCTCGCCGTCCACGGTGACGATCAATTCGCCCACGATCTTCTCGGAGCGGTCGTGGACGCACTGGATGCAGGTGCCGGGCAGGATGTCGTGGAACTGGTTCTCCAGCAGCTCTTTCGTCCACTTATCGTAGTCGGCGGCGTTATAGTCGGCGCCGGTCATCACCGCCATCAGCTCCATATTCCGCAGAGCGTTCTCGCACAGACGGTTGTTGCGCTTGGTCTGGTGGCGCTGGGTCAGGGTACCGCGGTGCAATTCCAGATACAATTCGCCGTTGTAAACCGGCATCTTGTCCACATTCTTCTCCATCTCCTGACCGAACTCGCTGATGGTCTGGTACTCCACCTTGGGCATACCGTTCAGCTGCATCACGCGGGTGGCCTCCTCCACCATCACGTCGGTGGGACCGCCGCCGCCGTCACCGTAACCAAAGGCCACCAGACGGCTCTCATCGGAGGTCTTATCCTGCAGGGCGGACACGTGGTTCATCAGCAGATGGGGGGCGGGCTCACAGTGGGTGATGTTGAAGTGGGTGATCACCTCGCTGCCGTCGATACCCACCCAACGGAAGGTCTCGAAGGGGAACTTATTGTGCTCGTTCCAGGACAGCTTGGTGGTGTAGAAATACTTCATGCCGCAGCCCCGCATAATCTGGGGGATGGCGGCGTTGTAACCGAAGGTGTCGGGCAGCCAGAAGGAGTCGTTGGTGATGCCGAACTTCTCCTGCAGGTATTTCTGACCCTTCAGGAACTGGCGCACCATATACTCGCCGCCGGTGATATTACAATCGCACTCCACCCAGGCGCCGCCGTTGACCTCAAACCGACCCTCGGCCTGACGCTTCTTGATGTCCTCGAAGATGGCGGGATAGTGCTCCTCCATCCAGGCGGTGTGCAGGACGGAGGACTGGATGAACTTGTAGTCCGCGTACTGATCCATCAGCACCAGCGCATTGGCAAAGGTGCGGGCGCACTTACGCATGGTCTCGGCGATGGGCCACAGCCAGGCGGTGTCCATGTGGGAGTGACCCACGATGCCCACCTTGCCGTAGGTGTCGCCGCAGGTGTTACCGGTGAACACCTCACCCATAATGGCGTTGCAGCGGCGCACACCGGCGATGACCGTTTCATAGTCCACCATGGTGGGGTGCAGCACCGCATTGGCGAATACCTGCTCCAGCACGTTGATGGCGCGCGCCTTCATAAAGGGATTCTGGTGGATCTGCGCCATAGACAGGAAGATGCGCAGGTCGCGGATGAAATTCTTAATCTCCCAGTTGCAGGTGGCCACGTACACGTTGTGGAAGGTGTGGCGATAGTGCTCGTCCGGCAGATTCTCCTCACGGGCGTAGGGGTGCACCTCCCGCTCGTCGTGCCAGGCATAGCACTCCAGATCGATATGATAGGTCTTGCCCGCCTCGGCACTCTGTGTCAGCAGAATGCTGTGCTGCAGGCCGTCGTATTCTTTAATAATGGTGCCGTACATACCCATAGGCTTGCCGTCCACAAACAGCAGACCCTCCCGCAATTCGGTATTCTGCAGTACGAACAATTCCTTGCCCGCCAATTCCGCCGGCACGGTATAGTCAAACTTCACCCACAGGTTGCCAAACTCGCCGCCCCAGACGTAGCCGTCCTTGACGGTCTGATACGCCACGTCGGGCGCCTGACGGTGATGCTCTTTGGTTTCGTAACCCTGTACCTCGCTGAACACCTGCTCGGCGTGATACACGTAGCCCGCGTATTGCCAGGTCAGATTATTCAGCTTTTTCAGCATACGGTCATTAAAGCTTTGATAATGCATAGCGATACCTCCTCGTTATCTTGGCTTTTCACGGGTCAAACGACCCGATTTTTTCCATTTTTGATTATACCACCTTATATAGTGGACTTGCAAGATGAACCGCCCGCATTTACGGAAACTCTGTAAAAAATTATATAAAATAATAAGATAGTGATACCGATTTTCGGTTGCGCGACGGGGGTGGCTTTGGTACAATGGACACAGAGCATCCGGAGGTGAGCGAAATGACCTACAACCACATCAAAAAAGGCGTGTTCCGTGCCCGTCCCAACCGCTTTGTGGCGGTGGTGGAGGTGGACGGAGAGGAGGTCGTCTGCCACGTGAAAAACACCGGACGGTGCAAGGAATTGCTGGTGCCGGGCTGCACGGTGGTGCTGGCCCAGGGGGACAACCCCGCCCGCAAGACCCCCTACGACGTTATCGCGGTGTATAAGGGAGAGCGGCTGATCAATATGGACAGCCAGGCGCCCAACGCCGTGGCGGCGGAGTATCTGCGGCAGCGATTCCCCCACGCCGCCATCCGCCGCGAGGTGCGATACGGGGAATCCCGCTTGGATTTTTCCGTAACGGACGGGGAGGAACAGTGGCTTATCGAGGTCAAGGGCTGTACTCTGGAGCGGGACAACGTGGGCTACTTCCCCGACGCCCCCACCCAGCGGGGTGTCAAGCATCTCAACCACCTGATTCGGGCGGCACAGGAGGGGTATAAGACGGCGGTGCTGTTTGTCATCCAGATGACCGGCGTCTCCGCCATCCGACCCAACGACGACACCCACCCCGCCTTTGGGGATGCCCTGCGCCGAGCGGACGCCGCCGGCGTGGAGATCTGGGCGGTGGACTGTGCCGTCACCCCCGACACCCTCACCCACCGACACCCTGTCCCCGTCCAACTCTAACCCCCTCCCCTAGCCCTCTTGTAAGCGCTTACAAACAGCAGGAAGTTTCCTTCCTGCTGTTATTTTTTATCTTCTACTGGACAATTCTAAGAGAATATAGTAAAATGACTGTGATTACGACTTTTTATAAGAAAGGGGGCCTGTTCAGATGGAAAAATGGGATCTGTTGGATGCCGACGGCAACCCCACCGGCAAAACCATCGTCCGCGGTGAACCGCTCCACGCGGGTATGTATCACCTGGTAGAACACATCTGGATCGTGGACTCTAAGGGGCGCCTGCTGATCCAGCAGCGCAACCCCAATCTGCGACTGATGCCCGGCGTATGGGCCGCCAACAGCGGCAGCGCCCAGGCCGGCGAGGACAGCGAGAGTGCCGCCCGCCGCGAGCTGTTTGAGGAATTGAGCATCCGCACCGCACCGGGCGAACTGGTGTACGGCGGACGGATGCGCCGTCGCAACTCCTTCACCGATCTGTGGATTCTGTATCGGGACATCGACGTGTCCTCTCTGCGACTGCAGAAGGAGGAGGTGGCGCAGGCCAAATGGGTCACCACCGAACAGCTCATCGATATGCTGGGTGACCGCTCCTTCCACCACTACGGTACCGCCTATTTCCAGTTCGTTTTCCGCGCCATCGAGCGGGGTCGCCGCACCCTGTACATCACCGATCTGGACGGCACGCTGCTGCAGAATGACCGCACCCTGTCCGACCACACGGTGGAGACGGTTAACCGTCTCATCAGCCGCGGTATGATGGTGTCTGCCGCCACCGCCCGCGGTACCATCGGCGTCCAGCTGGTGCAGCTGGATCGCATCCGCTTCCGTCACCCCGTCATTATGCTGGGAGGCGTGCTGACCTACGATATGGCACGCCGCCGCATTCTCCACAGCTGCGACCTGTCCTCCGGAACGGTGTCCGCCGTGCTGCAGGCATTCCGTCGAGTGGGACGCTGTCCCCAGCTGTATCGCCGTCGGGGCAACGAGGTGCACATCTTCTACACCGAGCTGACCCCCAAGGAGGAGCAGTTCATCCACCGCACCGACCCCAACGGGCGCACCTTTGACCACTACTACCACCGCGTGCCCTACCTCAAGAACACCCCCGCCATCTTCTTCAGCTGTCAGGGTCCCCGCGCCCGTCAGGAGGAGCTGGCGGCGGCGCTGGAGGGCATCGGCGGCATCCGCGTGGTGATGTACGCCGATACCTACACCGAGGACAACTGGTTCCTGGAGATCTGCCGCGACGACGCGGACAAGGGCACCGCCGCCCGCCGTCTGTGTCAGCGGGTGGGTGCCGACCGCATCGTTGCCTTCGGCGACAACCGCAACGACATCCCCCTCTTCCGCGAGGCGGATCTGGCGCTGTGCGTAGAAAACGGCTCCGACGACGCCAAGGCGGTGGCGGACCGCATCATCGGCTCCAACGCCGAGGACGGCGTAGCGGAATACCTCCACGCCATTTATAACAGAAAGCTGTGATGCTATGAGCAACCTACTGATCCGATTATTTGTCAAGGACAGTGATAACCACCAGGATCCGCAGGTGCGGCTATCCTACGGTCGTTTGGCAAGCAGCACCGGCATCCTGTGCAACGTGCTGCTGTGCGGGCTTAAGCTGCTGGCGGGCATCCTGTCCGGCAGTCTGGCCATGATCGCCGATGCCTTTAACAACCTGTCCGACGCCGGCTCCGCCGTGGTCACCCTCTTCGGCTTTAAGTTGGCGTCCGCACCCCCCGATAAGGATCACCCCTTCGGTCACGGGCGGATGGAATATCTGTCCGCCATGGGTGTGGCGGTGCTGATCATCATCGCCGGCGTGGAGCTGGCCACCGAGGCGGTGGGTAAGATCATCTCGCCCCCTGCCGCAGAACGGCTGCAGCTGACCACCCTCATCGTGTCCTCTGCCATTCTGGTGGTGTCCATCGGTGTTAAGCTGTGGATGGCGCTGTTTCACGGCCGCATCGGACGGCTGATCCGTTCCGACGCGCTGGCCGCCGCCGGCACCGACAGCCGCAACGACGTCATCTGCACCTCGGTGGTGCTGGTGTCCTCGCTGGTGAGCCATTTCACCGGCGTCCAGCTGGACGGCTACGTGGGCATCGCGGTGGCGCTGTTCGTCATCTGGTCCGGCTTTACGGTCATCCGTGAGACGGTGTCCCCCCTGCTGGGGCAGGCCCCTGACCCCGAGCTGGTGGAGAATATCCAGCGCACCGTTATGTCCTACGACGGCGTGGTGGGCATCCACGACCTGATCGTCCACGACTACGGCCCCGGACGGGTGATCGTCTCCCTCCACGCAGAGGTGCCGGAGGATCAGCCCATCAGCAAGAGCCACGACGTCATCGACAACATTGAGATGGAATTGGAGGCAAAGTACCACATCCTCTCCTGCATCCATATGGACCCTGTGGACACCGACAACCCCGAGACCCTGCGGCTCAAGGAGCTGGTCATCCAACTGATGAACGGAGTGGACGAGTCGCTGACCCTCCACGACTTTCGCGTGGTGGCCGGCGACACCCACACCAATCTGCTGTTTGATCTGGTGGTGCCCCACACCTGTAAAAATCCCGAGGAAATGGCCGCTCGGATGCGGGACGCCGTCCACGGGGCGGACGACCGCCTCTTTGCGGTGATCAAGGTGGAGTACAGTTATACATAACTACCAAAAAAGCCGATGTGATTTTTCACATCGGCTTTTCATTTTCCCCTTTCTTTTTAGAATAAAGTGTGCTAATATAGTATTAATTATAAAATGCCGTATTCTGTAATTTTGGAGGTATCGTTATGCCGAAGAAAACCTATACCGTGCCGCTGTCCGCTGTGATAAAAGAGGCCACCCTCGAAGTGGTGCATATGCCCTCCCCCGCCGAGGAGCGGATGGTCTGCTCCCCCGACGTCAACCGTCCCGGTCTGGCGCTGAGCGGCTATCTGGACTATTTTGATAGCGACCGCATCCAGATCATCGGCCGAAACGAGCACGGATTCCTGTCCAATCTGCCCCAGGATCTGCGGGCATCCCACGTGGAGGAGCTGGCAAGCACCAATCCCCCCGCCATCATCGTCACCCGTGACCTGCCCATCCTGCCGGAGCTCAAGGACGCCTGCCAAAAGCATAACGTCCCCCTGCTCACCAGCAAGGACTCCACCTCCGAACTGATGGCGGCGCTCATCTCCTATCTGAACGTACAGCTGGCTCCCCGCATCACCCGCCACGGTGTGCTGGTGGAGGTGTACGGCGAGGGTGTATTGCTGCTGGGCGACAGCGGAATCGGTAAGAGCGAGACCGCCATCGAGCTGATCAAGCGCGGTCACCGCCTCATCGCCGACGACGCGGTGGAGATCCGCCGCGTGTCCGCCAAGACGCTGGTAGGCTCCTCCCCCGACAACATCCGCCACTTTGTGGAACTGCGCGGTATCGGCATCGTCAACGTGCGCCGTATGTACGGTATCGGCTCGGTCAAAAACACCGAGAAGATCAATATGGCCATTCAGATGGAGCCCTGGGAGCAGGGCAAAAACTACGACCGTATGGGTCTGGAGGGCGAGACCATCAACATCCTGGGCATTGAGGTGCCCAGCATCACCATCCCCGTGTCCCCCGGCCGTAACCTGGCCATCATCATCGAGGGTGCGGCTATGGTCAACCGTCAGAAGAAGATGGGCTATAATGCCGCCCAGGAGCTGATGCACAAATTGGGTATGATGGAGGAGACCGGTCTGCCCGAAGACGCCAGCAGTGAATGGGAAAAGTTTTGATAGGAGTTAACGTATGAACTACCAAAAACTCATTGACATAGCCACCGAACTGGGGTGTGAAGTGACCGAGCAGGCATCTATGGCAGAGCTCACCACCTTCCGCATCGGCGGCCCCGCCGACCTGCTGGTGGACATCCCCAACGGCAGTGCCGCCGCGGCCGTCATCGCCGTGTGCAGTCACCAACAGATCCCCTATCTGTTCATCGGCAACGGCTCCAACCTGCTGGTGGGTGACAAGGGCATCCGCGGTGCGGTGCTGCGCTTTACCGAGGACGGCGCCGAGCCGGTATTACAGCCCGAGCTGGGCGAGGGGGTGCTGTACGCCCCCGCCGGTATGCAACTGAAAAATCTGTGCCGCTTTGCCCGCGACCACAGCCTGACCGGACTGGAGTTTGCCTTCGGCATCCCCGGCACGGTGGGCGGTGCGCTGTATATGAATGCGGGCGCCTACGGCGGCGAGATGTCCCAGGTGGTGACCATGGCTCACTGCATCACCCCCGAGGGTGAGACCGGCATTCTGCCGGCGGCAGAGCTGGAGCTGGGCTACCGCCACTCCGCCCTGATGGACAAGGGGTATATCGTCACCGGCGTGACCCTGCAGCTGCAGGCGGGCGACCGCGATACCATCGCCGCCACCATGCAGGACCTGATGGGTCGCCGCCGCGACAAACAGCCGCTGGAATACCCCAGCGCCGGCAGCTTCTTTAAGCGTCCCGTCGGCTACTACGCCGGCGCGCTGGTGGAGCAGACGGGACTCAAGGGCTTCCGCGTGGGCGACGCCCAGGTCAGCGAAAAGCACGCCGGCTTTGTGGTCAATCGCGGCAACGCCACCGCCGCCGAAATGCTGGAATTGTGCAGACAGGTGCAGGAGAAAGTATACGAGGCTCACGGCGTCCGGCTGGAGCCCGAAGTCCGATTCGTAGGAGAATTCTAAGTTATGGAGCTAATGATTATCACCGGTATGTCCGGCGCAGGCAAATCCCAGGCCACCAACGCGCTGGAGGATATCGGCTACTATTGTGTGGATAATATGCCCCCCACGCTGATGCTGCCCTTTTTGCAGCTGTGCCGTCAGAGCAGTCAGACCCTGGACAAGGTGGCGCTGGTCACCGACGTGCGCTCCGGTCTGCTGTTTGACGAATTGCAGCAGGTGCTGCCCCAGCTGGAGGCCAATGCCGACGTCTGCCGCATCCTGTTCCTGGACTGCAGCAACGAGGCACTGCGCCGCCGATTCAAGGAGACCCGCCGCCAGCATCCTCTGGCGGAGGAGGGGCGCCCCATCGAGCAGGCGCTGCTGCTGGAGCGGCAGATGCTGTCCCCCCTGTTTGAGATGGCGGACTATCGCATCGACACCACCCACCTAAACACCGCCCAGTTGAAGAGCCGTATCGCCGACCTGTTTATGACCCGCCCCGACACCGCTATGACGGTGCAGGTGATGTCCTTTGGCTTCAAATACGGCTATCCCGCCGAGGCGGATCTGGTGCTGGATATGCGATGCCTGCCCAATCCCTATTATGTTGAGGAACTGCGCCACAAGACCGGCAACGACCGGGAGGTGCAGGATTACGTAATGAGCAACCCCGACGCGGTGGAATACTATAACCGCATCAAGGCGCTGCTGGAACACACCCTGCCCCTGTACCAAAAGGAGGGACGCAGTCAGCTGGTCATCGCCATCGGCTGCACCGGCGGCAAGCACCGCTCGGTGACCATGGCCAACCTACTGGCCGCCCAACTGGAGCAGGTCACCGACCTGCGGGTGCTGACCTATCACCGCGATCTGGGACGGGAGTAGGGTAGAGCGATTAACCCGAACCCGCCTTAAAGCGGCGGATTTTGGCGCTTTTCACCCTATTTGTTCTCGAAAGGCATACAGCCTTTCATCGCCCCAATAGAATAAAAATCACACAAAATCTGCTCGCTTTAAGGTCGCAGATTTTAGGAAGAAAGGATTTTTGTTCTATCAAGGCATAAAACACAGCAAAATGTTAGGTGACTGCTTGAGAGAATGGTGCTGTGCACCATTCTCATAGGGGTGGCAACGGAACTAACCGTCTGCACCATCCGCGAGCCACCCCGGCATTTGCGAGTATTTTAACGAAGATAGAGCGAAAATCCCTCTTCCTAAAACGGAGTTCGGATTAGCCGCTCTACCCTAACGCAAAGGAGGGCGACGGAGTGTCCTTTTCATCCGAAGCCAAAAAAGAAATAGCCGCCGCTCTGCCGGATAAGATCTGCTGCCGCGCGGCACAGGTGTACGGTATGCTGGAGTGTGGACACGCCTTCTCCGACCAGGAGATCTCTCTGCAGACCGAGCAGGAGGTTATCGCCGACGTGTATGCGCGGCTGATCTCCCGCGTGGTGGGCATCCGCCGCCCCGACTGGCAGGAGCAGTCCCAGCGGGGCAGCCGCCACCGCTGTTCCATCGACGACCCCGCCCAGCGCCTGCAGGTGCTGGAGCGGTTCGGGCACACCCCCCGTGAGGTGTCCCTGCGGCTCAACCGCGCCAATCTGGAGTGCGACGGCTGTGCCCGCGCCTATCTGCGGGGCGCTTTTTTGGCGTGCGGGGCGGTCACCGACCCCGAGCACGATTATCATCTGGAGTTTTCCCTGCCCCACTATAACCTGAGCCGCGACCTGACCGCCCTGCTACGGGAGGTGAACATCCCCGCCAAGGTGACCACCCGCGGCAACGCCTATATCGTATACATCAAGGGCAGCGAGCGCATCGAGGACTGTCTGACCTATCTGGGCGCCTCCCGCGCGTCGCTGGAGATGATGGGGGTCAAAATGGTCAAGAGCATCCGCAACGACACCAACCGCCGCATCAACTGCGAATCCGCCAACATCGACAAGACGGTGCAGGCGGCGGGGGCGCAGACAGACGCCCTGCGAAAGATCGAGTCCACCTGCGGGCTGACCGCCCTGCCGGAGGAGCTGCAGGCGGTGGCACGTCTGCGGCTGGAGCACCCCGAAATGTCCCTGCGCGACCTGGGCGCGGCTATGGACCCGCCCCTGTCCCGCAGCGGTGTCAACCACCGATTACAGAGAATCATTAAGTTTGCCGAAAATTTAAAGTAAAACTTATTATTGGAAAGAGATAATTTTTATCCTATCAAGGCAAAAGCACAGCGAATACTGGCTGTATTCGCGAGCATTTTAACGCAGAGAGGATGAAAATTAGCCTTTCCCAACGAAAGGAGGCGTCATCTATGAATAACTTCGTGCATCTGCACGTGCATACCGAATATTCCCTGCTGGACGGCGCCTGCCGTATCCCCGCACTGGTGGCCCGCGCCAAGGCGTTGGGTCAGACCGCTCTGGCGGTCACCGACCACGGCACCATGTACGGGGTCATCGACTTCTACAAAGAGTGCAAAAAGCAGGGAATCCGTCCCATCCTCGGCTGCGAGGTGTACGTGGCCGCCCGCTCCCTCACCGACAAGGTCCACGGCCCCGACAGCGAATACCACCATCTGGTGCTGCTGTGCGAGAACGAGGTGGGTTATCAAAATCTGCTGAAGCTGGTGTCCACCGCCTGGGTGGACGGATTCTACATCAAACCCCGCGTGGATCACAAGCTGCTGGAGCAGCACCACGAGGGTCTTATCGCTCTGTCCGCCTGTCTGGCGGGCGAGATTCCCCACGCCATCGCCCGCTCGGACTTCGGCGCCGCCCGACGGCTGACCCAGTGGTACGCCGCCACCTTCGGCGAGGGCAACTTCTATCTGGAAATTCAGGATCACGGTCTGCCGGAGCAGAAGGAGGTCAACGGCGCCATCATCCGTCTGGCGCGGGAGATGAACATCCCGCTGGTGGCCACCAACGACGTCCACTACATCGAAAAAGAGGACGCCCAGATGCAGCAGGTGCTCACCTGCATCCAGACCGCCACCACCCTGGATCAGCCCAGTCCCCTGAATTTTGAAACCGAGGAATTTTACCTCAAATCTGCCGACGAGATGGCGGCACTGTTCCCCTCCTGCCCTGATGCGCTGGAAAACACCGTCAAGATCGCCGACCGCTGTGCGGTGGATATTGAGTTTGGGCAGGTAAAGCTGCCCGCCTTTGACTCCCCCGGCGGGGACAGCAACGCCTATCTGGAGCAGCTGTGCCGCGACGGACTGCGCCGTCTGTACGGCGATAACCCCGATAAAGAGGTCACCGACCGTCTGGAATACGAATTGTCGGTCATCCGCCGTATGGGGTACGCGGACTATTACCTCATCGTGGCGGACTATGTCAATTATGCCCGCACCCACGACATCCCCGTGGGCCCCGGCCGTGGCTCCGGCGCCGGCAGTCTGTGCGCCTATTGTATGGGCATCACCCTCATCGACCCGCTGAAATACGGCCTGCTGTTCGAGCGGTTCTTAAACCCCGAGCGTGTCAGTATGCCCGACTTTGACGTGGACTTCTGCACCGAAAAGCGCCAGCAGGTCATCGACTACGTGATTGAAAAATACGGCGCCGACCGGGTGGCGCAGATCGTCACCTTCGGCACCATGAAGGCCAAGGCCGCCGTCCGAGACGTGGCCCGCGTGATGGGTCTGCCCTACGCGGTGGGCGACAAGGTGTCCAAGCTGATCCCGGGCGACTTTAAGATCACCCTGGAGCGGGCACTGGAGGAGAGCGATAAACTCCGCGACCTGCGGGACAGCGACCCCCAGGTGAAGACACTCATCGAGATGGCGCAGAAGGTGGAGGGTATGCCCCGCAACGCCTCTGTCCACGCCGCGGGTGTGGTGATCGCCCCCAAGCCGGTGTGCGAGTACGTGCCCCTGTGTATGAACCACGAGGCGGTGGCCACCCAGTATCCCATGAACAATCTGGAGGAGCTGGGTATTCTTAAGATGGATTTCCTGGGTCTGCGCAACCTGACGGTGATCGCCGACGCCGAGAAAATGATACAAAAGCAGCACCCCGACTTCCGCGTGGCGGACATCCCCCTGGACGATAAGCGGGTGTACGAGATGCTGTCCGAGGGCCTGTCCGACGGCGTGTTCCAGATGGAATCCGGCGGACTCAAGCGGGTGCTGATGCAGCTGCGTCCCACCCGATTCGAGGATCTTATTGCCGTAATCTCCCTCTACCGCCCGGGTCCCATGGACTCCATCCCCCGCTACATTGCCTGCAGCCGCAACCCCAAGAAAATATCCTACGCCCATCCCCTGCTGAAGCCTATTCTGGAGGTCACCTACGGGTGCATCGTGTACCAGGAGCAGGTAATGCAGATATTGCAGGCGCTGGCGGGCTATTCCTTCGGGCGTGCCGATCTGGTGCGCCGCGCCATGGCCAAGAAAAAGCACGACGTAATGGAGCAGGAGCGGGACATCTTTATCAACGGTCTCACCGAGGACGGTGAAGTTAAGGTGGAGGGCTGTGTGCGCCGCGGCGTCCCCGCCGCCACCGCCAACAAGATCTTTGACGAGATGGCCACCTTTGCCTCCTATGCCTTTAACAAATCCCACGCCGCCGCCTATGCGCTGGTGAGCTATCAGACCGCCTATCTCAAGTGCCTGTACCCCCGCGAATATATGGCCGCCCTGCTGACAAGCGTGCTGGGCAGCGGCAAGGTGGTCACCTATATCCGCGAGTGCGAGCGGATGGGCATCCCCGTCCTGCCGCCGTCTGTGAACGAGTCCCACGCCGACTTTATGGTGGTGGGGGATCACATCCGTTTCGGTCTGCTGGCGGTGAAGAACATCGGTCGCAGCTTTGTGGACGTGCTGGTGGCGGAGCGGGAGAAGAGCGGTCCCTATACGGGATTCTACCCCTTCTGCAAGCGGCTCTCCGCCCATCGGGAGTTTAACCGTCTGGGTCTGGACAGCCTGATTCGCTGCGGCGCTCTGGACGGGTTGGGGCTCAACCGCCACCAGATGATCAAAATATCGCCGCTGGTGATGGATCAGCTGGATAACCAGAGCCGCTACGCTATGGACGGTCAGATGGGATTCTTCGATGCCGCCGAGGCAGCAGGAGATGCCCCCATCACCCCGCCGGACGTGGCGGAGCTGCCCTTTGCCCAACTGCTGCAAATGGAAAAGGAGGCCACGGGGCTGTACCTGACCGGTCACCCCCTGACCCCCTATAAGGATCACTACCGCCCCCTGCGGGCGCACCGCATCGACCGCATTCTGGATGCCGCCGAGGAGCAGAGCGACCGCTACCGCGACGGCAGCACCGTCCGCGTATTGTGTATGGTGGACGCCGTCCGCATCCAGAATACCAAGTCCGGCGCCAAGATGGCCTACGTCCAGTTGGAGGATCTGTACGGCGCTATAGAAGCCGTGGTGTTCCCCAAGACGCTGGCGCAGTATGAGGCGCTGATTCAGCCGGGGCAAGTGATTTTGGTCACCGGACGGCTGGACATTCAGGAAGAAAAAGAGCCCAAGCTACTGGTGGAGCGGGTGGAATCGGTGCCGGAGCAGGCGCCCCCCATGCCCGCCGACACCAACCCCGCGCCCAACCCCCGCGCCGGTCTGTATCTGCGGCTGCCCAGCCAAAGCGGCAAGGAGTTTGAAAGCGCTTACAATGCTGTAACCACCGCCCCCGGCACCCTTCCGGTGTATATCCGTTTTGTGGACAGCGGCAAGATGGTGAAGGCGCCGAAGGAGTGGTGTGTGACCCCCAATGAGGGGCTGCTGACCCAACTGAAAGAGGTGTTGGGCGAAAGCAACGTAGCGATGGTAGAGTGACACAATATAACTTGCTCGAAAGGAGAGGTAAATATGGGTGAACTGTATAACCGTTTTGTTGAATTGAAAAAGCAATCCAAGAAAGACTGGTTTATGGACAAAATGGAATTGATTCAATTTGACCATAACGGCAAATCCTACGAAATCTACTTTCCGAGAAAACGGGCAAACCGCTATTCCGTTATCCACTGTCAGGACAACACCATCCAATGGGAGCAATGCCCCGTATTGCCGCATTTGGCCGGTCGTCGATACGGGATACGGCAACCCATACTCTCTCTCGGCCCATCCAAAGACTGTGTGCGGATCGTTGTCATCCTGGGCAAACCCAACAGCATTACCGGTCTTGACGAGGGCATCTTCCGTTCGGTGCACAAATACGATGAGGCGTATATCAATGTAATGTCCGAAGCTCGCTTTAGAGAACTATAACAAAAAAACCGCTACCCTGACGGGTAGCGGTTTTTTGTTTTACTGGCTTATTTCATGCCATTAGCAGACTTCCACTCGATGTAATCGTCGTAGGTCATCATCTTGTCGATCAGCTTGCCATCCTTAATCTCCATAATGCGGTCGGCCACCGTCTGAATGAACTGGTGGTCGTAGGAGGAGAACAGCACGTTGCCGGGGAAGTTGGTCAGACCGTCGTTGACGGCGGTGATGGACTCCAGATCCAGGTGGTTGGTGGGTTGGTCCAGCATCAGCACGTTGGAGCCGTACATCATCATTCTCGACAGCATACAGCGCACCTTTTCACCGCCGGACAGCACCTTCACCGGCTTTAAGACGTCGTCGCCGGAGAACAGCATCTTGCCCAAAAAACTGCGCAGATAGGTCTCGGTGTTGTCCTTGGAATACTGGTTGAGCCACTGAATCAGGGGCAGGTCCACACCCTCGAAGTACTCGGTGTTATCCTTGGGGAAATAGGACAGGCTGGTGGTGCCGCCCCACTTATAGGTGCCCTCGTCGGGCTCCAATTCGCCCGCCAAAATCTTGAACAGGGTGGTGGTGGCGATCTCATCCTGACCCACAAAGGCCACCTTGTCGCCCTTATTGATGCGGAAGGAGATATTGTCCAGCACCTTCACGCCGTCCACCGTCTTGGAGATGCCCTCTACGGCCAGAATCTCCTTGCCGGCCTCGCGGTCCATCTGGAAGCCCACGAAGGGATAGCGGCGGGAAGAGGCAGGCATTTCCTCCACCGTCAGCTTATCCAGCAGTTTGCGGCGGGAGGTGGCCTGACGGGACTTGGACTTGTTGGCGGAGAAGCGCTGAATGAAGGACTGGAGTTCCTTGATCTTCTCCTCGTTCTTCTTGTTCTGCTCCCGCATAATTTTCTGAATCAGCTGGCTGGACTCGTACCAGAAATCGTAGTTGCCCACGTAGATCTTGATCTTGTTGTAGTCCACGTCCACGATGTGGGTGCACACGTTATTGAGGAAGTGACGGTCGTGGGACACCACGATGACGGTGCCGTCGTAGTCCATCAGGAAATCCTCCAGCCAACGGATGGAGTCGATGTCCAGATGGTTGGTGGGCTCGTCCAGCAGGATGATGTCGGGGTGACCGAACAGGGCGCGGGCCAGCAGAATCTTCACCTTCTGCTTATCGCCCAGAGTGCCCATAATATCATACAGCATACTGTCGTCCAGACCCAGACCGGAAAGGATCTGTCCCGCCTCGGTCTCCGCCTCCCAGCCGTTCATCTCAGCAAACTCGCCCTCCAGCTGAGCCGCCAGCTCGCCGTCCTCGTCGGTGAAATCCTCCTTGGCGTACAGGGCGTCCTTCTGCTGCATGATCTCATACAGACGGGGATTGCCCTGGATGATGGTGTCCAGCACGGTCTGGTCGTCGTAGGCGTAGTGATCCTGCTTGAGCACCGACATACGGGTGCGCTTGTCGATAATGACCTCGCCGCTGGTGGGCTCCAGGTCACCGGACAGGATACGCAGGAAGGTGGACTTGCCCGCGCCGTTGGCGCCGATGACGCCGTAGCAGTTGCCGGGGACGAACTTCAGGTCCACGTGCTTAAACAGGTCCTGACCGCTGAAATTGATACCTAAATCGGAAACGGTAATCATAATGATTTCCTCCTTGTGAGGTTATTTACACATACCCGTATAGTATACCATATTAAAAAAGAAATGCAAGATGTGATAAACACCAAAAAAAGCCCGAGGCAACACCTCGGGCTTTGTGGGTTATTGCGTTTTACGTATCACGGCATCGGGAAATACCGTTGCCTGTATCAGATCGGCAGGATCTACGTCTAATGCATCGGCAATATCAAAAAAGACCTCCAGAGAAAAGCCGTTAGCCATTCCCGGCGCTTCGATGGCACTCACCAACGAACGACTAATACCTGCTTTCTCTGCCAGTTTCTCTTGAGATAGCCCTCGAATCTTGCGCAGAGCGGCAATCGCTACACCCAACTGAATAAAACGGTCACGATTTTTAAACGCTACTTCTTTACTCATTTGCGCTCACCCTTTCTCCTTCGTCGTATACCTATATTGTACTATTTACAATACAGTATTTCCGTATTCGAAAGTAAGCACTTGACTATTTTAGTGAGCAGTTGTATAATTTAATAGTCATCTGCCTTCG
Organism: Clostridia bacterium; assembly: GCA_017435305.1. The sequence goes on from JAFSFH010000012.1 coordinate 91,917, forward strand.
TTTAGGCCACAGATGCACACCGTTTGACAGCCTCTATACACGCACATCATTTCGGCATAGTCCGACCATCCGTGTCCGACAGTAAGTCCGCCACTCTAATGTGAGTTTGATACGTATAGAGAGCAACACGGGAAAAGCCACCCTCCATCGGGTGGCTTTTGTTTATGTGCACCATTCCCTTGCCTCCCCTTGTCAGGGGAGGTGGCAAAACCGCAGGTTTTGACGGAGGGGTAGTCACAAATCTCGCACAAACAAAACTACCCCTCAGTCTCGCTATCGCTCGACAGCTCCCCTGACAAGGAGAGCCAAGAAAAATGACCAATACATAAAAGTGCCGGAGTTTCAGACGAAACTCCGGCACTTTTACACATATTTCTTACAGTATCCCCAGACCCTCCAGCAGAATCTTGACGCCCATCAGCACCAGCACGATGCCGCCGGCGCGTTCTGCCCAGTTGCCAAACCGACAGCCCAGCAGGGCGCCCAGCTTCACCGCCAGCGCGGAAAGGATAAAGGTGATGACCGCGATGATGGACACCGCCATCAGCATCTCCATCCAGGTAAGGTCAAAGGAGAAGGTGACACCCACCGCCAGCGCGTCAATGCTGGTGGCGATAGCCATGGGAATCATCACCTTGGGGGCAAAGGAGCGGGACTGCAGGTCGCAGGACTCCGGCTCAAAGGATTCCCGCAGCATATTGCCGCCGATAAGCACCAGCAGCGCAAAGGCGACCCAATGGTCAAAGGCATTGACAAAGTCCGCAAAGGTGCGCCCCAAGGCATACCCGATGGCGGGCATAATCCCCTGAAACAGACCGAAATACAGACCCGCGATGGCACAATGGCTCAGCCGCGCCTTACCCACCGCCAGACCCTTACACAGGGATACGGCGGAGGCGTCCATCGCCAGACCGATGCCGATCATAATCACGTTGAGAATATCCATAGGGCTCTCCTTTTGATATTACTTTCGCGCCACGCCACTGCGGCGAGCGGCGTCTGCCACAGCCGCCGCCACCGCGGGACCCACACGGGGGTCAAAGGCGGCGGGGAGCACGTAGTCGGCGGTCAACTCCTCATCACTGACCAGCGAGGCGATGGCGGCGCTGGCCGCCAACTTCATCTCCTCGTTGATATCCCGCGCCCGCACGTCCAGCGCACCGCGGAAGATGCCGGGGAACGCCAGCACGTTGTTGATCTGATTGGGGTAATCCGACCGCCCCGTTCCCACCACGGCGGCGCCTGCCGCCCGAGCGGCGTCGGGAGCGATCTCCGGAACAGGATTCGCCATGGGGAACACGATGGCGCCCTCCGCCATAGACCGCACCATATCCTCGGTCACCACATTGGGGGCGGACACGCCGATAAACACGTCTGCCCCCTGGAGGGCATCCGCCAGCGTACCGCAGATCCCGTCGGGGTTGGTGACCGCCGCTATCTCGTTGTGGGCGGGGTTATCGTAGGTTTCGGCGGCGGTGAGAATGCCGCATTTATCGCACAGGATCAGGTTGGTGACCCCCATTTTCAGCAGATGCCGCGCAATCGCGATGCCCGCCGAGCCGGCGCCGTTGATAACGCAGCGCACGGCGGCAATATCCTTGCCCACCACCTTAAGGGCGTTGATGAGGGCGGCACCCACCACAATGGCGGTGCCGTGCTGGTCGTCGTGGAAGACGGGGATATCGCACAGTTCCTTCAGCCGCCGCTCGATCTCAAAGCAGCGGGGGGCGGCAATATCCTCTAGATTGATGCCGCCGAAGGAATCGGACAGCAGATACACGGTGCGGACGATCTCGTCCACGTCCTTGCTCTTAATGCACAGGGGAAAGGCGTCCACGCCGCCAAACTCCTTAAACAGCACACACTTTCCCTCCATCACCGGCATACCGGCGGCGGGACCGATGTTACCCAGACCCAGCACCGCCGTGCCGTCGGTGACCACCGCCACCAGATTATGGCGGCGGGTCAGGGCATAGGACAGGTCGGGATTGTCGTGAATCGCCAGACAGGGCTCCGCCACGCCGGGGGTGTAGGCCACCGCCAGGTCGGCGGCATTTTCCACCTTAGCGCGGGAGGTGATCTCCAGCTTGCCCGCCCAGTCATAATGCTGCTGTAATGCTTTTTCTTTATCGGTCATAATTAACTCCGGTGCCACTTGACGCCCTGGGGGGTGTCCTCCAGCACGATGCCGCGGGCGGTCAGCTCGTCACGGATGCGGTCGGCCTCTGCCCAGTTTTTATTCTTGCGGGCGGCGGTGCGGGCGGCGATCAGCTCCTCGATCTCGGCATCATCGTCACCCGCCTGCCCCCGCTCGTAGCAGAAGCCCAGCACGTCGGTCAGCTGGTCAAACAGCGCCTGACCGCACAGAATAGAGCCCTTGGTGGCGGCGGGATCGGTGAGCAGCACGTTGATGTCCTTGACCAGCTCAAACAGCGCCGCAATACCGTCGGCGGTATTCAGGTCGTCGTCCATGGCCTCGATGAACTGGTTGCGGCGACCCTCCACCTTGGCGGCGAAGGCGGCGTCCGCATCTCCCTCGGGGGCGTTGCCCAGGGCGAAGTCCATAGCGTTCTTACAATTATACAGTCGATCCAGCGCGTTAATGCCCTGCTGGATGATCTCGGTGTTGTAGTTGATGGGCATACGGTAGGAAGAAGAAATCAAGAAGAAACGGATGGCCTCATAGCCGTACACCTGAGCCACGTCACGGACGGTGAAGAAGTTATTCAGGGACTTGGACATCTTCTTATTGTCCACGTTGATGTAGCCGTTGTGCATCCAGTAGCGGGCAAAGGGCACGCCGTTGCAGCACTCGCTCTGGGCGATCTCATTCTCGTGGTGGGGGAAGATCAGATCCTGACCGCCGCCGTGGATGTCGATGCTCTCACCCAGATAGCGGCGAGCCATGGCGGAGCACTCAATGTGCCAGCCGGGGCGACCGTCGCTCCAGGGGGAGGGCCAGCTGGGCTCGCCCTCTTTGGCGGCCTTCCACAGGGCAAAGTCCAGGGGATCCTCCTTCACGTCACCCACGGCAATGCGGGCGCCGGACTCCAGATCGTCGATGGGCTGATGGGACAGCTTGCCGTACTCGTCAAACTGACGGGTGCGGAAATACACGTCCCCGTTTTCGGCGCGGTAGGCATACCCCCGCTCCACCAGGCGGGAGACGATGTCGATGATGGTGTCGATGTTCTCGGTGGCCTTGGGGTGGGTGGAGGCCTCACGGACACCCAGGCCCTTGGCGTCGGTCCAGAACTCGGCGATGTATTTCTCCGCCACCTGCTGATAGGTGATGCCCTCCTCGTTGGCACGGCGGATGATCTTATCGTCGATGTCGGTGAAATTCTGCACGAAATTCACCTCATACCCACGCCATTCCAGATACCGCCGCAGGGTGTCGAACACCACCAGCGGGCGGGCGTTGCCGATGTGGATGAAATTGTAGACGGTGGGACCGCAGGCATACAGACGGATCTTGCCCTCCTCAATGGGGATCAGATCCTCCTTCTGTCGGGTCATGGTATTATATACACGCATTGTTTTGTCCTCCTTACGCTTTATTCTCTAGTTCTTGGATGCGCTCCTCCAGACGGCGCAATTCCTGCGCCACCGGGTCGGGGATGTGGATCTGATCCAGATCCTGCACCTTTTCCCCGTCGCGGCGCACCACCCGGGCGGGGATGCCCACGGCGGTGCAATTGTCGGGGATGTCGGTGAGCACCACCGCGCCGGCGGCAATGCGCACGTTGTTGCCGATGGTGATGGGGCCCAGCACCTTTGCGCCGCTGCCCACCATCACGTGGTTGCCCAGGGTGGGGTGACGCTTGCCGGTGTCCTTGCCGGTGCCGCCCAGAGTAACACCCTGGTAGATGGTGCAGTCGTCGCCGATCTCGGTGGTCTCGCCGATCACCACACCGGTGCCGTGGTCGATAAAGAAGCGACGCCCGATGGTGGCGGCGGGATGTATCTCGATGCCGGTGGCGCGCACGCACCGCTGGCTGACCCAACGGGCCAGGAAAAACAGACGGTGACGGTACAGCCAGTTGGCGCGGCGGTGGGACCGCAACGCCTTATAGCCATTGTACAGCGCCCACGCCTCAAAATTTGAACGGGAGGCAGGGTCTCTGTCCCGTATGGTGGCAATGTCTTCTCGTAGGCGGTCAAACATAGGCATACCCCTTCCTATAAAATAAAAACACCTCCGTTACCCCTGTATGGGGTAACGGAGGTGAGAAAAAACTCACGGTTCCACTCCGTCATTCACTCAGTAGGCACCCATCAGCGCCCTGCCGGATAACGGTGGCATTCCGCCGTCGGATACTGGGGACAACCCGTTCCCCGACGGAGCGGATGGGTGCATTTCTCCGTGTCGTGCGCCAGGGTGCTTACAGCCAAGGGCGACCCCTCTCTGTCACGCCGTGTCGCGGATACTTCTCCCATCCATCGCTTTTTTGCTATACTATCATTATATACGGATTTTCCGATTTGTCCACTACTTTTTTGCATTCTTTTACAGTTTCGCCAATTCTGTTCAGAAACCGTTGAGGAAATCGGGTTGCCGTTATCGGTGAGATGTTTTTTCGCCGAGGAGGTCAAAAAACGCAGTGAATACTGTATGTATTAACGAGTATTTGGGACAATGTCGGCGGATAAACAGCCACCGAGAATGGTGAACAAGATTTAATCAGCGGTTTCCTTAAAATACTTGCGCAGCTGCCAGACGTACTGGATGCCGGACACCACCGTGGCCACCACGCCAATCCACAGCAATACAAGGGCGGCAACGGCACAGATGTCCTTAAGATACGGGACATCGCAGAAGAAGGTATATCTCTTGATCTCCAGATAGGTCAGCGAGAAGATGATGGACACCATCTGCAGTACCGTCTTCAGCTTACCGAGGAAGGAGGCGGCTACCACCACGCCGTCCTTGGCGGCCATCAGCCGCACCGAGGTCACCGCGAACTCGCGGATGAGCACCAAAAACAGCGCCCACACCAGGGAGCGGTTGGATATGACGTGCATCAGACCCAGATAGGCGGCGGTGGTCAGCGCCTTATCCGCCAGCGGGTCCAGAAACTTGCCCAGATTGGTCACCAGACCGCGCTCGCGGGCGATCTTGCCGTCCCACAGGTCGGTCAGGGATGCCAGGATAAACACCACCAGCGCGGCGGCGTAATGGTGGGGGAAATTAATCACCATCAGAGCCAGGAAAATCGGGGTCAAGATGCAACGAAGCAGGGTCAATTTGTTGGGTAAATTCATTCTGTCATCTCTCCTATCAAATCCCAATCCATCGTATCCGTCACCGTGACCCGAATCAGGTCACCGGGTTGGATGCGGCGTGTGGCGGCAAAGAACACCTTGCCGTCGATGTCGGGGGCATCCCCCTCGGTGCGACCGAACCAGCACTCGGCATACTTATCAAAGCTCTCCACCAGCACGGTCACCGTCCTGCCGATCATCCCCTCGTTGTAGGCGTCGGAGATGCGGCTCTGCTGCTCCATCACAATATCGCGGCGGCGGTATTTGACCTCCTCCTCGATCTGGTCGGGCAGACGGTAGGCGGGTGTTCCCTCCTCGGGGGAGAAGGCGAAGCAGCCCAGCCGCTGGAACTTGGCGTCGGCGATAAACTCGCACAATTCCTCAAAATCCTGCTGGGTTTCACCGGGGAAGCCCACCATCACGGTGGTGCGCAGGGTGATGTCCGGCACCCGCTCACGGATGCGGCGGATGAGCGCGGTAAGGCTCTCCCGATCGCCGGGGCGGTTCATCCTCTTGAGCACCGAGCCGGCGGCGTGCTGGAGGGGGATGTCCATATAAGGCAGTACCTTCTCCTGCGCCGCCATCACGTCCAGCAGCTCTTCGGTGATGTGCTCGGGGTAGCAATACAGCAAGCGGATCCATTTCAGATCCTCAATCTCGCACAATTCGTTCAGTAGCTGCGGCAGGCGGCTCTCGTCGTACAGATCCTGTCCGTATACGGTGGTGTCCTGCGCCACCAAAACCAGCTCGCGGACGCCGTCCGCCACCAGCTTTTTCGCCTCTGCCACGATATTTTCCATAGAGCGGCTGCGCAGGTTGCCGCGGATGCCGGGGATGGCGCAGTAGGTGCAGCGGTTGTTGCACCCGTCGGCGATGCGTAGGTACGCGAAGAAGTGAGGGGTGGTCTGCAGACGGTCGCCGTCCAGACACCAGCTGTCGCGGGAGGGAAACTCACGCACCGTCTCCCCCGCCAAAACGCGGTTGACCACCTCCACGATATCGTCATTGGCACCCAAGCCAATGACGCCGTCGCACTCGGGGATCTCGTCCGCCAGCTCCTGCTGATACCGCTGTGCCAGACAGCCGGTGACAATGATCTTCTGTATCTGTTTTTCCTTTTTCAGCTGGGCAAACTCCAGAATGTTCTCAATGGACTCCTGCTTGGCGTCGGCGATAAAGCCGCAGGTGTTGACGATCACCACCTGCGCCAGACCGCTCTCGGCGGTGATCTCAAAGCCCGCCTGCTCCAGCTTGGCCAGCATCAATTCGGCGTCCATCTGATTCTTGGGACAGCCCAGCGACACCATCCCTACTTTTACTGCCATTCTTCCATCTCCTCACACCCATCGCCGTACTCCTCCAGAGCGCGGCGGATGGCGGCATAGGTGAATCCCCGACGAGCCAGCGCGGCTATCGTCCGCTGTCGATCCTCGGGGTTGTTTATCTTATTATAATATTTTTTCTCGATGAGTGCAAGTGCTTGTTGAAAATCCTCGCCCTCCAGGCTTTCCAGCGCCGCTTCTACCGTAGCGGCGTCCACCCCGCGGCGGAGCAATTCCTGCCGGATGCGGCGGCGGGGATACTGCTTATACTCACCCAGATGCCGCGCCAACCGTGCGGCAAAGCGGCTGTCATCCAGCAGACCCACCTGCCGTAGGCGCTCCACCACCGCGGCGGCGATCTCCGGCGTGGCCTCGGTGAGCAGCTTCTGCTGCAGCTCGCGGCAGCCGTAGTCCCGTAAGCCTAGCAGGTACAGCGCCCGCTCGCGGGCGCGGTTGTACTGGGAGGATTCCAGCAGGGTATCCAGTTGTTGCTCGGTGATGTCGCCGCCCACGCGATAGGGGGACTCGTCAAAGGTCTGTCGGTCCACCGACAGCTCCCGTCCGTCCTCCAGCCGCAGCAGATACAGCCGACGGCGACGAATAGCAGCCTCTAAAATCTTCATAGCTCTCACCTGTCATAAAGCACAAACAGGCAGGAGAGGGAATCTCTCCTGCCTTTGTTATGCGTCATTAGTCGTCTACCACGATGTCGATCTGCGCCTTGGCGGCGGTGGTGGTCACCTGAGGGGCAGCCGCCAGCGGAATCTCCATCGGTGCGGGTGCCGCCGACACAGCGGGACGGGAACCGGGCACCAGTTTGTGCATATTCTCCCGCACCTGCGCCTCGATTTCGGCGGACAGGTCGGGGTGCTCACGCAGATACTCGCGGACGTTGTCGCGTCCCTGGGCCAGGCGGTCGCCCTTATACCCGAACCAGGAGCCGGACTTCTCAATAATATCCAGCTTCACCGCCAGATCCAGCAGCTCGCTCTCCTTGGAGATGCCCTGACCGTACAGAATGTCAAACTCCGCCTGCTTAAAGGGAGGAGCCAGCTTGTTCTTAACCACCTTAACGCGGGTGTGGGCACCCACGGCGTCGGCACCATTCTTCAGGGTCTCGGTGCGGCGCACGTCCAGACGGACCGAGGCGTAATACTTCAGCGCGTTACCGCCGCTGGTCACCTCGGGGTTACCGTACACGATACCCACCTTCAGACGCAGCTGGTTGATAAACAGCGCGATGCAATTGGACTTGGACACCGCGGGCGCCAGCTTGCGCATGGCCTGGGACATCAGACGGGCCTGCAGACCCACGTGGGCATCGCCCATCTCGCCCTCGATCTCGGCGCGGGGCACCAAGGCCGCCACAGAGTCCAGTACCACGATATCCACTGCGCCGGAACGAATCAGCGCCTCCATGATCTCCAGCGCCTGCTCACCGGTGTCCGGCTGGGACACCAGCAGCGAGTCCACGTCCACGCCCAGCGCACGGGCGTACACGGGATCCAGCGCGTGCTCCACGTCGATAAAGGCCGCCTCGCCGCCCATCTTCTGGCACTCGGCAACGGCGTGCAGAGCCAGCGTGGTTTTACCCGATGCCTCGGGACCGTACACCTCAATGATACGACCACGGGGCAGACCGCCGATGCCCAGAGCGGCATCCAGCGCCATGGAACCGGTGGGAACCGCATCCACGTTCATCTTAATATTCTCGCCCAGACGCATAACAGAACCCTTTCCGTACTGCTTCTCGATCTGAGCCAAGGCCATATCCAGCGCCTTTTGACGCTCGGTACGGTCGGTATTTACCTCGGTAGTTTTCTTCGATTTTGCGGCCATAAGCATATCCGTCCTTTACGATAGACTGTCGGCACCGCCGACTCATTGTTCACATTCTAACACACAATTTTGAAAAAATCAAGTAGTTTTTCAAACATTTGTTCGGATTTTTCATTTTCGGGCGATGACCACCCGTTGTACGCCGCCCATATCCGTGAGAATCTCAGTGTTTTCAAGGCCTGACGCAGCAAACAGCGCCGCCACGTCCGCCGCCTGACCCACACCGACCTCCACCGCCATAAAGCCGTCGGAGGTCAATTTATCGCACCAATGTTCGGCAAACGTTCGGTAGAACAGCAGACCGTCCTCGGCACCGTCCAGCGCCATGGTCGGCTCCTGCCGCACCTCCCGCTGCAGACCCGCCAGATCGGCGGTGGGGATGTAGGGTGGGTTGGACACGATGGCGTCGTAGGGTCCTGCAAAATCGGCGTAATCCCGCAGCACGTCCGCCCGACGGGGGGTGACGGCATAGGCGGGATAGCGGCACACGTTCTGCTCCAGATACCCATAGGCCGCGTCGGACAATTCCACCGCTGTGACCTGCGCCGTGGGGGTCAGCGACGCCACGCCCAGACCCACACAGCCGCTGCCGGCGCACAGATCCAGCACGCGGGGGGCGAAAACTCCTTTCAGACGCTGTGCTGTCGCCTCGCACAGCAGCTCGGTATCGGGGCGGGGGATCAGCACCCCCTCCCCTACCGTCAAGGTCAGGGTCAGAAATTCCCACTGGCCCAGTATGTACTGGAGGGGTCTGCCCGCCGCCCGCTGCTCCAGTGCGGTGGCAAGGGCAGCATCCTGCGCCTCGGTCAGGGGGGTATCATCCGCCGCCTGCCCTCGGGGCATACCGCCCAGATCCTCCAGCAGACAGCGGGCGTCAAACGCCGCATCCTCGCACCCCGCCGCCGTCAGGCGGGCGGTGGCGGTGCGCAGCCAGTCCCGTCGGGTTACCACTTGTCCGCCTCCGGATCCTCGGGGATGACCGCCTCCAGCGCCTTGATGGCGCACTCGATCATATCGTCGTCCGGCTCGATGGTGGTGATGCGCTGCATCCACAGACCGGGGGCGGAAATGAAGCGGGTAAATCCGTTATCGTGGCGACCCGCCAATTTGATCAGCTCATAGCCCACGCCCACCGTCAGAGGGAGCATCAGCAGCTTCACCGCCGTACGCAGGTACACGTTGCTGATGGGAATGAGGATGGAGATGATGATGCCCACGATCAGCATCACCACCATAAAGGAAGTGCCGCAACGGGGATGGAACCGCTTTTGGGCGCGGACGTTCTCCACCGTCAGAGGCAGACCCTTTTCGTAGCAGAAAATGGACTTGTGCTCCGCGCCGTGATACTGGAAGGTGCGGCGGATGTCCTTCATACGGCTCACCGCCAGCATATAGCCCAGGAAGATGGCGATGCGCAGGATGCCCTCAAACACGCCGCGCACCACCGCGAAGGCGGAGGTGCCCTCCACCAAGGCGGGCACCAGCGGCACCAGCGCCTTAAACAGCAGGCTGGGCAGGTACATAAACAGCACCAGCGACAGCGCCACGCCCAGCACCATACCCACCACCATCACCACGTTCATCAGGGCGGAGGCTTTTTTCTGATTCTCCTTCTTCTTGGCGGCGGCCTCCTCGGGGGAGATGTCCTCCTCCATGGCGTCCTCCAGTTCCTCCTCCAGACCGCTCAGCTCCGCCGAGCGCATCAGGCACTTGTAGCCGAAGGTGAGGGAATCCACCATGCCGAACAGACCGCGGATCAGCGGCCACCTGGTAATGGCCGGGCGCTTGGACACGGGATTGTCAAACTCCTCCATACGGATCTCGCCGGAGGTGTGGCGCACCGCCATAGCGGTCTTGTGGGGACCCCGCATCATCACGCCCTCGATCAGCGCCTGACCGCCGATGGAGGTCTTTTTCAGTACACATTCTTGTTTGCTCATATTCGCTATTCCTTTCTTTACGCCTGCGGCAACCACACGGTTACGGTGGTGCCCACCTGCGGCTCACTGTCTATCTCCATACGACCGCCGTGCAGCCGCAGTATCTCCTCGGAGAGCGCCAGACCGATGCCGGCGCCGGTGGTGCCCGGCTCGGCCTGATAGAATTTCTTGGTGACCAGCGGCAGTTTATCGGCGGGGATGCCCACGCCGGTATCGCTGACCACCACCTGCACGCCGCCGGACACCGCCGCGGCCTCCACCCGCACCCGATCACCGGTGCGGGAATACTTCACCGCGTTGTCCAGCAGGTTGACGAACACCTGCTTGATGCGGGCGCTGTCGCCGTTGACCGTCGGCAGGTCGGGGTGCTCCACGTAGTGCAGCGTCACCCCGTTGCGGGCGGCCTTATCCTGCAGCAGGAATACCGCCTCGGCCAGCTCTGCCTGCAGATCCAGCCGCTCGGAGCGGAGGTGAATGTGTCCCCCCTCCATACGGGAGAAGTCCAGCAATTCCTCCACCAGACCGGTCAGCCGACGGGCTTCCTTGCCGATGACCGACAGCCCATGGGCGGTCAGCTCGCGGTCCTCCGCGGCGTTCTGCAGGGTTTCGGTCCAGCCCTGAATGGCGGTCAGTGGGGTGCGCAATTCGTGGGACACCGACGAAATAAACTCGTTCTTCATCTTCTCGGCGTTTGATATCTCCCCCGCCATATAATTGATGGTGTCGCACAATTCGCCGATCTCGTCGTCATACCGCTTTTCCAGACGGGCGTCGTATTCGCCCATGGCGATGCGCCGTGCAGTCTTATTCACCGCCGACACCGGCGCCACGATGGAATTGATGAAATACATACCCGACCAAAATACGAATATAAAAATCACCAGTATCAGACACAGCATCAGAAACGACCACAGCAGGATCTGGCGATCGATCTCGGTGAGCGACACCACGTAGCGGAAGCCGCCGATGGGGGTGCCGTCGCCATTGGTCTCCACCATACACAGCGCCATCACCCGCTCGCCGGAGTCGGTGCGCCCCTGCCAACGGCCGATGCCCTCGGCATCGGTCAGAGCACGGGCATAGTCCGGCGCCTCCATAGACCGCGGCACAAAACCGCTGGAGGACAGGCGGATGCGTCCGCGGGTGTCCACCACCTGCAACTCCATCCGATCCTTATCGCTGAAGTTCTCCACCATATCGCGGCTGACGTCGCCGATGAGGTTGGTGCTGCCGCTGAGATAGCTCTCCATGGAGCGGTGGTACAGCCGTGCGCGGCTGTCCAGCGTATTCTCCACGCCGTCATAATAGTAAAACCGCAGCATCAGTGAAAACAGCACCTGCAGCACCAGCAGGAACGCCACGATGACCAACAGGCTGTTGCGCAGCCAACGGCGTGTCAGTCCGTTCTGGGGCAGCAGACGGAGCAGAAACCGTCCGAGTGCCCCCTGCCTTACGCGTTCCATTGATACCCCTGCCCCCACACCGTCTGCAGATGCTTCGGGTTGGAGGGATCCCGCTCCACCTTCATTCGAAGGCGGCGGATATTCACGTCTACGATCTTATCCTCGGCGTATTCCTCGCTGCGCCACACCGACTCCAGCAATTCGGAGCGGGTAATCAAACGACCGGGATTTTTCAGAAAGTAGGCCATCAACAGACATTCCAGCTGGGTCAATTCCACCGTATCCTCTCCCCATTGGAGGGTGTTGGCGTTGCGATCCAGCAGATAATCGCCGCTGCGGATGCGGGCGGAATCCTCCCCGTCGGTCAGCGGCAGCTGCAGGCGGCGGTACAGCGCGTCGACACGCGCCACCAGCTCCGCCGTGCTAAAGGGCTTGGTCACGTAGTCGTCGGCGCCGGAGCGCAGACCGTCCACCTTCTCCTCCTCACGGGTGAGGGCGGTGAGCATAATGATGCCCATACGGTCGTTTTTCTGCCGCAGGCGGCGGCAGGTCTCGAACCCGTCGATGCCGGGCAGCATACCGTCCAGCAGAGCCATATCCACAGACGGGTCGGCGTCGTAGCGGGACAGAGCCTCCTCGCCGGAGGCGGACTCCACCACCGCGTAACCGGCGCGGCGCAGGCACACCACTAAAAAGGAGCGGATGGACTCCTCATCCTCGCATATGAGAATTTTCTTCATTCCTGTCCACCTCCCGCCTTGTTTAATCGGGTGATCATATACCGCACCTTCTCCGCCTCCAGCACCGCGGGGTCGTACCAGGCGTGGTAGCCGGTATCCCCCTCGCCGGCGCCGGCGAACAGGGTCACCTGCTTAAGCCCCGGCAGGGGCGCCTCAGAGACGCCGTTGCCCACCGTCACCCACAGATAGCGGCGGTGGGTGGTGGCGTTGAGCAGGGTCAGGGTGCGGGTATCCTTATCGTATTCTGTGTCCAGATGGCTCCAGTCGTCCAGCGTCACCATATAGCCGTCCGCCGGATTCACCAGCGCGGCGGAGTGATCCCGCCACTGGCCGGTGGTATAATCCCACACCCGCCACAGGGTCACGGTGCCGCCCACGTCCTGCTCGGTGTGGTCGGGCAGCATCTGGTGGGTGGGTATCTCCACCATCGCGTCTCCGTCAATGTCGGTCGCCGCCAGACGGCGGGTGCGGGTGGTGACGGGGGTGCTGTTGGTGGCGGGGTCGTAGAAGGGGGCGCACAGCCCCGTATGGTCATAGTAGATCAGCTCGGTCACCACGGCGCTTTCCTTGGTCCCCTCGACGAAGAGGCCGTGTACCCCCTCCGCCAGACGGCACAGGGTCATATCGCCGAAGCCGAGGATGCCGCCGTCCAGCGACACGGTGTCGGCTACCACCAAGTCCTTATTCTGCAGGCGATACAGCGAGGCGGTCACCTCGCCCGTCTGCGCCGCGGTCAACAGCAGCAGGTCGTCACCGCCGTCGGCGGTGATGTCCTGCACGCACATAGCCGAATAGGTATTGTCCCCATCCAGCAGAGTGATGCCGTTGGTGATGCCGTATACCGCCAGGCGGCGGACACGGGCATCGTAGGTGGTCCAGCCGGTGATCAGCTCCGCCTGACCGTCCTCATCCAGGTCGCCGGTGGCCACCTGGCTGATGTCCACACCGGCGCCGACGGTGTCGGCTACCGACACCCACTGCTTTCCCCGCCTCTCCAGCAGATTGACGTGGATCTCACCGGTGGTGAAGGCCACCGAGTAAAAGGCCACCGCCAGCGTGGCGTCATCGCTGTCCGTCACGACGAAGCCGTCCCGGTCACACAGCAGATACGCCGCGGTGCTGTCGCCCTCTACGGGGTATTCCGCCGTGTAGCGGACTCCGCCGTAGGTATCGCGTATGTATTCACCCAGGGCGGTCTGCACCGCCTGCTGCTGGTCCCCCACCTTCGGGGGACGGAGATAGGACTCCACGTCCAGACTGCATCCGCTCAGAGCCAGCGCCGCCGCCAATATCAGCGACAGCCATCGTATGTTTTTCACAGGGAGTCCCCTCCTCTCTCAATCCTTTAGTAGTCGTTGTCTTTCTTTATAATCCGGCATCACCGCCGCCACCGCCCCCCAGAATCGGGGACCGTGGTTATGGTGGAGCAGGTGGCACAATTCGTGCACCACCACGTAGTCCACCGCCTCAGCGGGATACTGCATCAGCCGCCAGGAGAAGCACACACCGCCGCGGGTGCTGCAGGAGCCAAACCGTTTTTGGGCGCCGGTCACCTTTACGGTGGTGGGGGTCGCCCCCACCAGCGGGGCAAAGTGCGCCACCCGACGGGGCAATACCTCCTGCGCCAGACGGCGCAGAGCCTGCTCCTGCTCGGGGGTCACCGCCCGTGCCGCCCGCGCCTCCATCCGCCGCCTCTGGATGGGCAGATGGGTCTGCACCCATCCCTCGTGGTTGGCGGCAAAGCGGTCGATCTCCCATCGGGAGCACCGACGGGGCGCCCGTATCACCACCTGCAGGTCAGGGGTGATCTCCAGCGCCAGGGTGCGGCGGTCGGAGCGTATCAGCGTGTAATCAAACACCGTCGTATCCCTCCAGAATCTCGGTGAGATAGGCGCGGTACTGCGCCACCACGTCGGCAGGCGCCACCATACGGATATCGGTGCCGAAGCCGGACAGCCACGAGAAGAACAGGGGGCTGACCACCACCGACACCCGCACCGTAAAGGTGTCCCCGTCGGCGGGGTGCAGGGTCACGTCCTGACCGAAACGGTCCAGGATAATGCCCGCCATCCGATTGGCACACTGCAGGGTCACCGACTGGGCCTGACCGCCGAACATACCGAACACCGTCTGGGTGTATTGAGCCATATCCAGCTTGCGGAATTCCTCCTCCCCCTCTCGGGGCAGGTCGGTGGTGCGGATGCGGAGCATACGGTCCACGCGATAGTGGCGCAGGGTGCCCCGCTTGGCCTCGTAGGCCACCAGATAATAGTTCTCGTAATCCCAGGTCAACGCCCAGGGGCTGACGGTGTACATCGCCCCATCGTGGCGCAGGTGCTGCTGCTTGTCCGCGCCCCAGTCGAAATACTGGAAGTGGATCTGGCGGTTCTCCATCATCGCACCGTGGATGCTGTCCACGTTGTAATAGATGCTCTCGTTCATATTCTTAATGCGCCCCGACACCAGCACCTGCCGCTGCAGCTGACCCGCCAGATGGCGGCTGGTCAAACTCTCCAGACGGCGGATAAGCTCGGCGCTCTTCTTACGGGTGATGAATTTAGAGGACTGCACCGCATCCACCAGCAGACGCAATTGCGCCATATCCAGCGTCCGCTCGCCCACGTAGTACCGCACGGTGGTATCCCGCACCGTCACGATGTCCTCACCCAACAGCCGCAGCTGCTCGATGTCGTCGTACAGGCTCTTACGCTCGGCGCAGACACCCCTCTGCTCCAAAAGATCCTGTATCTGCCGCAGGGTCAGAGGGTGCTCCTCGTCGGTCTCGCGGCGCAGAATCTCCTGCAGATGGATCAGTTTTAGCTTTTGTCCCGATTGCCGCGCCATAGCGGCACCTCCTCACAGCGGACCATTGTCCGTTTTATGTCACACCTTACTATACCACACTCCCGCAAAAAAGAAAAGTACTTTTTGCATGAAATTAGCATTGCATAGAAAAACAATATATGGTAAACTATAAGGTAGTTTACTTTAAGAAGGAGTGAGGGCTGTGCAGCGCATCGGTATCATCGGCGCCATGGACTCGGAAGTAGATAATCTCATCGCCCGTATGGAGGACACCGCGGTGACCGAATATGCGGGACGGCGGTTTGTGACCGGCACCCTGTCCGGCAAGGACGCGGTGGTGGTCAAAAGCGGCATCGGCAAGGTAGCCGCCGCCATCACCGCCCAGATGCTTATCGACCGTTTCGGGGTCACCGCCCTGCTGAACACCGGTATGGCCGGCGGTCTGGACCGCCGTCTGGAGGTGAAGGATCTGGTGGTGGGCACCGCCGCCCTCCAGCACGACTTTGACCTGACCGCCTTCGGTCACGTCAAGGGCTTTGTGTGCGGTCAGGACGACACCCGCCCCACCCTGTTCCCCTGCGACGAGGGGCTGATCGCCAAGGCGCTGGACGCCGCCGCCACCGTATTGCCCGCGGGCAACAAGGCCATCACCGGCGTCATCGCCTCCGGCGACGTATTCGTGGACGACAGCACCCTCAAGGCACAGCTGCGGGACACCTTCGGTGCCGCCGCCGCCGAAATGGAGGGCGCTGCCATTGCCCACACCGCCGCAGACAACGGCATCCCCTGCGTGATCCTGCGCACCGTATCGGATCTGGCCGAGGGGGACGCCTCGGTATCCTTTGATGAATTGGAGCGGTACGTCGGTCAGCTGGCCGGCGACATCACCGCCGCCCTGCTGGCAAGCCTGTAAACAGCCGCCCACAAGGGGTATACTAACGATGTAAAGGAGCGTATACTATGCGACCCATCACCCAACAACTATCTCACGATATGACCCTGCTCCACCTCAAGGAGTCCTGCTACCGCACCGACCGTCTGACCGGCGTGTTTGCGGTGCCGCTGACCGCCGCCACCGCCGCCGAGTACGCCATTCTCCCCGGTCTGCTCACCCGCGGCTGTGCCGCCTACCCCACCATGGCCTCTTTTAGCCGCCGTCTGGACGAGCTGTACGGCGCCACCGTGCAGGGGCACATCTTCCGCCTGGGCGGATGGCAGGTGCTGTCCTATTCCATCAGCTATCTCAACCGCCGCTATACCATGGACGGCAGTGACCTGACCGCCCCCTGCACCGACCTGCTGCTGGATATGCTGTTCGACCCGATGATTACCGACGGCGCCTTTGACGCCGAGGCCTTTGCCCAGGAGAAGCGGTGTCTGCTGGAGCGTCTGCAGGGCGAGGTGAACAACAAGCGTATGTACGCCCGCCAGCGGTGCGAGGAGCTGGTCTGCCCCGACCACCCCTATAGTCTGAATCCCAACGGCTCCATCGCCGCCGCCGAGGCGCTGACCCCCGTGTCCGCCGCCGCCGCGCGGGAGCGGATGCTGTCCGAGGCCACCATCCACTGGATGTATCAGAGCGCCGACGATTCCGCTATTCTTGAGAAGAAGCTGAAGGCGCGCTTCGACACCCTGTCCTATCGCCGCCCCGCCACCCTGAAGGTGGACACCTCCTTCGCCCTAAAGGAGACCGACGTCACCGAGCGGATGTCCCTTAAGCAGGCGAAGCTGGTGCTGGGCTTCCGCATCGCCATCACCGACCCCGAGGGCAACGTGGAGGCGGCTCAGCTGATGAACACCCTGCTGGGCGGCTGTGCCACGTCCCTGCTGTTCACCCACGTGCGTGAGGAGCAGAGCCTGTGCTATTACTGCGCCTCCTCCTACGACCGCTACCAGGGCATCATCCTGGTGGACAGCGGCGTACAGGAGCAGGACGCCGAAAAGGCCAAGACGGAGATCCTCAAGCAGTTGGAGTCCATCCGCCAGGGAGATTTCTCCGACGACGAGCTGGAGGCCGCCCGCCGCAGCATGGTGCAGCGGTACGTGGCCGCCGCCGACAACCCCGACGCGCTGGAGAACTATTATCTGACCCAGACGGTGTACGACAACTACGTCACCCCCGAGGAGAAACGCAGCCGCACCCTGGCTGTCACCAAGGAGGACGTGTGCCGCGCCGCCCGTCTGACCCACTTTGATACCGTCTATCTGCTGGCACCGGAAGAGGAGGTGGCCGAATAATGAACGCCTATCAACTGCCCCTGTTGGGGGATACCCTGTATATCGACACCCATAAGACCGGCCTGAAGATGGTGGTATGGCCTATGCCGGAGGCCTCCTCCGCCTATGCGGTGTTCGCCACCAAGTACGGCTCCATCAACAACACCCTCCCCACCGCCGACGGCGGCACCGAGGAGGTGCCGGAGGGCATCGCCCACTATCTGGAGCATAAGCTGTTTGAGAGCGAAAACGGAGACGCCTTTACGCGGTACGCCGCCACCGGCGCCAATGCTAACGCCTACACCACCTTTGACCGCACTGCCTATATGTTCCACGCCACCGAGAACGTGCTGCCCAGTCTGGAGATATTGCTGGACTTCGTTCAGGACCCCTATTTCACCGAGGAAACGGTGCAAAAGGAGCAGGGCATCATCGGTCAGGAGATCCGTATGGGCGAGGATCAGCCCGGTCGCCGCGTGTTCTTCAACCTGCTGCGGGCGGTGTTCCACAACCATCCCGCTCGGGTGGATATTGCGGGCACAGTGGACACCATCGCCCGCATCACCCCCGACCTGCTGTATCGCTGCTATCACCGCTATTACAATCTGCACAATATGGTGCTGGTGGTGGCGGGTAACGTCACCCCCGAACAGGTGACCGAGGTGGCCGACCGCCTGCTGAAGCCCTGCGCGGACTTTACCCCCGCCCCCTTCGAGGTGGATGAGCCGACCTCTGTCTGTCAGGAGTATATCGAGTCCGCTATGGCGGTGGCATCGCCCCAGTTCTACATCGGCTTTAAGGAGGCGGCTCCCGTGCTGGATGCGGAGAACATCGCCGTGTGCCGCATACTCACCGAGCTGATCGTCGGCAAATCCAGCCCCCTCTACGAGCAGCTGATGAAGGAGGGGCTCATCAACGACCAGTTCGAGGTGGACTACTTTATGGGCCCCGGCTATTGCGTATGGCTGGTGGGCGGCGAATCCTCCGACCCGAAGCGGGTCAAGGAGCTGGTGTGCGCGGAGATCACCCGCCTGCAGAAGGAGGGCATCGACCCTGCCGCCGCCGACGCGGTCCGCCGCGGCGTATACGGTCGTATGGTGGCCGCTATGGACGACCCCACCGACTGCGCCGAGATGGTGCTGAGCAACGTGCTGGACGGTCTGCGTCCCCTGGAGGAGCTGGAGGTTCTCCGCGACCTGTCGGTGGACACCCTGCAGCAGCACCTCACCCGCCGCATCGACCCCACCGCCTGCTCTCTGTCGGTGGTCAACCCTCTGTAAGAAAGGAGCGACCAGCCTATGTCGCTGTTTGACGTTCATCACGTGGAATTCCCCAACCTGGGTCTGGAATTCTACCTCTCCCGCGGCTTCACCGTCTTCGGGTTTCACATCTACTGGTACGCCGTTATCATCGCCTGCGGTCTGATGCTGGCGGTGCTGTACGGTATGAAAAACGCCAAGGGCTTCGGCATCGACCAGGACCGTATGCTGGACGTGGCGCTGATCACCATCCCCTTCGCCTTTTTGGGTGCCCGCCTATACTACGTGCTGTTCAGCGGACGGCTGGACTGGTATCTGGATGATCCGGTTCGGGTGCTTAACGTCCGCGACGGCGGTCTGGGCATCTACGGCGGCATCATCGTCGCCTTCGTGGTGGGCACGCTGGCCTGCCGGTG
This sequence comes from Clostridia bacterium, assembly GCA_017435305.1. Next base: position 111,123 of record JAFSFH010000012.1, read on the forward strand.
GCGAAAGGTGAACGTGCTGGCTATGTTTGACGTGGCGTCCCTGGGCTTTCTCATCGGTCAGGGCATCGGTCGCTGGGGCAACTTCTTTAACCAGGAGGCCTTCGGTGGCAATACCGACCTGCCCTGGGGTATGACCGGCGACATCATCCGCTCCGGTCAGAACGGCGCCGGCTACATACTCACCCAGCCGGTGCACCCCACCTTCCTGTACGAGTCGCTGTGGTGTCTGCTGGGTTTCGTCCTGCTGCATATTCTGTTCAAAAAGGCGTACAAATTCAACGGTATGCTGTTCTGCGGCTACGCCGTCTGGTACGGCGTGGGACGCTTCCTCATCGAGAGCCTGCGCACCGACAGTCTGATGACCGGCGGTCTGCGCACCTCCCAGATCGTGGCGGTGGTCGCCGTGGCGGGTGGCGCGGCTCTGTTTGGTTATCTGTATTGGCGGTATCGCCGCACCGCAAAGGAGGAGATCCCCCATGGCGCTGATCATTGACGGAAAGGCGACCGCCGCCGCTCTGCGGGCGGAGATCGCTGCCGAGGTAAATAAACTGAAGGAGCGGGGCATCACCCCCGGTCTGGCGGTGATCCTGGTGGGGGATGACCCCGCCAGCCAAACCTACGTCCGTAACAAGGGCAAGGCCTGCGAGGAGGTGGGCTTCTACAGCGAGCAGATCAATCTGCCCGCCGCCACCACCCAGCAGGAGCTGCTGGACGTGGTAGAGCGGCTCAACACCCGTGACGACATCCACGGCATTCTGTGCCAGCTGCCCCTGCCAAAGGGACTGGACGACAGCGCCGTTATCGCCGCCATCGACCCAAAAAAGGACGTGGACGCCTTCCACGCCGAGAACGTGGGACACATTATGATCGGCGACCAGACCTTTCTCCCCTGCACCCCCGCCGGTGTGATGGAGCTCCTCCACCGCAGCGGCATCACCGTAGAGGGAAAGCACTGCGTGGTCATCGGACGCAGCAACATCGTGGGCAAGCCCATGGCGATGCTGCTGCTGCAGGAGAACGGCACCGTCACCGTCTGCCATTCCCGCACCAAGGATCTGCCCGCCATCTGCCGTCAGGCGGATATTCTGGTGGCGGCGGTGGGACGGGCTAAATTCGTCACCGCCGATATGGTCAAGCCCGGTGCCACCGTCATCGACGTGGGCATCAATCGGGATGAAAACGGAAAGCTGTGCGGCGACGTAGACTTCGCCGCGGTGGAGCCCATCGCCGGCGCCATCACCCCCGTGCCCGGCGGCGTGGGTCCCATGACCATCGCCATGCTGCTCAAAAACACCCTCACCGCCGCCCAAAACCGTGGGTGATTTCGGGAAACCCCCATTTATGATGCAACAAAAATCCATCTGTGTGGGTAAAATATCCATTGTAATACCCCTTATATAGGGGGTACAATAAATCCGTAAATGCAGTTGTCTGCGCAGATGCGCAGTTTTTTAAGGAGTGACCAAGATTATGAAGAAGATTGCTGTTCTGACCAGCGGCGGCGACGCCCCCGGCATGAATGCGGCTGTCCGCGCTGTGGTGCGTACCGCCCTCAACGCCGGCATCGAGGTATACGGCGTGATCCGCGGCTTTAACGGCTTAATAAATGATGAGCTGGTTCCTATGAATCTGCGCTCGGTGTCCAACATCCTCCAGCAGGGCGGTACCATGCTGTACACCGCCCGCTGTCTGGAATTCAAGGAGCTGGAGTATCAGAAAAAGGCCGCCGACATCTGCCGCAAGCACGGCATTGACGGCGTAGTGGTCTGCGGCGGCGACGGCTCCTTCCGCGGCGCCCAGAAGCTGTCCCAGCAGGGCATCAACTGCATCGGCATCCCCTGCACCATCGACAACGACATCGGCTGCTGTGAGTACACCATCGGCTACGACACCGCCACCAACACCGTGGTGGATATGGTGGATAAGCTGCGGGACACCTGCGCCTCCCACGACCGCTGCAGCGTGGTGGAGGTGATGGGTCGTCACGCCGGCTGGCTGGCGCTGAGTGCCGGTATCGCCGCCGGTGCCACCACCATCCTGGTGCCGGAGGTTCCCTACGATTTCCAGCGGGACATCGTGGAACGTATGAAATACACCTCCTCTCTGGGCAAGCATCACTTCATCGTGATGGTGGCCGAGGGCATCGGCGACGTGGAGAAGCTGGCCCGCGAAATTGAGAATGCCACCGGCGTAGAGACCCGTGCCACCGTGCTGGGTCACGTACAGCGCGGCGGTCGTCCCTCCAGCCGTGACCGTCTGCTGGCCAGCCAGATGGGCTATTATGCCGCCCACCTGCTGATGAACGGCAAGACCGAACGGGTGGTGGCTGTAAACAACAACACCCTGATGGACTTTGACATCGACGAGGCGCTGGCCATGAAGAAACCCTTTAAGAACCAGTTGTTTAAGATGGCCGCCGAGATCTCTATCTAATGTTTCCAACCGCTCCGAAAGGGGCGGTTGTTTTTTTGCGACAGGTATGATATAATGAGCCCAGAGCCGTAAAGGCCCCCTTGCCTAAAGGGGGCTGGCACGGCGAAGCCGTGACTGGGGGATAATGAGCGGAGGGATAACTACGAACAGAAAGCACAACTCCGACCTGACGAAAAACGCAAAAGCACTCCGCAAGAATATGACAAAGGAAGAACGACATTTATGGTATGATTTCTTGCGCTCCTATCCCATCCGCTTTCTTCGTCAAAAGGTAATTGATAATTATATTGTTGATTTCTATTGTCACGAAGCACGAATGATTATTGAATTGGATGGTTCACAGCATTACCAAGCCAACGAAATGATAAAAGATAAAATCCGCACCCAAAAAATCAAAAATCGAGATTTGACCGTTATTCGCATACCAAACAATGAAATTAGCCGTAATTTCAGAGGAGTCTGCGAATACATTGATTTGCAAGTTAAGCAATCCATACGAAAGTAATATCCCCCAGTCAAAACCTACGGTTTTGACAGCCCCCTTTAGGCAAGGGGGCCTTTCGCACCACTCCGCATACCTAAAGGAGGAAACACAATGCCCTACACCGTTATGATGGTAGCCGCCGCGGGCGGCTCCACCCGTATGGGACAACCGAAGCAACACATTCTGCTGGGGGAATACCCCGTGCTGATCCATACCCTGCTGACCCTGCAGTCGGTGGCGGCGGTGGATGAGATATTGCTCATCGCCCGCGCCGAGGACATCCCCCACTTCACCGCCCTAGCGGATGAGGTCGGAGTCACCAAGCTGCGCACCGCCGTGGTGGGCGGTAGCACCCGACAGCAGTCGGTGGCGGCGGGTCTGGCGGCTCTGCCCGCCGAGACCACCCTGGTAGGTATCCACGACGGCGCCCGCCCGTTGGTGCGCGCCGAGGACGTGGGGGCGGTGATCACCGCCGCCCGTGAGAGCGGCGGTGCCGCTCTGGCGGTACCGGTCAAGGACACCCTCAAGAGAACGGATGCGGACGGCTATATCACCGACACCCCCGATCGCGCCCGGCTGTGGCGGGTGCAGACACCGCAGGTGTTTGACCGAGCCGCTCTGTGCGCCGCTATGACGGCGGCGCTGACCGAGGGCAAGGACTATACCGACGACTGCCAGCTGATGGAGGCCGCCGGACACCCCGTGCGGCTGGTGGCGGGGCTGGACACCAATCTGAAGCTGACCACGCCGGAGGATGTGGCTCTGGCGCAGGCGATCATGAGCATTGGCAAGGAGGAGAAACCTATGCGCATCGGACACGGCTATGACGTACACCGTCTGGTGGAGGACCGCCCGCTGATACTGGGCGGCGTCACCGTCCCCTATGACAAGGGACTGCTGGGTCACTCGGACGCGGACGTGCTCACCCACGCGGTAATGGACGCGCTGCTGGGTGCCGCGGCACTGGGGGACATCGGTAAGCTGTTCCCCGACAGCGACCCCGCCTATGCCGGCGCCGACAGCGTGGCGCTGCTGCGCCGTGTGGTGGAGCGGCTGACCGCCGAAGGCTACGGCATCGGCAATATTGACGCCACCATCCTGTGCCAGCGCCCCAAGCTGGCGCCCCACATCCTTCAGATGCGGCAGATCCTGGCGGATGCCTGCGGCATCCCCACCGACCGCGTCAGCGTCAAGGCCACCACCGAGGAGGGTCTGGGCTTCACCGGCAGCGGTGAGGGCATCGCCGCCCACTGCGTGTGCCTGCTGAAGTGACATAACCTGACCGCTTTTGACGGCGGAATTCTCGTGAAAAAATTGAGAAAAGCCTCTATCCTATATGGGTAGAGGCTTTTTTGTTTTGTGCCATATTAGCCGACAAAGTCGGCGTGCCTCCCTTGTGTAAAGGGAGGTGGGTTTTGCGAAGCAAAACTCGGAGGGATTGTTAGCATTTCGCTCTGCGACCACCTCATCCACCGCCTATCGGCGGTCCCCCTTCCCATCAAGGGGAAGGTAAATAAAAAAAACAATCATTTGAAAGGATGTGACCCTATGCAACTGGAGCTGAACCGAGCGGAGGGGGTGCTCACCGTCCACCTCATCGGTGAGCTGGATCACCACGCCGCCGCCCCCATCCGTCAGCAGATCGACACGGCGGTGCTGTCCTGCCGCTGTCGGCGGCTGGTGCTGGACCTGCGCCGTCTGACCTTTATGGACTCCTCCGGCATCGGACTGATTATGGGGCGGTATCGGCTGATGCTGGCTCAAAGCGGCACGCTGACGGTGGAAAACCCCAACCCCACCATTGAAAAAATGATTCGGCTGGCGGGATTGGATCGCCTGCCCATCTGGAACGAACACAAAGAAAGGAATGATGCCTGTGAAACCCATTAATGAAATGAAACTGACCTTCCTCAGCCGCTCCGCCAACGAGAGCTTCGCCCGCGCCGCGGTGGCGGCCTTTGTGGCACAGCTGGACCCCGCCGTGGACGAGCTGGCGGATCTGCGCACCGCCGTGTCCGAGGCGGTTACCAACGCCATCGTCCACGCCTATCCCGACCGTCTGGGTCCGGTCACCCTGACGGTGAAGCTGTATGAGAACGGGCGGGTGAACCTGCAGGTGAAGGACCGCGGCACCGGCATCCCCGACGTGCGCCAGGCCATGACCCCTCTCTACACCACCGGCGGCGAGGAGCGGTCGGGTCTGGGCTTCTCGGTGATGGAATCCTTCACCGACCGCCTGCGGGTGCGGTCGATCCCCGATAAGGGCACCACCGTGATAATGGATAAATACATAGCCCTTCGGCTACGCTCACGATGAGCCGCGACAGCTTCATCTGCGACAATATGGGGCTGGTGCACGCCTGCGCCAAGCGCTTTAGCGGCAGGGGGATGGAATACGACGACCTGTTTCAGGCGGGGTGCATCGGCCTTGTTAAGGCCGTCGACGGCTTCGACCCCTCCCGCGGGCTGTGCTTCTCCACCTACGCGGTGCCGCTGATACTGGGCGAGATGCGGCACCTGTTCCGTCAGGGCGGCGCTGTCAAGGCGGGGCGCGCCCTGCAATCCCTGTCCTATCGGGTGTCCCGTCTGCGGGAGCAGATGACCGCCCGTCTGGGGCGGGAGCCGTCGGTGAGTGAGCTGGCGGCGGAGCTGCAGGAGGACCCCGAGCAGGTGGCGCAGGCGGTGGGTCTGTCCACCCCGCCCCTCTCCCTGACCCACGCCGAGGGGGAGCCTGCCATCGACCTGCCGGTGGAATCCTACGAGCAGGCGGTCACCGACCGTCTGGCGCTGTGGCAGGTAATGGAGCGGTTGGAGCCGCGGGATCGGGCGCTGATCCGCCTGCGGTATTTGGGTCGGCAGACCCAGCAGGCCACCGCCGATCGCCTGGGAATGACCCAGGTTCAAGTGTCCCGACGGGAGAAAACCATCCTGCGGCAAATGCGCGAAATGCTCACGGTGTAAGCGCTTACAGTGCCATATAAAAAGCGGGCTCTCCCCGCTCGGTCACAAAAAAATCCCGAGGGATCGTCCCTCGGGATTTTTTGTAAACTCATTTCAGCATTTCCTTATACATACGGATGTAGGTATTGGCGCTGCGACCCCAGGTGAAGTCCTCGGTCATACAGCGCTCGCGGAGCAGCTTCAGATCAGGCTTATTGGCGTAGGCGCCCAGCGCGCGGTCGATGGCCGCCAGCATATCGTCGGCGTTGTAGGTCTTAAAGGTGAAACCGAAGCCACCCTCCTCGCCGCAGTCGATGATGCTGTCCTTCAGACCGCCGGTCTCGCGGACCACCGGCAGGGTGCCGTAGCGGCACGCCACCATCTGTGCCAGACCGCAGGGCTCACTCTTGGAGGGCATCAGGAAGATGTCCACGCCGGCGTAGATCTTACGGGCCAATTCGGGGATGAAGCCCACGCAATAATTGAACTTTTCGGGATACTTATTCTGAATCTCACGGAAGAAATTCTCATACACCCACTCGCCGGAGCCCAGCACCACCATCTGCACGTCCCGCTGCAGCAGGTCGTCCACGATGTACTTGACCAGATCCAGACCCTTGTGGGAGGTCAGGCGGGTCACCATACCGATCAGCGGCACGTCGGGGCGCACCGGCAGACACAGCCGTTCCTGCAACGCCTTCTTATTGGCGGCCTTGCCCTCCTCCACCGTATCCACGGTGTAATTGGCAAACACGTTGGGATCGGTCTCGGGGTTATAGCCGTCGGTGTCGATGCCGTTGAGGATACCGCACAGCTTCCAGCTGCGGGCGTTGAGGATGGGGTCCAGACCCCAGGAGAACCAGGGATCCAGAATCTCCTGGGCATAGGTGGGGCTGACGGTGGTGACGCGGTCGGCGGTCTCGATACCCGCCTTCATAAAGTTGCAGCAGCCGTCGTACTCCACCAAACTGCGGTGCTCGGGGGGAATGCCCAGCACGTCCTCCACCAGTTCCATACCGTACTTGCCCTGGTACTGGATGTTGTGGATGGTCAGCACCGTCTTGATACCCTCATAGCCCTCACGGGTGGCGTAGAAGATGCTGTAGAACAGCGGCACCAGCGCCGACTGCCAGTCGTTGGCGTGCAGCACGTCCGGCTTAAACCCGATGTGGGGCAGCATCTCCAGCACCGCGCGGGAGAAGAAGGCGAAGCGTTCGGCATCGTCGTAGTGACCGTACATGCCCTGACGCTTGAAATAATACTGATTATCCAGCAGGTAGTAGATGACTCCACCCACCTTGGCCTCGAACACGCCGCAATACTGACGGCGCCAGGCCACCGGCACCGACAGGCTGGTGAGGAACTTCATATTCTCACGCAGCTCCTGGGGGACGCTCTCGTACAGCGGCAGCACCACGCGGCAGCCCACCAGACGATTGCGCATCGCCTTGGGCAGCGAGCCGGCTACGTCCGCCAATCCGCCGGAGGCGGCAAAGGGAAGAGCCTCACTGGCAATATATAATACTTTCATGGATTACCTCCGTCGGTCAGATGATGGAATTCTTGGCGATGTAAACGGGATAGCTCTCGGAGCCCTGCAGGGTGCAGCCGTTACGGATCACCACGTTCTTATCGGCGATGATGCAGCCCAGCTTGCACTGGTCGCCCACCGTGACGTTCTGCATCACCACGCAGTTGGACAGCTGAGCGCCGCGGCTGATCTTGGCGCCGCGGAAGATGATGCAGTTATCCACCTTGCCGTCCACGTGGGCACCGTCGCCCACCAGACTGTTCTTCACCTGAGCGTGCAGACCGTACTGCACGGGGTCGCAGTCCTTCAGCTTGGTATAGACGGGACGGTCCATGGGGAACAGCTCCTCCCGCACGTCATCCTCCAGCAGAGCCAGATTGGCGTGGAAGTAGCTGGCGGTGGAATAGATGGGCATCACCAGCGACGGTACCTGATAGCCGTAGATCTTCAATTCGTCCTGGCGGCGCTGGAGAATATCCCGCTCAAAGTGACCCAGATTACGGGCCACCGCCTCGGTGAGGGTGCGCAGCAGCCAATCCTTGCGCATCACGTACACGCCGATGCCGTAGAAGGCATCCTGGTCTCCCACGCGACCCAGCAGCAGGTCGGTGACGTGACCGGCGGCGTCCATAGACAGCACCGGAATATCGGTCAGCGCCGGCACAGCGCCGTGGCGGCAGGCCACCGTCACGTCGGCGCCGGATACCACGTGAGCCTCCAGCAGGGCGTCGTAATCCATACTGGTGACCATATGGCAGTCCGCCAGAATCACGTAATCCTCTTTCGAATGATTCAGGAAGGGTACCACGTCCACCAGAGAGCCGATGCGGCCCTGATACTTGGCATCGTCGCTGCTGCGGGGGGGCAGGAAATACAGACCCTCGTTCTTACGGGACAGATCCCACGCCTTACCGCTGCCCAGATGATCCATCAGGGACTGGTAGTTGCTCTTGGTGATGACACCCACCTTGGTAATGCCGGCGTTCACCATCGCCGACAGGGGGAAATCGATCAGGCGATAACGACCGCCAAAGGGCAGAGAACCCATGGAACGGACCGCCGTACCGTCACGGAACGCCTCATCGTACATATTGGCAAAAATCAAACCTACAGCACCGGAATTACGCATGAGTGCTCACCTCCTCGCCTTCGTTAACGTCTGCTTCGATCATACTCTGTGCCAGAACCTTACCGTTCTTGCCCACGGTGATGCCGGAGGCAACCACCGCCACGCCCCAACGGGACAGGTCGTCGATCTCTTCGGGTGCTTCACCCACCACGGCGCCCTCCTCGATGACGGCGTTCTCCGCCACGATGGCGTATTGCACCTTGGCGCCCTTCTTAACCACCGTGCCGGGCATCAGAATGGACTGGACGATCTCCGCGCCCTCCTCCACCGTGACGCCGGCGAAGACGATGGAAGACTCCACCTTACCGTGAATGATGCAGCCCTCGGTGATGGAGGAATTCTGCACCTGAGAGGTGGCAGACAGATACTGGGGCGGCATACCGGGGTTGCGGGAATAGATCTTCCAGCTGGGGTCCGCCAGATCCAACGGAACGTTGGGATCCAGCAGGTCCATATTGGCCTCCCACAGGGAGTCGATGGTGCCCACGTCCTTCCAGTAGCCCTCAAAGCGATAGGCGAACATCCGCTCGCCGGAATCCAGCATAGTGGGCAGCACGTTCTTGCCGAAGTCGTTGGAGGAGTTGGGGTTTGCCTCGTCCTCGATGAGGTATTTACGCAGCTTTTCCCACGTGAAGATGTAGATGCCCATAGACGCCAGGGTGCTCTTGGGCACCGCCGGCTTCTCGTCAAACTCGTAGATGGAGCCGTCGGGATTGGTATTCAGAATACCGAAGCGGCTGGCCTCCTCCTTGGGTACGTCCAGCACGGCGATGGTGCAGTCGGCGTTATTCTCCTTATGGAATGCCAGCATATCGCTGTAATCCATCTTATAGATATGGTCACCGGACAGCACCAGCACGTATTCGGGGTTGTACCGCTGGATGAAGTCTATGTTCTGATAGATGGCGTTGGCGGTACCCTTATACCAGTCGGCGCCCTGGTTGCGCTGATAGGGGGGCAGCACGTGAACGCCGGCGTCCATACGGTCCAGATCCCACGGAGAGCCGGAGCCGATGTAGTCGTTGAGCTCCAGCGGCTGATACTGGGTCAGCACGCCCACCGTCTCAATGCCGGAGTTCACACAGTTGGATAGGGGGAAGTCGATGATGCGGTATTTACCGCCGTAGGGTACTGCAGGCTTGGCGATCTTGCGGGTCAGCGCGTACAGACGGCTGCCCTGACCGCCAGCCAGCAGCATGGCTACACATTCCTGCTTACGAAACATTACAAATCTCCTCCTTAGTTCTTATCGGCTTCGGCTTTGGCTCTCGCCTTTGCCAATTGTTCCGCTTTCTTCTTGGGATAGGGTCTGGCGCGTTTCTTCTTGAGCACCAGCACCGACAGGGGCGGCAGGGTCAGCGCCGCCGACTGGTCAAAGCCGTGCATAGGCTCGGGGTCGGTCTTAATAACGCCGTTGACGACGTTGCCGCCGCCAAACTCTGCCAGATCGGAATTGAACAGCTCCACCCAGTCGCCGTATATCGGCAGACCGATGCGGTAGCCCTCTCTCTGCACGGGGGTGAAGTTGCACACCGTCACCACCTCGTTGCCCTTTTTGTCTATGCGGCGGAAAGAGATAACGCTGTGGGCGTTATCGTCCGCGGCGATCCACTTAAAGCCCTCCCAGGAGTAATCATCCTCCCACAAAGCGGGGGTCTGACGGTACAGATGGTTGAGGGTGCGGACGTAGTGCTTGCACATCCGATGGGCCTCGTAGTCCAGCAGCAGCCAGTCCAGACCGCTCTGGTAGTCCCACTCCTTAAACTGGCCGAACTCGCTGCCCATAAACAACAGCTTTTTGCCCGGGTGGGTCATCATATAGCCGAGGAACGCCCGCAGACCCGCAAACTTCTGCTCGTAGTCACCGGGCATCTTGTTGATCAGCGAGCCCTTGCCGTGCACCACCTCGTCGTGGGAGATAGGTAACACGAAATTCTCGGAGAAGGCGTACATCAGCGAGAAGGTCAGCAGATTGTGATTATCCTTGCGGAAGAAGGGGTCGGTGCAGGTGTACCGCACCATATCGTTCATCCAGCCCATATTCCACTTGAAATTAAAGCCCAGACCGCCGTCGGAGGTGGGTTTGGATACCATGGGCCAGGCAGTGGATTCCTCCGCGATCATCATCACGTTGGGATGGTGATGGAACACCGCCTCATTGAGCCAGCGGATGAAATCCACCGCCTCCAGATGCTCGTGACCGCCGTAGAAATTGGGCACCCACTCGCCATCCTTGCGGTTATAGTCCAGATACAGCATGGACGCCACCGCATCCACGCGGATGCCGTCGATGTGATATTCCTCCAGCCAATAGAACACGTTGGAGATGAGGAAGGACCGCACCTCGGGCCGTCCGTAGTCGAACACACAGGTGCCCCATTCCTTATGCTCACCCTTGCGGGGGTCGGCATACTCGTAGCAGGGGCCGCCGTCAAAGTGGAACAGACCCGCCGCATCCCGCGGGAAGTGGGCCGGCACCCAGTCCAGTATCACGCCGATACCCGCCTGATGGCAGGTGTCCACGAAATACATAAAGTCCTCCGGCCCGCCGTAGCGGCTGGTGGGGGCGTAATACCCCGTCACCTGATAGCCCCAGGAGCCGTCAAAGGGATACTCCGAGATGGGCATCAGCTCGATGTGGGTATAGCCCATATCCAGCACGTAGGGCACCAGCTCCTCCGCCAGCTTGCGGTAGGAGAAGGGGTTGCCGTCAGCATAGGTGCGCCAGCTGCCCGCGTGTACCTCGTAGATATTCACCGGCTTGTCGTAGGGGGCTATTTTGTGCTGCTGCCAATTGCTGTCGCCCCATTCATAGCCACCCACCTCGTACACCTTAGACGCGGTGCCGGGGCGGGTCTCATTGTGGACGGCGTAGGGGTCGCTCTTGAGCACCGCGTTGCCGTCCTGCCCCACCACGTGGTACTTATACGCGGCGTACAGGGGAACGTCCTGCACGGTGGTCTCCCAAAATCCGCCGTCCAGCCACATCATCGGCTGGGCGTCGGGATTCCATCCGTTAAAATCGCCCACCAGTGACACCGCCTTGGCATTAGGCGCCCACACACGGAAGACGTAGGCGTTATCCCCCGCATAATGGCACCCCAGCCAGCGGTAGGCGTGGGTGTCGGTGCCGGCGTGAAATTCGTCCATTTTCTGGGCTAGCGTCACGCCGTTGTCGTATAAACTCATTGGCTTTCCACTTCCTTTCGGGTCGAGGACATACGTATACACCATTATTGTATCAGCAAAGCGGCAGAAAAGCAAGCACTTTTTGTATAGTTTGTTACAAGATTTTTCTACAAAATTGGCGTTTTTTGTCATTTTTGACATATATTTCACGGGTGAAATGGCAAAAATGCACAAGGGCGCTAAAAAAGCCGCCTCTCACGAGACGGCTTTTTGAAATTAAGAATTAAAAATGAGGAATGAGGAATGGAGCAACAGCGACAGAAAAGGGCAAGATCGTAGCCGTTCTTGTTCTCCCTACGGATTCTATGTGAGGTCGTTGCGGTATCGTAGGGGCGATTCACGAATCGCCCGTCATTACTCATTTCTCATTTCTCATTACTCATTGTTTTTACCCTTTCGCATCATACCAGGTATCGCCCACGTGGGCGTCCACCTCCAGGCGGACGGTCAGGTCGGCGGCGGCCTCCATCTCCTCCACCAGCAGGCGGCAGACGGTGTCCGCCTCCTCACGGGGGCACTCCACCATCAACTCGTCGTGCACCTGCAGGATGAGCCGTGCCTGCAGACCCTCCGCCTGCAGACGGCGGTACACCCGCACCATCGCCACCTTGATAATGTCGGCGGCGGTGCCCTGGATGGGCATATTCCGCGCCACCCGCTCGCCGAAATGACGGGTCATGGCGTTGCCCGCCTTCAATTCCGGCAGGGGTCGGCGGCGACCCAGCAGGGTCTCACCGTACCCCTTTTCGGTGGCGGCGGCGATCAGCCCCTCCATAAAGGCGTTCACCGCGCCGAACTTCGTCAAATAGCGGTCGATATAATCCTTCGCCTCGGCAAAGCCGATGTCCAGATCCTCCGCCAGCGAATAGGCGCCCTGACCGTAGATGATGCCGAAATTCACCGCCTTGGCGGCGGAGCGCATTTGAGCGGTCACCTGATCGGGGGTGACGCCGAACACCGAGGCGGCGGTCTGGCGGTGGATGTCCACGCCGGTGTTAAAAGCCTCGGTCATGGTGGGCTCGGCGGCCATATGCGCCAGCACACGCAGCTCGATCTGGGAATAGTCCGCATCGCACAGCACCCAGTCGGGGCGGGCGGTGAAAAACCGCCGCATCTGCCGCCCCAACTCGGAGCGGACGGGAATATTCTGCAGATTCGGCTCGGAGGAGGATATGCGACCCGTGCGGGTCTCGGTCTGGTTAAACACCGAGCGCACCCGCCCGTCGGGACCCACCACCTTTAAAAGACCGTCGCAATAGGTGCTGTTGAGCTTGGACAGGGTGCGGTACTCCAGCAGATTCGCCACCACGGGGGACTGGTCCCGCAGCTTCTCCAGCACGTCGGCGGAGGTGGAATAGCCGGTCTTGGTCTTCTTGCCGTGGGGCAAGCCCAGATCCTCAAACAGCGCTTTGCCCAGCTGTTTGGGGGAATTTAAGTTGAATTCATACCCCACCTGCTCATAGATCTCCTTTTGCAGAGTGAGGATGCGGGCGGTCAGCTGACTGCCAAAGGCGGCGATGCCCTCGCGGTCCACCGCCACGCCCTGACGCTCCATATCCGCCAGCACCAGCGCCAGCGGCTGCTCCACGTCGGTGAGCAGGAGGGTCATCCCCTGCTCCTCCACCAGCGCACTCAAACGGTCGCACAGAGCAGGCAGACCGTGGAGACATTCCTCGGCGGCATAGCCGTACTCGGTCAGCAGACGGGACAGGGAATAATCGGAGGACAGCGGGTTGAGCAGATACGCCGCCAGCGCCGTATCCAGCGCAAAGCCGGCGGGAGTCAACCCCATCGCCAGCAGGGCTCGGAACAAGGGCTTGGAATCGTGGGTGCGCTTGGTCACCGCAGGGTCGGACAGCAGGTCCACCAGGCGGTCAAACTCCGGCGCAAAGCGGTCTACCCGCGCGCACCGACCGGCGGCACACACCGCCAGCGCGGTGATCTCGTCCCCCTCGGTGGTGGCGAGAACATCCATCTTTCCCTGTGCCGTAATGCTCTCCAGCAGCGAGGATAAGCTCTCGTTGCCCTCCACCGGCGGGGTGTCCACCGCCTCTGTCTGAACGGCGGGAACGGTCACGGGAGACAGACCCAGCTTCTCCATCCATTTATACAGCTCATAGTCCTGCAGCAGAGCCGCCAATTTCACCTCGTCCATAGGACCGATGGCGTAGGCGTCGGGGGTCAGGTCGATGGGCACCTCACGGCAGATGGTGCCCAGCATACGGCTGAGATAGGCGCTGTCCTTGCCGGCTGACAGCTTGTTCCGCAGGCTGTCGCGGATGTCCAGCGCGTCGATGTTTTCGTAGATATAGTCCAGCGACCCGAACTGCTGCATCAACGACAGGGCGGTCTTTTCGCCCACGCCGGGGACGCCGGGGATGTTGTCGCTGGTATCCCCCTGCAGCGCTTTCAGGTCGATCAGCTGGGCAGGGGTCAGCCCGTATTTCTCCTGTATGGCGTCCACGTCCATCACCACCGTCTCGGGGTGACCCATCTTGGTGGTGGCCAGCAGAACGGACACGCCCTCCCCCACCAGCTGCAGGCTGTCGCGGTCACCGGTGGCGATATAGCAGACGTCCCCCGCCCGTGCCGCCGCCAGGGACAGGGTACCCAGGATGTCGTCCGCCTCATAGCCGTCCAGTTCCACGATGGTCAGACCCATAGCGGACAGAATGTCCTTAAGCGGCTGCAGCTGCTGACGCAGCTCCTCCGGCATACCGTGGCGACCCGCCTTATACTCGGTGTAGGCCTGATGGCGGAAGGTGGGCGCCTTGCGGTCAAAGGCCACCGCGATGTGGGTGGCGTCGGACATCTCCCGCAGGCGGGCGAGAATATTCAAAAAGCCGACCAGCGCATTGGTATACCGCCCGTCCTTGGTGGTCAAGGCCTTGACCCCGTAGAAGGCGCGGTTAATAATGCTGTTGCCGTCGATAACCAGTAGGTGGTTCATACAATCATCCTTTGCGACGTAGTAATACGATTATATCATAAAAAAGGGAGGAAATAAAGAGAATTTGCAAAATTGATTTTATGCCTTTCCCTTTGATTTGCTTGTCCCGGTTTTACTACCCCTCCGTCCGGAGCTGAGCTCCAGACACCTCCCCTGACAAGGGGAGGCAAGGAGTGGGTGTGCCGCTACAAAAAAAGCACACCGAAAAATCGGTGTGCTTTTTTACGTTATGCTTCGTCGATTAGGCGTACTTCTTGCTCTTGACAGCGATGACAACGATCGCCAGCGCAGAGGCCACCATCAGAGCGGCGTAGATATAGATGTGGTTGGTGTCGCCGGTCTGGGGAGACACGTTGGCGCCGTTCACCACGATGGCCAGGGGACGGTTCAGGTCATCCAGAGTGAACACCAGCTGACCCTTGGAGTTGATGTAGGCACCGTTGACCAGGGACCAGTTGCCGTTCTCGTCCATCTGCATCAGGGCGGCAAAGTTTTTCAGAGTGTTAGCATCCAGGGTGATGGTGAAGCCCTTGTGACCGTCGTGATCGTCACAGCCCTCGCCGGTGATGTAGAACAGGTCGCTGACAGCCAGATCGTCCACGTCCACGCCCAGCTTATCCGCCACGTCCTTCAGAGCCTCCACCAGGTCGGACAGATCGTCGGCATTGACGATGTCGTCGTAGGCGTCCTCCAGAAGCTTACGCTGATCGTCCGGCAGCTGATCCCGATCCTTGTAAGGGATGATCACCGGCTCCAGGGTGCAGTCCGCATTGGCGGCGGCAAAGTCCACGATGGTGGGGGCAGCGTTGCCGGAGGGGCTGGACACGAAGTTGCCGGGGGCGGCCAGAACGGCGGTGCTCAGTCCCAGCACCATCACGATAGCCATACATACGGTTAAGATCTTTTTCATAATAACATCTTCCTTTCTCACAAATGATTATGTTTTTATAGTTTGTAATAACGAGTAGCCGTACTCGGTCATTTGATAAACGTAGTCGTCGTCAAATTTCTTACGGATAACGTCATAGGCTTTGCCCACCCGTGGGGGGCGGGTGGTCATATTGTGACAATCCGAGCCCAGGAAGTGGACGTAGCCTCTGCCCAGCAGGGTCAGCGCCTTTCGGCGGGTGAGCCGGGCATTAAAGAAGGAGGCGTTGGTCTGCATCAGGATGCCGTGATCCAACAGCCGCTCCCACACCCCTGCGGTCTGCAGGTGGAGATAGCGGTCGATATGCGCCAGCATCAGGCAGATGCCGTTTTTGCCGGACAGGTCGATCAGCTCGCGGATCATGGTCTCGGTCCAGCGGCTCATGGGCATCTCCAGCAGCAGCAGCTTGCTATCCTGAATGCGCAGGCTCTTCAGCTCGTCCATACGGCTGATGCCGGGGTAATACTGCACCTCGGCGCCCAGGCGAATGACAGGCATCGACTCCGACCATTGCTCCATCAGCTTGTCGTACGAATGGGCGCGTCGCTTGAGAAAGGACGCCACCGACTCGTCGTTGGGATAGAAATGGGGGGTGGCCACCACCAGAGTGACACCCTGGGACGCCTGCGCCTGCAGCATCGTGATGCTCTCCGCCACGCTGTGGCTGCCGTCGTCCATCTCCGGGAGCAGGTGATTATGCCAGTCGATCATTGACCGGCCTCGGCATCGCTCTGGTAATAGCGATAGTATTTATAGTTGCGGTATTTGCGATAGTGCCGATAGCTGCCCTTTTCGGATTTTGCCTCGTTCATCACGCAGCCCAACACGTTGACGTTGGACAGCTTCAGCTGACGGAAGCAACGCTCCAGCTCCTTTTTCTCAGTATATTCCTCGCGGATAACCACGATCATACCCGAGATCAGGCCGGAGATGGACACCGCATCGGACACGATATTGACCGGCGGAAGGTCAACGATGATGTAATCGAAGGTCTCTTTCAGCTGATTGAGTACGTTCTCCATACGGCTGGACCCCAACAACTCCGAGGGGTTGGGAGGGATGTCGCCGGAGGGGAGAATATACCAGTTGTCCAGCAGGTATTGCTGGAATCCGAAAAACTCCTTACTCTTACCGCGCAGCAGGTCGGCCAGACCGGGGGTGCTGTCGATATCCAACTTTTTGGCGATGGAGGGGATGCGCAGGTCGCCGTCTATGAGCAGTACCTTACTGCCCTTTTCAGCGAATACGTACGCCAGATTCACCGCCGTGGTGCTCTTACCCTCGCCGCGCATGGAGCTGGTCACACCGATGATGGGACACTTCTCATTCTCGGGGAGTGTGAAATCCAGGTTGGCACGAATCAGCTTATACTGTTCCAGAGCCGTGAACTCCAGATTCTTATGCAGGGTTTTTTTCAGGTCACGGACGCCGGCCGCAGACTTAGGCTTATATCTGCGCTTCGGCATATGAAGACCCATGTTGTCTCCTCCTCTCCCTGTATTTTGTGTCGCTGCCGCCGCAGGGCGCAAGGACACAACCTAATTAATCAGATACAGTATACCATCAATATTATGCAATTGCAAGTACCTTTCGCAATTAATTTTAAATTATTTCCTTAATTTTGCGACCAAAACCGCTTATTTTTCCTGTTTGGGACGGTTTTCGGTAAAAAACAGCCCCCTCGGCGAGGGGGCTGTCGGGTCACTTTATCTCCTTAATGTCGTAGGGCGTGGTCTGGTACACGAAGTAGTTCAGCCAGTTGCTGTATAGCAGGTTGGCGTGAGAACGCCAAGTGACCATAGGCTCTTTCGTCGGGTCGTCGTCGGGGAAATAATTCACCGGCACGTCGGGATTCAGTCCCGCCGACACGTCACGGAGATACTCGTTCTTCAGGGTGTCCGCATCGTACTCAGAATGGCCGGTGATGAATATCTGCCGACCACCCGCGGTGGCCACCGCGTAGATACCGGTCTCCTCTGAGGAGGCCAGTATCTTCAGTTCCGGCACCGCCGCCACGTCCTCGGTGCGGACGGTGGTATAGCGGCTCTGGGGCACCATAAAGGTATCGTCAAAGCCGCGGAACAGGATAGACCGCTTATAGTCCACCTTGTGGGGATAGATGCCGGAATACTTAAAGCCCAGAGGATATTTCTGAATGCCGTAGTGGTAGTACAGCCCCGCCTGGGCACCCCAGCAGATGTGGAAGGTGCTGGTGACGTGGGTCTTGCTCCACTCCATAATATCGCACAGCTCCTCCCAGTACTCCACCTCTTCAAAGGGCATCTGCTCCACCGGCGCACCGGTGATGATCAGACCGTCGAAATGGCGCTCCTTCACGTCCTCAAAAGTCTTGTAAAAGGTGAACAGGTGCTCGGCGGAGGTGTTTTTGGACACGTGGGAGCTGGTGTGGATAAACTCCATCTCCACCTGCAGGGGGGAGTTGCCCAGCAGGCGAGCCAGCTGGGTCTCGGTCTCAATTTTCTTGGGCATCAGATTCAGCAGCAGAATCTTCAGCGGTCGGATATCCTGGGTGATGGCGCGCTTTTCGGTCATCACGAAGATATTCTCGTCCGCCAGCGTCTGTACCGCCGGCAGATCGTTGGGAATCTTAATGGGCATAGAGGATTACCTCTCTTCTTACATATTGTCCAGCGCCTGCTTGATATCGGCAATGAGGTCCTCGGCATTCTCAATACCGCAGGAGAAGCGCACCAGATCGGGGGCCACACCGGCGGCGGCCAGCTCCTCGTCGTTCATCTGGCGATGGGTGGCGCTGGCGGGGTGCAGGCAGCAAGTGCGGGCGTCCGCCACGTGGGTCTCGATGGCGGCCAGCTTCAGATTCTTCATAAAGGCCTCTGCCGCCTTGCGGCCGCCCTTGACGCCAAAGCTGACCACGCCGCAGGAGCCGTTGGGCAGATACTTCTGCGCCAGGTCGTAGTACTTATCGCCGGGCAGACCGGGATAGGTGACCCAGGAAATGCGGTCGTCACTCTGCAGATACTCGGCAACCGCCTGACCGTTCTCGCAATGGCGCTTCATACGCACGTGCAGGCTCTCCAGACCCAGATTGAGGTAAAAGGCGTTCTGGGGCGCCTGGATGGAGCCCAGGTCGCGCATCAGCTGGGCGGTGGCCTTGGTGATGTAGGCGCCCTCCAGACCGAAACGCTCGGTGTAGGTCACGCCGTGATAGCTCTCGTCGGGGGTGCACAGACCGGGGAACTTGTCGGGGTATTTGGTCCAGTCGAACTTACCGCTGTCCACGATGCAGCCGCCCACGGCAACGCCGTGACCGTCCATATACTTGGTGGTGGAGTGGGTGACGATGTCGGCGCCCCACTCAAAGGGACGGCAGTTGACGGGGGTGGCAAAGGTGTTGTCAATGATCAGCGGCACGCCGTGGGCGTGGGCGGCACCCGCAAACTTCTCAATGTCCAGCACGGTCAGGGCAGGATTGGCGATGGTCTCGCCGAACACCGCCTTGGTGTTGGGGCGGAACGCGGCGTTCAGCTCCTCCTCGGTGCAGTCGGGGGACACGAAGGTGAAGTCGATGCCCATCCGCTTCATAGTCACGGCAAACAGGTTATAGGTGCCGCCGTAGATGGAGGAGGAGGACACCACGTGGTCGCCGCAGGAGGCGATGTTAAACACGGAGTAGAAGGAGGCCGCCTGACCCGACGAGGTCAGCATAGCGGCGGTGCCGCCCTCCATCTCACAGATTTTCGCCGCCACGGAATCGTTGGTGGGGTTCTGCAGACGGGTGTAGAAATAGCCGGAAGCCTCCAGGTCAAACAGCTTGCCCATATCCTCGCTGGTGGCGTATTTGAAGGTGGTGGACTGGATCACCGGGATCTGGCGGGGTTCGCCATTACCGGGGGTGTAGCCACCCTGCACGCATTTGGTTTCGATCTTGTAGTTGCTCATATTGATTCATCCTTTCGGAATTATATTGGCATAAAATTATACAGTATAAGTATAACTCCAAACAGGGCGGAGTGTCAAGAGGTGAAGAAATGGAAAAAGGACACCCGACTGGGTGTCCTTTTTTAATTCGTTACGGACGGAAAATATCCTTTTCTTCCAACCCCAGCGCGTCCGCCATAGCCTGCGCACGCTGACGGTGGTGCTCCGTCTGGAAGGGGGCGTGGGCATCACTGCCAAAGCAGAATTTACAGCCACACTCCTTGGCGTGGGCGTAAAAGCCGGTGACCGCCTCCCGCTCCGCGTCGTTGCCGAAGCCGAAGGTGGCGGTGTTCAGCTCGATGCCCACACCCAATGCGGCGGCTTTTTTAAACAAAGCCGTCAACCGCTCTCCCTGCACCAGACGAATCACCTCGCAGTGAACATCGGGGTCGCCGCCGCTGACCTTCTGCCCCAGCAGGTGAGCCAGACCCACCTTATGCCACGGCAGATCCCGCTGAAGCACCCACTCCAACTTGCGGAGCAGTGCCTCCGCCTTACCCTCGGCGGTGGCGGCGTCGGCGGCAGAGATGGTGAAATCGGTGCAATGAAAATGGCTGATGGAGATGAGCAAAAAGTCCATCTGCGCCAACCGTCGGGCGCTGACGCCGATGGTGCCGTCCAGGGTCATATCCACCTCGGCGCCGAACAGAAAGCGGATGCCCTCGCGGGTGGGCAGGGGTAACTGCTTGGTGATGTGCGCCCAGTTCTGGGAGGTGTAAAAATCCGGTCCCCAGCCGCCGGTGGGCATAGGCACCGTCTCGTCCCAAAAATGGTCGGTGAGCGCCACCGTGGACAACCCCTCGTCGGCGGCGTATTGCAAAATCCGCTCCGGTGTCTGCTCAGGTGCCTGAGAGCACATAGAGCCAAAAGAATGAATATGTAAATCGTGGTCAACGATATAGCGCATACTATCACCTCGTAACACCAGTATAGCGGAAAAGGAGAAAAAAAGCAACAAGCCTCTTTCAAATCATTCAATTGCTATGTTCGTCTGCGATCTCTCCCTCCGTCTTTTTGCCTGCGGCAAAAATCCACCTCCCTCATCAGAGGGAGGCAAGTGGGTTTTCGCAACATTCAACAAATCAACGAGAGGTTTAAAGCCCCCGCCCCTTGACACTCCCCCACGGGTGGAGTATACTGGATTCGACGACATTCGCACGAGGGGGAATTTCTATGAAACCGTACATCATCGGCATCGCCGGCGGCAGCGGCAGCGGCAAATCCACCTTTGCCAAACGGCTGAAAGAAGCGTTCCCCGACCGGGTGTCGCTGATCTCCTGCGACAACTATTACCTGCCCCACGACGAGCTGTCGCTGGAGGAGCGGGCGCAGCTGAACTACGATGCCCCCGAGGCGCTGGAGTTTGACCTGATGGTGCGCCATCTGGAGGCGCTGAAAAACGGGCAGTCGGCGCTGTGCCCCGTGTACGATTTCACCCGCCACACCCGCAGCGATGCCTTCACCGAGATACTGCCCCGTCCCATCATCCTCATTGACGGTATTTTGATTTTTCACGACCCGTCCCTGCGGGCGTGTATGGATCTGAAGATCTACGTGGAGACCGACGCGGACGAGCGTATCCTCCGCCGCGCGAGACGGGATATGCGGGACCGCGGACGCGACCTGGACAGCGTGATCCACCAGTATCTCGCCACCGTCAAGCCTATGCACAACACCTACGTGGAGCCCACCAAGGTGTATGCGGATATCATCCTCAACGGCGGCAAAAACGAGCAGGCGTTCGTGCTGGTCAAGACCCAGATCGCCCAACTCCTCAGCCGACAGGAGTGAGAATAGGAACATAAAAGAGCCTGTGGCACACGCCACAGGCTTTTTTGCGGGGCGACGAGGACGTCGCCCCCGACAGTTTCTATTGGACGTTAGGAATTTTCCGTTTTTTCTTTACTTATCGTTCGGGGTTTGGTATAATGATTTGGTTAGCTTTCTTTGTAAAGTGAGGAACGAGAATGAACGAGAAGATAAAACAGGATTTTCTGGCCATATTGGCGGAGGAGCTGGTGCCCGCTATGGGCTGCACCGAGCCCATCGCCCTGGCCTATGCCGCCGCCCGCGGTCGTCAGGTGTTGGGGTGTGACCCCGAGGGCATCCTGGCACTGTGCAGCGGCAATATCATCAAAAACGTGCGGTGCGTCCGCATCCCCAACTCCGGCGGTATGACCGGCATTGCGGCCGCCTGCGCCCTGGGCGCTCTGGCGGGCGACGCCGACCGCAGTATGGAGGTGCTGGAGGGGGTCACCCCCGAAGGCGTGGCCGCCACCGCCGCCTTTTTGAAAAAGGGCACCTGCTCGGTGGAGTTTCTGGACTCCCCCATTCCCCTGCACTTCATCATCGAGCTGTTCGCCGGTGTGGATCGGGTGGAGGTGGAGGTACGCCACAGCCACCGCAACATCGTCCGCATCCAAAAGAACGAGGAGATCGTCTTTGAGGTGGAGGATAAGGTGGACGTCACCGAACGGGCCGACCGCTCTGCCCTGAGCATTGAGAATATCTACGACTTTGCCAACGAGGTGGAATTGGACCTCATCCGCCCCTACACCGACAAGCAGATTGCCTGCAATATGGCCATTGCACAGCGGGGTATGCAGGGGGACTACGGCATCGGCATCGGTCGCGCGCTGCTGGACACCTATTCCCACAGCGTGTATACCAAGCTGCGCGCCTATGCCGCCGCCGCATCCGAGGCGCGGATGGACGGATGCGATATGCCGGTGATCATCACCTCCGGCAGCGGTAACCAGGGTATCACCTCCACCGTGCCGGTGATCGTGTACGCCCGTGAAAAGCAGATCCCCGAGGACCGTATGATGCGGGCGCTGGTATTCTCCAGCCTGATGACCGTGTATCAAAAGGAATACATCGGCAAGCTGTCCGCCTTCTGCGGCGCCATCTCCGCCGCCACCGCCGCCGGCGCCGCCATCACCTATCTGGTGGGGGGCACCCTCACCCAGATCAAGGACACGGTGGACAACACCCTGGCGGACATCCCCGGCGTCATCTGCGACGGCGCCAAGGCGTCCTGCGCCGCCAAGATCTCGTCCGCGCTGGATGCGGCGCTGTTCGCCCACGCGCTGGCGATGAACGGCAAAGCCTATTCCCAGGGCACCGGCATCCTGCGGGAGGATACCGGCGACACCATCCGTGACGTGGGTCACATCGGCCGCGTGGGTATGCAGCCCACCGACCAGGAAATTGTGAAACTGATGATATGATCGAAAAGGCTCTGCACCGATGGGTGCAGAGCCTTTTTTACTTACGGCTGAGTTCGGGTGGTGGTATTGCCAAATTCATCCCGACCCCAATTAGGGTCGCGGGTCGTGGTGGTGGTCACCGTGGCGTTGACCTTTCCAAAAACCTTTTTCGTTAATGCCGGATCGTCGCCGTAAATGGCATCCAAAAACTGATTATAGGTATACGGGCGCTTCTCCCCGTTAACGGTAACATTCTCGTCCATCTGCTTCGAAAGAGGATCCGAGA
The DNA here is from genome assembly GCA_017435305.1 of Clostridia bacterium. The sequence continues at coordinate 134,162 of JAFSFH010000012.1, forward strand.
ATCCCAAATACTCCGCAACGCTTCCCCGATTCAGGTGATGGTAATTGATAAAATCAAACAGGTTATAATCCTCCTCATCGCCGGAGGAAACCGAAGCCTTGTACTCCTCCACCATCTGCAAGGGGAAATAAGACAGATCGTGATAGGCCGGCGGATGCGCTTTGCAGGTCACTTCCTTTTCATAGCCATAACCCTGAGGCGGCCACTCACCCTGAGGCGGCCACTGCTTCGACTCCGGCCAGGTGGAGGTGGGGGCAAACACCCAGGCTGTCAATTCCGGATCGGAACCGAACACCGCATAGTAGAACTGTCCGTAGGTGTAGGGGCATCCCTCGCCGTGATCCACGGCAATTTTGTCCCGATCTTTTGTCAAGGAAAAATCATAGTACCCGGCAAAATCATAGGTCGTATGAAGCTTCTTCAGATACTTCACAAAATTGAGAACGTTGAGTTCTTCTTTATCTTTCCCTTTATATGCCGCTCTGAATTTTTCCACCTTTTCTCTGCCGAAGCAGGACAAATCGTGGTATTTCGGATTATGCCTGGTGCATATCTCCTCTTTCTCTGTCGGCTCCAGCGGCGTCACCGTAAAGGGCGCACAATAGAACCGATCCCCCTTCGATAAGGTGGCAAACTCTTTCAGCGTGGGATACTCGGGATGGAACACCAAGGGGTTAAACACCCAGCGCCGCAGAGTGGTGTCCTCGCCGTACACCGCGTCCACAAACTGGCGGTAGGTATACGGCGCATAGGGATAGTGCTCCGTTGCCTTTTCGTCCAGTTTATCAGCCCAGCCGTACAGGTCGATAAAGGTCTCTCGATCGATGCCGAAAAACTGCACCAGATGGAAAATGTTTTCCGCATCCTCATCGTCCAAGTTCTGACACGTCTTGCGGAAATCGTAGATGGCGTCGTAGGTGTGGGTCGCGCCACGGAAATTATCATAAATATAATCCCACACGGGATCACCATTACGCTTGATTTTCACCCAATCGTCGTAATAGAAATCCTGATAGTTTTGGTCGGATGCATAGCTGGCGGTGTTATGGAACACCCAAGCCGTCAAGCGGGGATCATCCCCGTACAGAGCGTCCACCACGTCCCGATAGGTAAAGAAATAGTAATGCCCATCGTCCATATACGGATATGCCTCTTGATACACGTGATCCAGGAACTCGCCCCAGCCCATAGCCTCGATAAACTGCTCCCGAGTGACGTCAAACTCCTCAATAAATTGGGGGATTCCGCCGTAGGGGGACAGACAGTCCGTATACGGGTAGGTGGTATCACGATGGTCGGTTTCCTTGTTAAGGCGATCGATTTCTTTAAAATAGTCGTTTACCCGTTGCTCGCCCACCCGCGCAGAAACATACTTGTGCAGCTCGCTGCCGAAATTATGATACAGTTGTGAGTGTGCCGGACAGGACCAATTATCACCGCCGATGCCATCGCCCGGCTCTTCTCCGGTAGGCTCGGTTTCGGTCGGGGAGGTCTGGGTGGGGTCAACGGGGTCCACAGGGATGCCGCCGCCACCGCGTCCAAACAGAAGCCCTATGCCCAGCGCCAGCACCAAGGCGGCGGCCACCACACCCGTCCAGCGGATGGGGGTCATACGGCGCACCGGAGGTGTCTGCTCTGCCCGCTCCACCAGATCGGCATCCACCTCACCGATGGCGGTCAGTAACCAATAGTTCATCATACAAATAGTCCCTCCTTTTCCAGCAGCACCCGCAGCTTATCTCGGGTGCGCTTGAGAGTCATTTTTACCTTGCTGTGTGTGAAGCCGTATCGCTGAGCGATCTGCTCCACCGAATCAAAATACCAGTAGCGGCGCAAAAACACGTCGCACTCGATCCGCGGCAGGGTGCGGAGAAAATCCGTGATCCGCTCCCCCATCTCGGCGGCCTCGACAGCGGATTCCACCCCGTTGGCGGCGGGCACACATTCGCCCAATTCGTCCAGCGACAGCCACACTTGACCGGCGCCACGCTTGTGGGCGTGGGTACGGCGCCAACGATCCAGCGCCAGCCGACGGGTGATGGCACCCAAGTAGGCACCCAAACGGTGGGGGCGATCCGGAGGAATGCTGTCCCACGCCCGCAGATAGGTGTCGTTCTCACATTCGGCGGCGTCCTCGCCGTTTTGCAATATCTGCATCGCCACAGTGCGGCAATAGCCGCCGTATCGGGCACGGGTGGCGGCGATAGCGCCCTCATCCCGCTGCCAGAACAATTCAACAATGCGATTATCCTCCATGATATCCTCCTCTCCTGCGTGTGCAAAAGGCCTTTCACTCTTCAAGACGCAGTATTTGTCGTTTGGTCACGTCCCACTATACCAAAATAGTGAAAATAAAGCAATTTTTACCTTTTTTGGGGTTTTTTCTGGAAATCTGTCGCTTTTTGTGTTATAATGACTTATAATCGGTAACCACCAATGAAAGGAGGATGCTATATGGCGTATCAAAAGCCCAGTTTATTCCACTACCGTGTGGCACAGGGGATCTGCAACGTGGTAGCCACCTGCCTGTTCCGCCGCCGCATCCTCCGTAACGAGATCAAAGACGCACAGGGTCCCTACGTGGTGATCGCCAACCATCAGGCGGCACTGGACTTCGTCAACCTCATCGGCGCCACCCGCCGCCCTATGTCCTTCGTCATCAGCAAGTCCTTCTTCAGCACCCTGCCGGTCCGCGGCTGGATGGAGAAGATGGGGGGCATCCCCAAGCAGCAATTCAAGACCGCCGTCAGCGATATGAAAAAGATGCGGGCGGTGATCGACGCGGGTCAGCCGCTGGTGATCTATCCCGCGGGTCTGATGTGCGAGGACGGTCTGTCCACCCCCATTCCCGCCGCCACCTACCGCTTTCTGCAGTGGCTGGGCGCGGACGTATACGTGGCCCGCACCGTCGGCTCCTATTTCGTGATGCCTAAGTGGAAGGGGGGCATCCACCCCGGGCGCACCACCATCGACATCTACCGCCTGTTCAGTAAGGATCAGCTGGCGGATATGACCGAGCAGGAGATCAAGGAAAAGACCGACGAGGCGCTGCTGTACGACGCCTATCGCGAGCAGGAGCAGGACCCCGTCAAATATCAAGGCACCCGCTGCATCGAGGGGCTGGAGAACGTGCTGTATCTGTGCCCCCACTGCGGGCGGGAGTTCGCCACCGTCACCGAGGGCGACGTCATCCGCTGCACCGCCTGCGGCTATGAGCAGGTGGGGGACGCCTACGGATTCCTGCACAACCGCAAGGGACTGGGTCGGGAACTCCGCTACGTATCCGACTGGAGCCGCCACATCTACGAGCGCCTGCGGAAGCGGGTGCTGGAGGGCGCCGAGCAGGGGCTGTCCTCCCCCGTGGCCATCCAAATGGTGGACCAGACGAAAAACAAATTCGTCCCCGTGGGCGACGGCGTGCTGACCCTGGATCGGGAGCACTTCACCATCGCCGGCACCGTCAAGGGGGAGCCCGTCGACCTGTCCGTCTCCATCGCCAACACCCCCACCCTGCCCTTCTCCCCCGGCAAGCATCTGGAGGTGCAAAGCGGCGGCGACATCTACCGCTGTGTGCCCCAAGAGAAGCGGCTGGTGATGAAATTCATCAACCTGCTCAAGGTATTCTACGAACTGAAAAACGCACCCGCCACGGTGTGATGAAAAAGACCTCTCACGAGGTCTTTTTCTTTTTCTTGACGGGGTGTGGGATTGTGGTATAATAAATGTATTCTATATATTGAGAGGTACCAAGGTGACACGAGTAATCCGAATCTGCCTCAAAGCGGTAGATTTCGGTGCTTTTCACCCAATTTGGTTTTGTAAGGCGCCAGCCTTACTTCTCCCAAATTGAGCAAAAATCCCTCAAAATCTCCTCACTTTGAGGTCGGAGATTTTAGAAAGAGCGGATTTTTGTTCATCCAAGGCACAAAACACAGCAAATGCTGTATGCATTTGCGAGTATTTTAACGAAGGAGGAGCGAAAATCCGCCTTTCTAAAACAAGTTCGGATTATTCGCGTTACCTTGCCATGACTGTGAAGGACATTTTTGATTATCTGTGCACCCGCGCCCCCTTGGACACCGCCGAGGCGTGGGATAACCCCGGTCTGCTGGTGGGCGACCCCCACAAGCAGGTCAGCCGCGTGCTGGTGGCGCTGGACGCCACCGACGGCGCTCTGGCCACCGCCCGGGCGGTGGGCGCCGACCTTCTGGTCACCCACCACCCCGTCATCTTCGCCCCTCTGAAGCGGCTGACCGCCGACAGCATCCCCTACCGTCTGGCGACGCTTGGCATCGGCGTGGTGTCCGCCCACACCAATCTGGACAAGGCCATGGGCGGTGTCAACGACACTCTGGCCGCCCGCCTGGGATTAACCGACGTGACGGTGGCGGCGGACGAATTCACCCGCATCGGCATCCTGCCGCAGGAGATGTCTGCCCGCGACTTTGCCGCCCACGTGGCGGAGGTGCTGGAGACCCCCGTGCGGTATGCCGGCGACCGTCCCGTGCGCACCGTGGCGGTGTGCGGCGGCAGCGGCGGCAATTTCATCGGCGGCTGTGTGGGACAGGCGGACGCCTACGTCACCGGCGAGGTCAAGCACCACGAGTGGCTGGCCGCCGCCGAGAGCATCAACGTCATTGACGCGGGTCACTACGCCACCGAGATACCGGTGGTGGACACGGTGGCCGCGTGGCTTTCGGAGCAGTACCCCGACCTGATCGTCACCGTCTACCGCGACGGCGACCCCTACAGCGTCGTAAAATAATCCGCGCAAATGGTAAGAAAGTGAGGTGAATTGGCTATGGCACTGGACGGCGCATTGTTGTCCTGCCTGCGGCAGGAAATATGGGACGCCCTCCCCGACGCCCGCATTGATAAGATCCATCAGCCCGCGCGGGAGGACCTGCTCATCGCCCTACGCTTTAAGGGCGGCAACCGCAAGCTGTATCTGTCCGCCGGCGCCAATTCCCCCCGCATCCATTTTATCGAGGAGGCGCCGGAGAACCCTCCGCAGCCCCCTATGTTCTGTATGCTGCTGCGCAAGCGTCTCACCGGCGGACGGCTGATCTCCATCCGTCAGGAGGGTCTGGAGCGGGCGCTGTATCTGGACTTTGACTGCATCAACGAGCTGGGTGACCCCGTCCGCCTGACCCTGGCGGTGGAGATCATGGGGCGCCACAGCAACATCATCCTCATCGGCGAGGACGGGCGCATCATCGACGCCATTAAGCGGGTGGACCCCGCCATGTCCTCGGTGCGCCCCATCCTGCCGGGACTGCCCTACGAGGTACCCCCTGCCCCGACGGGGCGGTACGACCTGACCGTCCACACTCCCGACGCCATCACCGCCGCCCTGCGGGACGGCAGGGACGGACCCCTATCCAAGGCGTTGCAGAGCGTGGTGACCGGTCTGTCCCCCCTCTCCTGCCGCGAGATCGCCCACCGCGCCACGGCAGGGCAGGACACCCCCGTGGGTGCTATGACCCCACGGGAATGGGAAAAACTCACCGACTGTCTGACCCGCACCCGCGACGCCATTCTGACAGGTGAGCGCCGCGTCCCCTATCTGGTGACACGGTCGGACGGCACCCCGCTGGAATTCAGCTTTCAGCCCATCATCCAGTACGGGCTGGAGGCGGTGGGACGGGAGATGGACACCTTCTCCCACCTGCTGGAGAGCTTCTATGCCAAGCGGGCGGCCGCCGAACGGATGCGGGTCAAGGGACACGACCTGCTGCGGGTGCTGACCAGCGCCACCGAGCGGGTCACCCGTAAGCTGAACGTACAGCGGCAGGAGCTGGCCGCCGCCGAAAACCGTGAGACCCTACGGCTGTACGGCGATCTCATCAACGCCAATATGCACCTCATCCCCGCGGGGGCAGCATCGGCCGAATTGATCAACTACTACGACGAAAACTGCGCCCCCATCACGGTGCCGCTGGACCCTGCGCTGTCCGCCGCCGCCAATGCGCAGAAGTATTATAAGGATTACCGCCGCGCCCAGACCGCCCAGCGGATGCTCACCCAGCGCATCGCCGCCGGTGAGCAGGAGCAGGTGTATCTGGAGTCGGTATTCGACGCCCTGTCCCGCGCCACCACCACCCGCGAGCTGGAGGAATTGCGCACCGAATTGGAGACGGAGGGCTATCTCCGCCGCCAGCGAGGTAAGCAGAAACCGCCCCCCGCCATGAAGCCGCTGACCTTCCGTTCCGACGACGGCTTCACCATCTACGTGGGGCGGAACAATCTGGAGAACGACCGCCTGACCCTGCGTGTAGCGAAGGGATCGGACGTGTGGCTGCACACCAAGAATATCCCCGGCAGCCACGTCATCGTGGTGTGCGAGGGGGTCACGCCCCCCGACCGCACCCTGGAGCAGGCCGCCGTATTGGCCGCCACCCACTCCAAGGCGGCGGATAGCGTGCAGGTGCCGGTGGACTACGCTCTGGCGAAGTTTGTGAAAAAGCCTTCCGGTGCCAAGCCGGGCATGGTAATCTACACCGACAACCGCACCGCCTACGTGAACCCCGACTCCGCCCTGTGCGAACGGTTAAAAGTGGAATAAAAAAAGACCGATGGACGATGTCCATCGGTCTTTTTTTGTTTACATTGTTTCCAGCACCCATTCGGCGCAGCGGATGCCGTCCACCGCCGCCGACAGAATGCCGCCGGCATAGCCGGCGCCCTCGCCGCAGGGGTACACCCCCGCCACCGCCGACTGTCCGCTGTGGTCGCGGAGCAACCGCACGGGAGAGGAGGAGCGGCTCTCCACGCCGGTGAGCACCGCATCGTGGCGGTCAAAGCCGCTGATCTGCCGTCCGAACAGCGGCAGGGCGCTCTTCAGCGACCCCGCCACAAAGGCGGGCAGGCACTCCCGCAGATCGCACCAGGTCACCCCGGGCTGATAGGAGGGGGTCACCTCTCCCGCCGCCGCCGAAGCGCGGTCAGCGAGGAAATCCCCCACCAGCTGGGCGGGCGCCTTATATCCGCCACCGCCCAGGGCGTAGGCGGCGCGCTCCATCCTGCGCTGAAATTCAAACCCCGCCAGGGGGTGCTCCGACCCGAAATCCGGCGGCTCCACCCCCACCAGCAGGGCGCTGTTGGAATTGACCGCGTCGCGGGCGAAATGGCTCATTCCGTTGACCGCCACCATCTCCTGCTCGGAGGCGGCGGCCACCACCGTACCGCCGGGGCACATACAGAAGGTGTACACACCTCTGCCCCCATCGGGACGGCAGGAAAGCTTATAGTCCGCGGCACCCAGGGCAGGGTGTCCCGCCGCCGGTCCGTACTGACTCTTATCGATCATCTCACGGGGATGCTCCACACGGACACCTACCGCAAAGGGCTTCTGCTCCATGGGCAGACCGCGGCGGTACAGCATCTCGGCGGTATCGCGGGCGGAATGACCGATGGCTAAGATCACCTGACGGCAGGGGATCTCCCGCTCCCCGTCGGGGGTGGACACCACCAGAGCGGTGAGCGCACCGCCCTCGATCACCAGGTCAGTCACCCGATGGTGGAAATATACCTGACCGCCCAGACGGAGTATCTCATTCCGCAGTCCGCGGACGGTATCCTGCAGCTTATCCGTGCCGATGTGGGGCTTGGCCTGCCACAGAATCGCCTGCGGCGCACCCGCCGCCACAAACTGCTCCAGCACCCGCTGACAGCGGGGATCCTTGATGCCGGAGTTTAACTTGCCGTCCGAAAAGGTGCCGGCACCGCCCTCGCCGAACTGTACGTTGTTGGCGGTGTCCAACACACCGGTGCGGTGAAAAGTATCCACCGCCGCCCGACGGCTGTCCACGTCGCCGCCACGCTCCAGCAGGATGGGGCGCACCCCCGCCTGCGCCAGCGTCAGGGCGGCGAACAGACCCGCCGGACCGCTGCCCACCACCACGGGGGGCAGGTCGGGCTGCGCGGCGGGGGCAGGCACCACGTAGGGGGTGTCGGTCACCCGCGTCACGTTACCCTTTGCGCGGCGCAGAATCTTATCCTCATTGTCCACCGTCACGTCCAGGGTGGCGGTGAAATGCACGTTTTCTTTCTTACGGGCGTCCACCGACCGCCGCCGCAGACGGCAGGAGCGAACGGGCACACCCAATAGGTCAGCGGCACGCCGCATCAGATCCTTCTCCGTATAGGACAGGGGCAATTTCACACCCGTTATCCGCAGCATACCGCTCACCTCCTTACAATTTTTCGGCGATATTCATAGCCGCCACGTAGGCGGAGGACCAGGCAAACTGCAGATTATAGCCGCCGCAGTCGCCGTCCACGTCCAGCACCTCGCCCACAGCATACACGCCGGGCAGGCGCCGTATCTCAAGGGCATCCGTCACCTCGGTCACGTCGATGCCGCCGGCGGTGACCTGCGCCCCGCCGAAGCCCTGGGTGCCGGTGACGTTCAGGCACCAGTCCTTCAGGGTAGCCGCCACGCGGGCGGCCTCCTCATCGGTGAGGGTGTCCGCCGACCGGGTCAGGGGCAGCACCCCCGCCACCCGCAGTATCGTCTGACCCACCCGCTTATTCACAAGGCCGGTGAGTAGGTCTTCCATGGTCCGTCCCGCCAGCTGTCGCCGCTGACGGATGCGGTCGGCGAGCGCCGACTCCTCCCACGCGGGGAGCAGATCCAGATGGGCGGTCATTCCGCCCTTTTTCTGCCGCTCCCAGTCACCCACGGGACGGGATACCTGCATCACCGCCGGACCGGACAATCCGTAGTCGGTGAACAGCACCTCGCCCGTGTTGCGGTTTATCTCCTTGCCGTTCAGGCACAGCCGCAGGGTGGCATCCACGCGGATGCCCTTCACCGATCGCACGTAGTCGGTGTCGGTGCGCACCTGCACGATGGAGGGGAACAGCGGCGTCTTGGCACACCCCAGATCGGTGAGCAGACGGTAGCCGTCGGCACCGCCGCCCAGAGCGGGTGCCGCCGCACCGCCCACCGCCACCAGCACGTAGGGGGCGGCATAGGTTTCCTCTCCCACGCATACGGTCCAGCCGCCGCCCGTTCGTTTCAGGGCGGTGACCTTTTTATCGCACAATACCGTCACCCCGCGGGCGTCGGCGGTGAGCCGCAGGGCATCCAGCACCGCACCCGCCTGCAAAGAGGCGGGGTATACCTTGCCGTCCTCTCGGGGGACACAGTCCACGCCGATGGCGGTGAAGAAATCCATTGTTTGCGGGATTGTAAGCGTTTTCAACACCTTGTCTGCCAAGGCGGGTGCGCCGTGGTAATCGGCGGCGGTGGCATTCACGTTGGTGAGATTGCAGGTGCCGTTGCCGGTGGCCATCAGCTTTTTACCCACCCGCGGGTTTTTCTCCAGTATCAGCACGCGGCTATGGGGCTTTTTCTCTGTCAGAAAGACCGACGCCGCCAAACCCGCGGCACCGCCTCCTATGATGATCAGATCGTAATTCATATTATCCTCTTCTTGCCAGCATTTTGAGCGCTTCCTTCACCAGCACCTCCACCGACTGGGCGCTGTCCAGCTTGCCCACGGCGGCGGACGCCTCCGAGGCGGTAAAGCCCAGCACGGTCAGCGCCTCCACCGCCTGGGAGGCGTTGGAGGAGGCGGAGGCGGTCACGGCGGCGGGCAGATCCACGCCGCCCATAGCAGCGGAGGTGGTCAGACCCGCCCCCACCTTATCTTTCAATTCCAGCACGATGCGTTGAGCCAGTTTGGGTCCCACACCGGCAGCCTTGGTCAGCGCCTTATAATCCCCCGACGCCACCGCCAGAGCCACCCGCTCGGGGGTCAGCTCGGACAGGATGGACAGACCCACCTTGGGTCCCACACCGGAGATACCGGTCAACAGCTTAAAGCTGTTTAGTTCCTGCTGGTCGGCAAAGCCGAACAGCTCCATGGCGTCCTCACGGACGTTCATCACGGTATACAGCATCGCCTCGGAGCCGATGGAGGGCAGCTGACGGGCGGTGTTCATGGTAATCTGCAGACGGAAACCCACGCCGCCGCAACACACCACCGCCATCTTAGGCTCCAGGTGGATGAGTTCTCCCTTAACACTATACAGCATTATCGTTCACCTCTCAAAAGTGCTTGTTTAACGGCGGTGCCGCCGTACTGTGCGTGGCAGATGGCGATGGCCAGCGCGTCGGCGGTATCGTCCGGTTTCGGCACCGCCTTGAGCCGCAGCAGGCGCTTGGTCATCTCCATCACCTGGGGCTTCTGCGCCTGGCCAAAGCCGGTGACCGCCGATTTCACCTGCAGGGGGGTGTACTCAAACACCGGTGCCCCGCACTTCTGCAATGCCAGCATGGTCACGCCGCGCGCCTGCGCCACGTCGATGGCGGTCTTGGCGTTGGTCTGGAAATACAGCTTCTCCACCGCCACCGCGTCGGGGGTGTGGCGGCTGAGCAGAGCGGTCAGCTCATCGTAGATGATCTCCAACCGCCGATTAAAGGGCATACCCGCCGGTGTGGTGATGGCACCAAAGTCCACCGGTATGAACTTGCCCCGTTCGTAACGGATCACACCCCAGCCGATGATGGCATAGCCGGGGTCAATTCCCAATATCAACATCGTTATCGTTCTCCCATTTCGTACTCAGAGGGCATCTCCACGTCATAATTGACCCGATAGCCGACGGTGGTGTCGTCGGTCATCCGCCGTGCCACCACCGTAAACCGCGCGCCGTCAAAGCCGTATTCGCCGTCGGCGTCGGTGGTCAAAAACAGCAGGGTATCGTCGGCGGTCAGCGGGCTGTCCACGGTGAACAGCGAGTGCTGCTGCAGGGCGGACAGATACGTAAGGTATTCCTCGTCGGTCTGAAAATCCTCCGCAGGCAGAGAAAAGCCGTCGGCTTCATCATCGTCGGTGACGGTCACCGCCACCACCTGCCACCGCCCCGTTGTAAAGAGGGTGTCCATCTCCATCACCGCGTGCTCCCGCAGATAGGCGATGCGGCGGTAATTGAGCAGGTGGGAGAACATCTGACCGTCCTCGGCGTTGCGCCCGTGGATGACGTAAAACCGCGCAGACTCCACCCGCTCAAAATAGGGCTGTCCGTACAGAGAATACTCGCCCAAAAAGCTGTGATTGCGGTAAAACCCGTCCGTGTAATTCATCACGGGATAGTCCACGTCGCTGTCGGGGATGTGCAGCCAGCCGCCCACATCCTCATTCATATCGTACAGACCGCGGAAGGTGGTCATCATCCCCTCGGGGTATTGCGCAGGGGCGGTGGCGCCCTCCGTCAGGTCGGTGGATTCGTAGTAAATGTCGCCCAGTGAATCCTGCAGCTCGCGGTTGCGGACAGGACCGTTCAGAATGCGGTAGCCCATCCACCCGCCGGTGACCAGCAGGGCGATGGCGCTCAGCCACGCCACCGTCTTCATCGTTATGCGCAGGGGGGTGTCCCCACGCCAGGGCAACAGCTTGGTCAGCAGGTGAGGCTGTCCGCTCCCTTGGGTGCGGGGAATGGTGCGCCCGCCGGTATGGCGGTGGCTCTCGCCCCCTGCCATCACCGCGGGATAATAGCACAGATAGCGCCACAGGAGCCACAGCACTCCGTCCGCCGCCTGACGGCGGATGGCGGCACGGTCGCCCTCCAGGTGAAGCGGCTCCACCCAGGTGCGCTTGCTATCCGCCAGCGCCACAAACACGGTGCCCACGGGACAATCCTCAGCGGCGACGGGTCCGGCCTCGCCGGTGACCGCAACGCCGATGGCGGACCGTGCCGTCCTACGCACGCCGCGGGCCATCTGCCCCGCCGTATCGGCGCTGACCGCCCCCACGGCGGACAGAGTGTCCGCCGACACAGACAGCAACGCCTGCTTACAGTCGTTGGAATAGCTGACCACGCCGGTGCCGAATACGCGGGAGGCGCCCGGTACGTCGGTCAGGGCGGCGGCGATCAAGCCGCCGGTACAGCTCTCGGCGGTGGCTACGGTCAGCCCGTGGTCGGTCAGCAGACCCACCACACGGGCGGCCAGGCTCTCGCCGCGGTCGGTGTAGGCATAGCCGGTCAGACGCAGGTTGATCTCCTCCACCAGGGCGTCGTCATCCGCTACGGCGACGGTGCCGTGACCGCCGCAAAAAGACAGAGTGACCGCCTCCGACCCCTCCTGCAACAGGTCGGCCAGCCGATGGCGCAGGTGCTCCTCGGCCAATCCGAACGTGCGGATCTCTCGGGTCATAGCGGTCACTCCTTTCATTGTCGTTTATACCTGTAGGGTGCGGACACCCTCCAGTGCCTCGGCCACCAGCGCGTCCACGTCCAGCACCGCCTCGGCCTCCTCCACCTTACGCAGTTTCGGCTTGGTGCAGGGGTGACGGGGGGTGAACACGGTGCAGCAGTCCTCATAGGGTTGGATGGACAGGTCAAAGGTGTCGATCTTGCGGGAGATCACCACGATCTCCTCCTTATCCATACCGATCAGAGGACGGAACACCGGCATGGTCGCCAGGGTATCCACCACCGCCATGGCGGGGATGGTCTGGCTGGCCACCTGACCCAGGCTCTCGCCGGTGATGATGGCGCCGCAGTCGGCGTCGCGGGCCACCCGCTGGGACAGCCGCATCATAAAGCGGCGCATAATGAGGGTGAAAAACTCCTCGGGACAGTTCTTCTGGATCTCCTCCTGAATGTGGGTGAAGGGGACGATGTGCAGCGTCATATGCCCCGCATAGCGTCCCACCCGCTCCATCAGCGAGATCACCTTCTGCTCCGCCCGCTCACTGGTGTAGGGGGGCGAGGCAAAGTGGATACCGGTCAGCTGGATGCCCCGCTTGGCCATCATATAGGCCGCCACGGGGGAATCAATGCCGCCGGACATCATAATAGCGGCCTTTCCGCCGGTGCCCACCGGCATACCGCCGGCACCCGGCACCTGACGGGCGTGGATGTAGGCACCGAAATCCCGAATCTCCACCATAATCAGCAGATCGGGGTTGTGCACGTCCACCTTCAGGTGGTGATAGTGGGACAGCACGTAGCCGCCCACCTCGCGGCTGATCTCGGGGGAGGTGTAGGGGAACGCCTTATCCGCCCGTTTGGCCTCCACCTTAAAGGTCTTGGCGGTGGCCAGCTGATCCCCCAGATACGCCACGGCAGCCTGACGGATGGCGTCCATATCCTTATCGGTCACGCGGGCGCGGGAGAAGGCGGCGATGCCAAACACGCGGGACACCGCGTCGGCGGCGCCCTCCATATCCACGTAGTCGTTCTTCGGCTCGATGAAGATGGTGGACTGGGCACGGCGGATGAGAAAATCCCCGTGCCGCCGCAGACGATAGCGAAGGTTGCTCATCAGCGCCTCCTCAAAGGTGCGGCGGTTGAGTCCCTTCAGCGCCAGTTCTCCGTTTTTAATCAGCAGTATTTCGCTGGGGCGGTATTCTTGCATAGTCGTTTCTTCCTTATTCTTGGATTTCGGAGGGCTCGGTCTCCGTCCCCTCGGAGGGTTCGGTTTCCGTAGGCTCGGTCTCGGAGGGCTCGGTCTCGGAGGGCTCCGTTTCGGCGGTGGTGGTGGTCGTAGTCGTCGTTGTGGTGGTAGTCGTGGTCGCCGCCGTAGTCGTGGTGGTGGTCGTGGTGGTGGTCTCCTCGGTGGAGGAGGTCACCGTATCACCGGTGCTCTCGGTGGCAAAGGGGTCGTTGGTGGTCAGGGTGGTGGTCGTGGTGTCCACCTCGTCCTTACCACGGTAGAAGTCGGGAGGTGTCAGGCCCTGGTTGCCGTACCACCGATAGGGCATCAGCACGTCGTCGTTGGGACCGATCTTCTCGGCGTCGTAGGGCTGCTCACCGGGACGAACGCGGCGGGCGGCCACCACCACCTGACCGTTGCTCAGAGCGCCGTTCATCTTGCCCAGGTCGGTGACCAGCAACAGGATGGAATCGGTGTCCACAATGTCGGTGGGGTAATCGAACAGCGAGCGATCACGGAGCTGCTGCACGTAATCAAAGAAGGTGTCGGTGGTGATAAAACGATTCTGTAGCGGGATGGTGCGCTGGGCAAGGGTCTCATCCTTATCCAGCAGCAGCACGGCGAATACGTAATAGTCGCTCTGCTCGTACAGGGTGCTGAGAGTCAGCTGATACGCCTGGCGGGCGTACGCCTCGTTGCTCACCAGGTGGTTCAGACCGGACAGCATCTGACCGTTGCCCAGGGCGTTGCCGTACAGGATCAGCGAGCGGTTGGTATCACCGTTGCTGATGCGGCACTTGGCGTCAAAAAACAGGGTGCCGTTGCGGTTAAACCGCTTGTGGAAATCCGCCGTCTTATAGGTGGTGTTATCGTCGGTCTGTACCACGGGATAATCCATATCCAAGAAATCGTCCTCGCCGGTGGCGTGGAAGGACAAAAAGCCCTTGACGTCGTTGTTGGTGCGGTACAATTTCTTAAAGGATGCCAGCATCCCCTCAGGGTATTGGTCGGCGTCCGACACCACGGCGGTATTATCCGGATCAAACCAGGCGGCAAGCTTATCGTTGTATTGACGGTTATGGACGGGCAGCACCACCATCTGCACCAGCAGCACGGCGATGGCCGCCAGCACCGCCACGGTGGACAGCAAAATGCCGCCCTTTATCAAACGAATGGAGCCGCTGTCGCCGCGACGGGGGAAGGTGGCGGCCGTCATCTGCCACAGCACGGCAAAAGGATTGCGGCGGTCGGCAGGAGGGGGCGGCAATTCCTCGTCCTCTTCCTCCGGCTCCTCCACCAGCAGCAGACGGGCGCGACGCTCCTGCTCCCGCTGCTGCTCCATCTCCTCCACCTCATCGGGGGTGATGAGCATATCCGCCAGATTACCGGAGGCGGCGGTGGGATCATAGCCCTCCCCCACCACCGGCGGGGAATAGATGTCCATACGCACCAGATTGGGGTGCCCACTGTCAATGAGTACCTCCTCCACCTCCTCCACGCGGGGGCGGCTCTGCATCTGCTCCAGCAGCCGCATCAGCTCCTGGATCTCCTCTTCATTTAAATTATCGAATCGTTTATCAGCCATAGCGATGATCCTTTCCGCGGTGTTTACCGCCGCGCTATTTTCTCCATTGCCTCCAGCACGCCGTCTGCAAAGCGGTCCACGTCCTCGTCCGTGGTATCCCGACAGAAGCTGACCCGCAGGGCGCTGTCGATCTCCTCGGCAGGCAGACCCATGGCGGTCAGCACCGGACTCTTGGCTCCCTTGGAGCAGGCAGAGCCGCTGGACACGTATATATCTTTCTGCGCTAAGAAGTGCAACAACGTTTCACTCTTATACCCCGGCACCGACAGGTGGACGATATAGGGGACGCTGACGGCAGGGATGTGAAACCGCAGGCGGGGGTCGTCTCCCAGGCGGTCCAGCAGCCGCCGGCGCAAGGCAGCGTAGCGGGACATCTGCAGGTGGGCGGGAGGTATCTCCCCCACGGCGGCGCCGAACGCCGCAATCAGCGGTGCAGCCTCGGTGCCCGGGCGAATACCGCCCTCCTGCTTACCCCCGTAGGTGCGGGGAACCAGCCGTGCACCCTTTCGCAGGTACAGGGCACCCACGCCCTTGGGTCCGTGTATCTTGTGGGCGCTGACCGTCATGCTGTCCACACACCAGCGCTCGGCATACAGGGGCAGCTTCCCCGCCGCCTGCACCGCGTCGCAGTGGACGTGGGCGCGGGGGCATATCCGCCGAATACCCGCCACCGCCTCCTCAAGGGGGAAGCGGGCGCCGGTTTCATTATTCACCAGCATCACCGCCACCAGCACGGTGTCGGGACGGCAGGCGTTCACAATGGTGGGGGCGTCGATGCAACCCCGCTGATCGGGGACCAGGCGGGTGACCTCGTACCCCTGCCGTTCCAACTGATCGATGGCGGCGGACACAGAGGCGTGCTCCACCGCGGTGGTGACGATGTGTTTTCCGTCGTGGGGGTGGGCCGCCACCGCGCCGAAAATCGCCAGGTTGTTGGCCTCGGTGCCACCGGAGGTGAAGATCACCTGCTCCGGCCGGGCGCCCATCAGGTCGGCCACCGCCTTACGGGCGGCGGTCACCTCCTGCTCCGCGCGGAAGCCGAGGGTGTGGAGGGAGCTGGGATTGCCGAACTGCTCGGTCATTAACTTGTAGGCGGCATCCGCCGCGGCGGTACACACCCGCGTGGTGGCACTGTTATCCAAGTAGGTGATCGACACACAGACCCCTCCAATCTAATCATAATTATACATAATAGATTATACTATACAATACTTTATAATGCAACCCTTTTTCTCTCGCTTCCAACCTTTTCCGCACATAAGAAAAAGCACCCTTTCGGGTGCTTTTTTCAGCGGCGGGAGCAAGCCGCCACCCTACTCGTTATTTCCGACTGTCCAGGAAATCCTGCAGGATGATGGTGGCGGCTACGGTGTCCACCACCTGCTTGCGCTTTTTGCCGCGGACGTCGGTCTGATTGAGGTAGCCGATGGCGGAAACGGTGGTCATCCGCTCGTCCCACAGCGTGACCGGCAGGCCGGTCATCTCCCCCAATTTGGCGGCCAGGTCCTCGGCACGGCGGGCGGCCTCACCGCGGGTGCCGTCCATATTCTTGGGGTGACCCACCACGATCATCTCGGCTCTCTGCTCCTTTGCGGCCTCGGCAATCTTGGGCAGCAGGCGCTCGTCCACATATTCGGTGATGGTGCCCACGGGGGACGCCAACCGCTCACCGCTGTCGCTGATGGCAATGCCGGTACGGCTCTTGCCCAAATCCACAGCCATAATTTTCATTGAGTTACCTCTTCTTTCTTCTTCCGTTTGGACAGAGAGAGAACGCTACCGATGAACACACCTACATATCCCGCAAACAGCAGCCATCCACCCTCACCCATAAATTTTACTATATGGATGAAATAGGTGTCTATCAAGCCGATCTTGCTGAATACCAAATACTGGGGGATCGCCGGTGTTAAAGCCGTAAAAAGCCATATCACAAGGATGACCGTATACACCGACATCGAAAGAATGGGCATCACTTTTCCATCCATGCCGTTGAGATTGCGCACCAACAACAGGACGGGAAATATCAGGAACAACATCCAGATCAGCGCAGGGTAAAACTGATTGGCTAATACAAAGAGCACTCCATTATCATCCTGTGCAAAGGACAGATCCATCAAAACACGGACCAACGACCACAAGAAATAGATCGCACAGGAAATCATCCCCGCCAGCAGCAGTATATTCTTCGCCTTTTTCACAGGGCTTCTCCCCTTTCGTTTTCCCTATCATACCACATCCTGCCACAAAAAGCAAACGGGGTTTTCTTTGCAATTTCCCCCTACAAAACTGTCACTTTTTCGTGAAAAAAGAGGATTTTAGCCGCAACAGGCAAAAAATTCTGCATTTCTGCTAATAAATTCTTGCAAATCCATAATTTTCTGCTATAATGAAACCAACGCTGCAAAACGAAACTGTTTTGCAACCCAACTCAGTAATCGCTGGTTAAAGCGGTTTGTGATGATCGGTGAGATGTTTTTTTGCCAAGGAAGGCCAAAAGCGCAGGTAATACTGTATGTATTGCCGAGCATTTTGGTCGATGGTGGCGGAAAAACAGCCGCCGAGAATTACGAACAAGATTTAAGCAGTGATTACACAATCAAAAGGAGTGTATGTATATGTCTTACGTTACCCGTGTGCTGGACGAGCTGAAAATCCGCTATAAGGATCAGCCCGAATTCCTGCAGACCGCCGAAGAGGTGCTGGAGAGCCTGCGCCCCGTCATTAACCAGAATCCCAAGTATGAGGAGGCCTCCCTGCTGGAGCGTCTGGTGGAGCCTGAGCGCGTGGTCATCTTCCGCGTGCCGTGGATCGACGACGCCGGCAAGATCCAGGTCAACCGCGGCTATCGTGTACAGTTTAACAGCGCCATCGGCCCCTATAAGGGCGGCCTGCGCTTCCATCCCTCTGTGAACCTGAGCATCATCAAGTTCCTGGGCTTTGAGCAGACCTTCAAGAACTCCCTGACCAGCCTGCCCATGGGCGGCGGCAAGGGTGGTTCCGACTTCGACCCCCGCGGCAAGTCGGATAACGAGATCATGCGCTTCTGCCAGTCCTTCATCACCGAGCTGTACCGCCACATCGGCCCCGACACCGACGTGCCCGCCGGCGATCTGGGCGTGGGCGCCCGCGAGATCGGCTATATGTTCGGTCAGTACAAGCGTCTGGTCAACCGCTATGAGGGCGTGCTGACCGGCAAGGGTCTGTCCTACGGCGGCTCCCTGATCCGTCCCGAGGCCACCGGCTTCGGTGCCGTGTACTACACCGACGAGATGCTGAAATCCTTCGGCGATGAGATCAAGGGCAAGACCTTCGCCATCTCCGGCTTCGGTAACGTGGCCTGGGGTACCGCTATGAAGGTGGCAGAGCTGGGCGGTAAGGTGGTCACCATCTCCGGCCCCGACGGCTACGTCTATGACGAAGAGGGCGTGGTCACCGAGGAGAAGCTGCAGTTTATGCTGGAGATGCGTTCCTCCGGCCGCGACAAGGTGAAGGATTACGCCGACAAGTTCGGTGTGCCCTACTACGAGGGTCAGAAGCCCTGGGGCGTCAAGGCTGACATCCTGATGCCCTGCGCCACCCAGAACGAGGTGGGTCTGGCCGAGGCCGAGCAGATCGTTGCCAACGGCATCAAGTACTACGTTGAGGTGTCCAATATGCCCACCACCAACGAGGCGGTTGCCTATCTGAAGAAGAACGGCGTCATCGTGGCCCCCTCCAAGGCGGTCAACGCCGGCGGCGTAGCCGTGTCCGGTCTGGAGATGAGCCAGAACTCCATGCGCTACAGCTGGACCGCTGAGGAAGTGGATGCCAAGCTGAAGCAGATCATGTACAACATCTACTGGAACTCCTATAAGGCCGCCGAGAAGTACGGCATGAAGGGTGATCTGGTGGCCGGTGCCAACATCGCCGGCTTTGAAAAGGTCGCCGAGGCCATGCTGGCCCAGGGCGCCGTTTGATGCCATAGGCATCAAACAACTGCATTTGCTCCCGCAAATGCATCATCACGGAAACCACAGGTTTCCACATCACGTTCCGCAAGGAACGCATCACTCTGCGCGAAGCGCAGAACATCACTAAACTAAACATAATCAAAAACCGCTACCCTCACGGGTAGCGGCTTTTTTGTTGGCTATTTCATCTTGACGCGTACAGTAGAGGTTTTCACCGTCTTGCCGTACTTGTCGGTCACCACACAGTAGACGTAGCGTCCGTTGACCTTCGAGGTCATTTTGCAAGAATAGGTGGACTTGGTTACCGAGGACTTGGAATACTTTTTCTGTCCTGCGTTCTTAATGTACCAAGTATACTTCAGCCCATCACCCGCCGCCTTCACCGTCACCTTGGCGGTCTTGTTCTTCGCCACGGTCACAGTCTTGGGCTGGGTCACGATACTGGCCGCACGGCGCAGCAGCACCGTGTTGGTCTGCACCGTCTTGCCGTACTTGTCGGTCACCACGCTATACACACGGCGTCCGTGGACATTTTCGGTCATTTTCACCGAGTAGGTGGCGGAGGTCACCGAGGACTTACTGTACCTGGTGGCGCCCGCATTCTTAATGTACCAGGTGTATTTCAGACCGTCGCCCGCCGCCTTGACCGTCACCCTGGCAGACTTGCCCAACTGGGCATAGCCGGTCTTAGGCTGGGTCACAACGGACACACTCTCCCGCAGCGCGGCGGATTCTGTTTTCACCATATTGCCGTATTGGTCGTATGCCTTGCACAGTACGCGGCGGTTTTTACTCTTAGCAGACATCGTGGCCGTATAGGTAGCAGAGGTTACCGAGGACTTAACGTATTTGCTGCTGCCCGCATCCTGATACCACCACTCGTACCGTACACCGTCGCCGCTAATACCGACCTTAACGGACACCGTTTTGCCCATAGGAGCATATCCGTTTTTCGGGTGAGCCGTAACGCTGATGGATTCCCTCAGACGCACCGTTTTTGCCTGCAGGCGATTTCCGTTACCATCATACACGTAGCACATCACATAACGGTTTTTAGCCGTGTTATCCATCTTAACGGAATAGGTGTCGCCGGTTACATCGGTCTTTTCATACTTGCTGTCGCCAACGTTCTTGATCCACCACACGTATTTCAGTCCATAGCCGATGGCACCCACCGTGACCGACGCCATACTTCCCTTGGGCGCATAGGCGGTCTTCGGCTGGGTGAGGATCATAGGCTCGATCTCGGTGTGCCACTGTGCCTCATCGGTAATGGCGTAGTTGCCTGTCTCGATGGTGATGGCCGCCTTCTGCTCGGCGTTGCCGGTATAATACACGTCATCCAAGCCGGGGCAACCGCTGAACGCATCCTCGGCGATGACGGTCACCTTATCGGTAAAGGTAACCCTGCGGAAGCTGTCATTATTATCGAACAATCCCTCCGACAGTCGGGTGACACCGCTACCGATGATGGCGTGATTAAACGAATAACACTCAGCCAACGCCAGCACACCCAGATAGGTGACGCTGTTGGGGATGGTGATCTCGGTCAAAGCGGAGGAATAGAACGCCATATCGCCGATGGTGGTTACACTGTCGGGAATGGTTATGTATTCCATCGCTCGGCACACGGAAAAAGCACCGCCGCCGATGGTGGTAACGCTATCGGGAATGGTCAGCTTTTTCAGCTTGATACAGCCGCAGAAAGCAAGCTCCCGAATCTCCCGCAGGCTATCCGGCAGGCTAACCTTTGTCAGCGTGGAGCAGAGGTAAAAAGCGCCCATACCCACTGATGTGACACCATCTTTAATGGTCACACTGGTAATGGCATTTCCCCAGGGGGCATACTGTTCCTCTGCCACGTTATAGTCCCCCATCTTTCCTTTGCCGGAGATGGTCAGCGTGGTGCCGGACAGCGACCATTTACAGTCGCCGGTGGTGCCGGAGGACGCGGCGCTGACGGACAGCGCGCCCAGCGGCAATACCGACAGGAGCAGTACCAGACACATGAATACCGTTGCGATTCGTTTCACTTCAAAATCCTCCTTATTTCTTGCGCTTAATGAATATCACCGCGACCACGGACGCCACAGCAATTACCGCCGCGACACCGCCCACGATCGGCCACACGTTTGTCTTTTTGGGCACCGGCTCCGCCGTCACCGCCGTGGGGGCGGTGGCGGGTGCGGTGGTCTCCTGGGTGGGAGCAGTGGTGGACTCGGTGGTAGACACCGTAGCCTCCGTCGTCGGCTCGGTGGTGGATTCGGTGGTGGTGTTTTCGGTGGGTTTTGTAGTAGGTTTCGTGGTAGGTTTGGTGGTGGGCTTGGTGGTGGGCTTGGTTGTCGGGTCCACCTTGGCATAATGCCATGTAGCTCTCTGCAGTTCTGCTATGCCACCATCAAAAAGTATGGATTCTCTATCTCCTTTTGACCCAGAATACCAAACATCCTTCAAGTTTTTGCAACCTATAAACGGCTCATCACCCATCATACTGACTTTTTCGGTAAAAGTAACCTCTTTCAGTTTCGTGCAATCCTTGAAAGCATGACTACCGATAAATCTTGCGCCCTTTCCAATAACTGCTTTTGTCAAACCGGCACATTCAGAAAACGTCCCCTCTTCAACGCTGGTAACACTATCAGGAATCGTTATTGAAGTGAGAGCAGTACACTTGTTAAACGCATACTTTTCAATGGTGGTGACACTTGGAGGAATGGTCAGAGAGGTTAAACCCGTGCAAAAAGCGAACGCCCTTTCACCGATGATCGTTACACTTTTGGGGATTTTTATAGTGCTTAAGCCAGAGCAAGCGATAAACGCCTTTTCATAAATACCCTTAACACCATCGGCCATGCTGACCGAAGTTAAACGGCTGCAGTGGCCAAACGCATTGCTGCTGATAAATTTTACACTTCCGGGTATAGTCACCGAAGTCAAAGAGGAACAATGCTCAAATGCACTCTGACCTATTGCCGTTACGCTGTTCGGAATGGTTACTGTGGTCAACGCCTTGCACATGGCAAACGCTTCCCTTTCAATGCGAGTAACGCTGTTAGGAATGATTATGGAGGTTATCTTAGCACAGCCTGCAAAAGCACTCTCTCCAATGACTGTAACGGGACAATCCTCTAACGTGTCAGGAATAACAACGTCACCGGTAAAGCCCATAGCCAGAATGATGGTGGCTTTTCCTCCCCGAATAGAATAGGTATACCTTTCATCCGATTCCGCACCGACCGATATGAATACGGGAAAGCACGTCAATAACAGTGTTAGACACAGTATTGTAACGACTATTCGTTTCACTTCAAAATCCTCCTTATTTCTTGCGCTTAATGAAGAATACCGCGGCCACGGACGCCACAGCTACCACCGCGGCAATACCGCCCACGATCGGCCACACGTTTGTCTTTTTGGGCACCGGCTCCGCCGTCACTGCCGTAGGGACGGTGGTGGGTGTGGTGGTCTCCTGGGTGGGAGCAGTGGTGGACTCGGTGGTGGACACCGTAGCCTTTGTCGTCGGCTCGGTGGTGGACTCGGTGGTGGGGTTTTCGGTGGGCTTTGTAGTAGGTTTCGTGGTAGGCTTGGTGGGCTTGGCAGTGGATTTGGTAGGCTTCTTGTCACTTTTTACCACTTTTACAAACCAACTATTTGACACTTTGGATCCAAATGCGCCACATATCTGTACCGCTCCGGCTTTACGGCCTACAAACGTTCCCTCAGTACAGTACTTATAACCGCTATCGTTTTCTGCAGGACTTGAGCAATCTCTTTGCGCTGTTCTTTCCAGAATAGAACTATCGGAAGATTGATAAGAAAGCGGAAATATGCCGCCTTGCTTTATGACCAATTTTTCTCCCACTTCGATTATGTAATCATAATCCACGTCGCGGACGTGACCGCATTTGGTGCAAGTGTCATCCCAGTCTTCTCTGTAGTTATGCTCTTCAGCGGCTCCCATATTCTTTCCGCAATAAATGCACTTTGGTTTTTCTCCGCATGACGTTTTTCCTGCTGTGTGCTTTAAATGCTCTCCCACGGTTTTAGCACAATTTTTGCACCGTTTGGGATAGATGCAAGTCGCAGGCAACATTTCGTGGCCATTGCTTTTGCCCTCCGTGAGCTTGCACCGTTTACACGTTTTCGGCTTAGTGCACGTCGCTTCTTGCCAATTGTGACCCAAGGGGTCGCCCTCTGTCGCACCGCAAACCGAGCAGGTTTTGGCCTCGGTGCAGGTGGCCGCTGCAAAGTCGTGCCCGTTAATATCGCATTCACCCTCCGCGCTCACTGTCAGAGGTAAAGCCGCCAACAGCAGAACCAAGCACAAAACGGTCGTTATCATTCGCTTCATATAGAAATTCCTCCTTGCGTTACCTTCTGCAAATCCTATCATTTTTTACGACCCAGTAAGAAAGCGGCCACACCGGCAGCAATGAGCAATACCGCCGCGACACCGCCCACGATGGGCCACACATCCGGCTTTTTGGGTACCGGCTCCGCCGTCACTGCCGTAGGGACGGTGGTGGATTCGGTGGTGGAGGCCGTAGTGGACTCGGTGGTGGACACCGTAGCCTCTGTCGTTGGCTCGGTGGTGGATTCGGTGGTGGATTTCGTTGTAGGTTTTGCGGTAGTAGGTTTCGTGGTGGGTTTGGTGGGTTGATAATTAAACACCCACTCCGCCTTCTCCAAATGTTCATTCCCCTCAGCGGTGAATTGAATCTTCTCCATCTGTGCCTTACTGCCGGCGTAATATATTGTTTTTAGTTTCACGGCTCCGTAAAACGCGTAGAAATCAATCTTTTTTAAACTGGCAGGTAATATGATCGTTTTCAGAGATAAGGTGGCATCAAAAACAAAGGGTTCTATCTGTGTGACGCCTTCCTCAATATGAACTTCTACCAGATTTTTACAATCTGAAAACGTACTTTTTTTGACAACAGAAACGCTGCCGGGGAAAGTAACGGTGGTTAATCCATCACAATACTTGAGTGCGTTCTCTCCGATTTCTGTTATCCCTTTCGGGAAAGCAATGGATTTCAGTTTGCCGCAACGAGAAAATGCACTGTCCTTAATGACGGTCAGTGACTTCGGAAGCGTGACCTCTGTCAGATAGCCGGCACCATAGAAGGCGCAACTCCCGATGCAGGTCACGGTAGCGGGCACGGCAAACTTCTTATCCTTTTTGCCTGCGGGATACAATGTCAGCGTTTTCTTGTCCTTGCTGTACACGACACCATCAACGGCTGTATATACACCATTCTTCTTGGAGGTAGTCACCGTCTCAAGAGCGTCGCAAAAACAGAACGCCTTGGCGTCAACACTCTTCAGCGATGCGGGAAAAGCAATTGTTTTTATAGCTGCGCATCCGCTAAAAGCGGATTTGCCGATTTCTTCAATTCCTTCTCCCAAATCCACCTTGTTCAGGTTGACACAACTATCAAAAGCCTCTTCGCCGATCACCTTTATGGTGTCCGGAAGTACCAATTCTTTAATCGTGCTGTTGTTCTTACATGCACCGTCCTTAATAGCAACAACCGGACGGCCGCTGATTTTCTCCGGAATCACGACCTTGCTGAGTTTTCCTTCTATGGTTACTACGGACAGACAGCCATCCTTCTCGACATACCATACGTCTTCATCATCAAGACAAAACCGCACTTCCTCTGCAGCCACACCCATCGCCAAGGGCAAGGATGCCATCAATATAACCAGACTTAATGCGATCATTGCAAATCGTTTCATTTTATTTTCCTCCTCGTTTTTGACGCAACAGCGTCACGGCCAGTACCGCGGCGTTAACCAATGCCGCCACCATCATCAGCACCACCCACAGATCCGGACCCGTACGCTCACCGTCAACCGGTGCGGTGGCGGCGGGTTCGGTGGACTCAGCCGTAGGCTCGGCGGTGGACTCCGTTGCGGAAGCAGCCGTGCTGTCAGCGGGGACTGTAACGGACCCCGTCGGCGGCTCGGTGGGCTCAGCTGTAGGGTCCTCGGTAGATGTGGTTGACGACGCATCCCCTGTAGGTCCGACCGGTGTAATGGGTCGCGTGGTAACCTTGTTTTCGCGCAGATGCCAGGTGGCGTTTTTCAAACTATCGTTGTACGCGCCCAGATGAGAGAACTTCCACTGCTGATCGTAATACACGTCAGTAATGCGATCACAACCATCAAATGCGTGATGCCCGATCTCTTTAATATTCTTCGGCAGACGCACCGTCTTCAGCGAGGTGCAACCCTCGAAAGCGTATTCGGATATCTCTTTGACATCCTTACCGATGGTGATCTCTTTCAGCGCGGTACAACCCGAAAAAGCTTCTACAAAAATTTTCTCGACTCCATCGGGGATAACGATGGAGGTCAGTGCGGTGCAATTGCTGAACACCGCCTCATCCAATACGGTAACGCCGGTACCCAGATGCACCGTCTTTAGCGAGGTGCAATGGGTAAACGCCTGCACGGCCATCATCCGCACGCTGTCGGGAACGGTGACCGACCGCAGCTGACGGCAATTGGAAAACGCCAGATAACCGATGATCTCCAATCCGTCGGGAAAATCAATAGAAGCCAACGACGTGCACTGTGAAAAAGCCATACCCTCAATACTTTTTACCGTTTTGGGAAGGGTGACGGCGGTAATACCCTTGCATGCGCTGAACGCGGCTTCTCCGATCGTCGTAACCCCCTTGGGCACGGCGATCGTCTCTTTTTTTGTGTTGGGGCACTGAATCAGCACCGTGCCCTCTTTATTGTACAAAATACCGTCACGAACGGAAAAATTAGCACTATCCTTGGATACGCGAAAGGCCTGAAGCCGGTCACAACCGGAGCAGGCATAGGGAGAGAATTCCGTCAACCCGTCCGGTAAAGTCAAGGAAAGCAGGTCGTCCCGATCCTCAAAAGCGTCCATCCCGATCTCGCTGACGGGGTAGCCCCCCAGCGTGTCGGGTACCGTCACGTGACCGCCCGGACCATCGTAGCTCTGAATGACCACCGTCTGGTCCCGCGTCAACACGAGATAGGTATACATACCGTCAGATTCGGCGCTCACCCCTACCGTCAGCGGCAGCGCCATCACCGTAAGCAGGATACAGAAAACGGTCAGAAATACTCGTTTCATCATGGCTGCTCACCTCTTTCATCCAGAGAGTGTGCCATCCGAAGCACCTCTTCCGGTTCTCCGTCGGTTGTAAATACGTATGTGCTTTCTTCATCTTTCACGATCAAGGTGGTTTTTTCATCGGTCATATAGGTCAAGCCGGTGCGCTCACCCACCGCCACCTCAGTGCAAACAGCGCCCTCGGTGTCCACGGGCACCGACATATCACCGGCGCTCTGGGTATACACGATGGTGCTGTCATCCACCGCCGACCAATACCGCCACATATACACTTCACCGTAGTCCTCGTGGCGGATCATGGTATATCCACGGGGTATATTGGTAGGTATCCGCTTGGTCAGTACCGTATCTATCGGCACATCGGGGTCTGTCCACACGAACTTATCCGTGTCAAACACCTTCGTCAAAAAACCGCTGACGCCGTCGCGCACCGTCTCAATGCCTGCAGTGGCGGCTGCCGCCAAAATAATAAACACCGCCGCAACGGAAGCAAAGCGACGGCCGACGGATCCGAACAGCACGTAATAGCCGCGGGATTGGCGGCGTATCAGGCTCTCTATTCGTTTGTTCAATCCCTCGGACAGGGTGACCGAAGCCAGCTCCTGCTCGGTAGGGAGCTGCTGATCCTGTTGCTTCGTATAGCAATCAAAGGCATCGTGCAACCGCCGTTGAGTGTTCATGCGTCCTCTCCTTTACGGGCAGGACATCTCCTGCGCCAACATAGTTCGAGCACGCTGCAGCCGTTTGCGCACCGTGGCGTGTCCCACGTCCAGCGCCGCAGCGATCTGCTTGTCGCTCAGTCCGTGGTACGCCTTTAATTCCAGCACGTCCCGATAGATGGGCGGCAGGTCGGCGATTCGTTTGGTCAATTCCTCCACCGCCAGCCCATCCAACAGATCCGGCTCTACCGACAGCATCGGCTCCAGCTCCTCGAAGCTTTCCCGGGGATGCCGTCGGAGCTTCCGCAGAATATCCACAGCAGCGTTCTCAGTAACTATAACGAGCAAACGCTTCGTTTTGTGACATTCTACGTCCTCAATGGTGCAAAAACTGCGGATAATGTTGAGGAATGCGTTGTGAACCGCGTCCTCCGCCAGTTGCTCGTCCTGCAGTTTTTGCATCGCTACGTATTTCATTAGTTTGGCATAACGGTGATACAGCTGGGTAAACTTGGAGCGATCCTCCTCCGTATCCAACATACTCAGATAGAAAGTAAGCATACCAACACCTCGTAAAAGCATTTGTCAATCATAGCGTCAAGCTATGGGAATCTCATCTCAACATAGCATACCTTACAAAAAATTGCAAGGAGATATTTACGGAAGAAAACACCATAAACTATGATTGCCGACAACACAAAAAACCGCTACCCTCACGGGTAGCGGTTTTGGTTTGTTATTTCATCTTGACGCGGACGGTAGAGGTTTTCACCGTCTTGCCGTACTTGTCGGTCACCACGCAGTAGACGTAGCGTCCGTTGACCTTCGAGGTCATTTTGCAAGAATAGGTGGACTTGGTTACCGAGGACTTGGAATACTTTTTCTGTCCTGCGTTCTTAATGTACCAAGTATACTTCAGGCCGTCACCCGCCGCCTTCACCGTCACCTTGGCGGTCTTGTTCTTCGCCACGGTCACGCTCTTGGGCTGGGTCACGATGGATGCCGCACGGCGCAGCAGCACCGTGTTGGACTGCACCTTGTTGCCCCACACGTCGGTCACCACGCAGTAGACGCGGCGACCGTGCACCTTTTCGGTCATCTTGACCGAGTAGGTGGCGGAGGTCACCGAGGACTTGCTGTACTTGGTGGCGCCCGCATTCTTGATATACCACGTGTACTTGAGCCCGTCGCCCGTTGCCTTGACCGTTGCTTTAGCGGTCTTATTCAGCTGGGCATAGCCGGTCTTCGGCTGGGTGGTGATCTTGAGGGCGGTCTTCTTTAACGTCAGGGTGGTGGTGGCGGTCCTGCGGCTGGTGCCGTATTGATCGGTGACCACGCAGTACACCTGCCGTCCGTCGCGGGCGGGGGTCATCGACACCGAGTAGGTCTTGGTCTTATAGCTGGTGGTCAGAGAGAACTTGGATGCACCCTTGTCCTTAAAGTACCACTGATACTTCAATCCGTCGCCGGTGGCACCCACCGTCACCGACGCGGTCTTGCCGTAGGTCACCGTGTCGGTCTTTTTCACACTGCTGATATAGGCGTCACGGTTACCGATGCCGTCCGCCTTTTTAAACAAGCGGATGTTATCGTACAGGGCAGAGCCGCCCAGGTCGCACACCGCCACACCCAGGCGAGAGAAGCCGCGGGTGTTGACCTCCACCGCGTACCGCTTCCAGCCGGTGCCGTATGCGCGGCGGTCACACTCATAGGCCAGCACGTTCCGCGGACCGACGACACAGTCGTCGATCAGCTGGAACTGTCCTGCACCGTCCTTTAAGATCTTCATATCAAAGGTGAAAATATAGGTGGTGTTTTTCTCCACCGGAATCCACTTAATATAATACAGTCCGTAGGGGTCGTCCGACGCGGTGTATTTCAGCGAATAGCCATAGGCGACCCGACTTTGGTTGACGCTCATAAAGCCGTTGCGCCAGCCGTGACCGCTCTGCCAATAGCGGCTGCCGTCCACGCCGTAATCCTCGATGAGGGTATCCTCGGGGGCGCACACCGTCCGATCCACCTCAAAGGTGGTCTTAACGTTGCTCTTGAGCGTGTCGCCCGCGTATTTATAGCCGCTGCCGTTCTTAAACAGCGCCATATCGTCCACGTACAGCGAGGACTGCTCGCCGTAGAAAGCGATGGTGACCTGACTGCGCCCCTTGGTAAAGAAGGACACGCTGCGCAGGTGCCACTCCCCGTCCCAGGCGGTGGGATAGATCTGATAATCGTCCCGCGAGGCCTGCACGCCGGAGCAATACATAAACTTTCCGGTATCGGGGGCCACCGTGCCGATGCTGGCGTGACCTTTGTTGCTGTCCGACAGATAGTCACCCTTTATCCACGCGGAGAAGATGTACATATTCTCCATGGGCTGACCGTAGTCGTCCAGCATCACCTGCCCGTATTCATCCCGCTTATAGGGCTCCAGCCCGTCCACCGTAAAGGTGTACCAGGTGTGGGAATTGCCACCGGTGCCGTCAAGGTACAGGCTCTTGTTGCCGTCGGGGGCGGTGGGGTCGGTCACCACCTGCGCCGGAGCGGAAAAGTTGCCGGTGGTCCACTGTCCGCCTGCGGTCTCAAAGCTGCCGTTCTTAATCAGATTAGCGGCGGAGGTCAGAGGGCGGTTGAGCAGCACGCCGAAGCTGGACAGCCGATAGCTGCTGCTGCTATTCCAATGACGACCGAGGCCGGTGCCTCCCGACACACTCACGTAGGTGGAGTTTTTCTGATACTTCAGTTCCACCCCCGCCACGTTGTTGGGCTCGCTCTCGGCGGTGTGTCCCTTGCCGTCCCGCACCACGATCTTATACATGGAATTGGGGACCGCATCGTCCAGATAGCAGCCCTTATTCTTGCTGACGTAGGCGGACTGGTTGACGTCTTTCAGCACGTAGGTCCAGCTCTCGCCGCCGTCGGTGGAGCGGAGAATGTCCATCTTGGTGGCCTGGCGGGAGGGGATCCACTCCACGTAGCCGCCGCCCTCGTTGCAATACAGCACCGGCTTATCCAGCACCACCTTTTCACCCCGATGCTCGGCGCGGTAGTCGTCCATATAGCGGCGCAGTTCTCCCACGGCGGGGACAAAGTCGGTGTTGGGCGCGCTCCCCCAGCTGACCGAATCCAGCAGGTAATAGGCTGTGCTGTAGTGGGTGCCGTGGGACATCCACGCCCACTGCACGCCGCCCTTATACCCCAGCGTCATCATATTGTCCCGCCACTCCTTAAGTCGGCGGGAGAACAGGTCGGGGTCGCGGTCCAGGTCGTGCCCCACGTTGTACTCGGTGAGGATGATGGGCGTATCGGTCTTAAAATGCTCCACCTGGGGAGCGTTGGCATTATTATCGTAAATGTTGTGACCCATCAGGTCCAGGTCAAAGCCGCCGTAGATGGTCTTATCCTCGTCGTTGGAGGCCACCGTCCGCGCCACGTTCGGCAATTCCTCCCGCACCACGTCGTTGATGCGGCTCATGAAGTGCACCATATCCTCCAGCGTGACGCCGAACATCTCGCGGGAGGTGAAGTGGTTGCCCTTTTCCGAGTCGTTGATCTCATTTTCCGGCTCGTCGGCGATGGCGATCAGCGCCACCACGTCGGGGTATTCCGCCAGCATCCGACACATGGGGCGGACAAACCGCTCTACGTAATGCTCGGTGACGGTGGGGTTGCAGTATTTCTGGGCAAAGAGGTTATAGGCGTCCATACCGTAATAATCGGGAGCGGAGGAGGAGTGGAAACACACCGTCCACAGCACCGGCATCCCGATCTCGCGGCACATATCCAGCAGGCGGCGGGAATTGTCCAGAAACTCCTGCTTGATGCCGATGACGTCGCCGTTATCACCGAAGATAACGCCTTCGTCGTAGATGGAGGCGCCGTAGCCCAGCAGGTTATAGCCCATTGCCTTTAGGTTGTATATCTCCCGATAGATCTTATGGGCGCCCACCTGATCCATAGCCACACCGGACCAGGAGCTGCCCTGGTATTTCACCATGGTTTCGTTGCCGGTGAGGGAGTGACCCACGTTACCGCCGTCAAACCAGGGGAACCAGATGCCGTCGATGAGACCGTCCCTCTGCAAAATCTGCTCAATGAGCAGGGGCTCTGCCTCGTCGGTCCAGGGGAAATCGCCCCCCAAATCGGCGGTGACGGTCAGGGCGGCGGCGGGAATCAGCCCTACCGTCAGCAGTACCGCACACAATAGGGCGATCAAACGATTGGATACTCTCATAATACCTCCACAGGTCGGATAACAAAAACTTACACCCACAGTATACCATACAACTGTCCCACTGACAATACAAAAAACCGACCGACAGAAATCTGTCGGTCGGCGATGAGTCATTTCATTCTGTCATCGGTTTTTGCCGATGAAACGATTATGTGTACATTGGAATTCACCTAAAAAATCAATGGTTTACGGCGAACAAAAATTTATATGTACATTGGAATTCACCTTTAGGTCGTTACGGTTTATTCATACATATATGATAAGCACTTCACTTACTTGTGCATGGGATTATACCGTTTCCTTTTCGTGAATTATAGAAGGTCTATTACTAAAAATTCGACTAGGTCTTTGGACTCAGTCCTTTCAGTATATTTTGGTTGAGGTTACTTCGTAACTAGATCTTCGGACTCATTCCTTTCTGCATTAATTCGGTTTTCGTAGTTGGGCGGGGTATCACCAAATGCCATTGGAATCAGTCCTTTCTTGCCCGTTCTTCTTCAACGGTTATTTGTTATTTGGTCTTTCCTCTGGCTTCAGTATAGCGGATGCAACCCCCTGCTGTCTATAGGCAAAATAACCAAGAAAAACGCCAAAACTTTTACTAACACCTTGACGGCAAAGTGTGGTATACTGGATGTGTTGGGGTGTCGAATGAATTTTTGACACCCTCTTATTGTACCTATATCTGTAAAGAAAAAGCGGCTGACCGGGGGTCAGCCGCTTTTTTATGTTGAAAAAATATTTAACAATTACACAGACAGAATCTTTTCTGCCGCGTCGCACAGGATCTTTTCCACCTGGGCGGCGGCGGCGGGGGTTTCACCGATGGCGGTGATGTACGCCTTTACCTTGGGCTCGGTGCCGGAGGGACGGACGATAAAGCCCAGACCACCCTCCAGGGTGTAGGCCAGCACGTCCGACTTAGGCAGAGTCAGCGGAGTGCGGTCGCCGGTGGCGTAGTCGGTGGCCACCCGCTGACCGTAGTCGGCGCAGGCGACAACGGGGATGCCCGCAATCGTCTTGGGGGGATTCTCCCGCAGACCGGCCATCAGCTTTTGCATATCCAGCATGCCCTGCTCGCCCTCAAAGGCTACGTTCACCAGGGCGTTGCGGTAGAAGCCGTGCTCCTGATACAGCTGCTCCATCCGCTGCAGCAGGCTGATGCCCTGCTTGCGGTAGTAGGAGGCCATCTCCACGATCAGCATAGAGGCCACCACGGCATCCTTATCGCGGACGTAGCTGCCCGCCAGATAGCCGTAGCTCTCCTCAAAGCCGATGACGTAGCGGCTCTCCTCGCCGTCCTTCTCCAGCAGACCGATCTGCTCGCCGATGTACTTAAAGCCGGTCAGCAGGTCGCGCAGTTCACAGCCGTATTTCTCGGCAATAGACTTGGCCATATTGGTGGTAACGATGGTCTTAATGACCACAGGATTCTCGGGTAGGGTGCCGTTTGCCTTACGGCAGGACACCACGTAGTCCAGCAGCAGGCAGCCCACCTCGTTGCCGCTCATCAGCGTATAGTCGGCGCCGTCCCACACCGCGATACCCACACGGTCGCAGTCGGGGTCGGTGGCCAACAGCAGGTCGGCGGGCTGAGGCAGCGCCTTGGCGGTGGCCAGCGCGCACTCAAAGGCCTGACGGATCTCGGGGTTCGGGAAGGGAGCGGTGGGGAAATTGCCGTCCGGCAGCTCCTGCTCCTTAACGATGGTCAGATCCTGAATGCCCACGCGACGCAGCATCTCGCGCACAGGCAGGTTGCCGGTGCCGTTGAGGGGAGTGTACACCAGGCGCAGACCGCTCTCGGCAATGATGCCGGGGTTCACCTGCTGCTCCAGCACCTTTTCGGTATAGCTGTCCAGCACGGAATCGGGGATCAGCTGAATCTTACCCGCCGCCACGGCGTCCTCATAGGGCATCGCCTTAACGTCCTCGAACAGATCCAACTTATTGATATAGCCCAGCACGTCACCGGCATCGGAATCGGTCATCTGGCAGCCGTCGGGTCCGTACACCTTATAGCCGTTGTACTTGGCGGGGTTGTGGCTGGCGGTGACCATAATACCGGCCTGGCAGCCGTAGTAGCGCACCGCGTAGCTGAGCACGGGAGTGGGCTCCAGCTGGGGGAACAGATGGACGCTGATGCCGTTGGCGGCCAGCACGCAGGCGGCCTCGCGGGCAAACACGTCCGACTTAATGCGGGAGTCGAAGGACACCGCCACGGTGGCGGCATCGTAACGGGCGTTGAGGTAATCCGCCAGACCCTGGGTGGCCTTGCGGACGGTATAGATGTTCATACGGTTGGAGCCGGCGCCGATCACACCGCGCAGACCGCCGGTGCCGAAGGCCAGCTCACGGTAGAAGCGGTCACGGATCTCGACCTCGTTGCCGGCCACGGACTGCAGCTCGGCGGTCACGTCGGCATCCTCGGTGGCGCGGGCGCACCACAGGTCGTATTTCGCCATAATATCCGTCATAAGAAATCCCTCCTATATCTATTGCGGGCCATCCTTGCCCACTTTCCATTACAGTATAGCACATTCTCTCCGAGAACACAACCGCAAATTACAGAAACTTGCCATTTCATTTGGGGTATGATACAATGGGGATATCCAACCGAAAGGAGGCGCTGTCCCGTGGAGGAGCGCATCGGATTTATCAAACGTAATCTGCATCATCTGCTGGCGCTGGACCCTGTCGACCGCGCCATTCAGGTGGAGCCCATCCCCCTCGCCATCCAGGGTCTGCCCCCCGCCTTTCATCTGGCGCGGGTGGCGGTGGTGGCGGACGTCCACCTGCCCCAAAAGCTGGTATCCATCCGGCGGCTGGTGCGGGCGCTGGCACTGCAAAAGCCGGACGCCGTCTTTATCTCCGGCGACCTGACCAACAGCTATACCGACTTTGACGCCGACGGTCTGCGGCAGCTGGCGCAGGCGCTTACCGCCATCGCCCCCTGCTTTGCGGTGGCGGGCAACCACGAGCTGCGGGACAACCGCGAGCCCGCATACCGCCGCATCCTCACCGAGGCGGGGGTGCAGTATCTGTACGACAGCTACGCCGACTGGGAAAAGGACGGCGCTGTTTTGAAGCTCTACGGAATGGGCAAGAAAAAGCCCGCACCCCTCACGGTGGGTGAACAGCCCACCATCGCGCTGGCTCACCACCCCGAGCTGATGCCCTATTATAAGCAAGCGGGCTGGAACATCGTGGTGTGCGGGCACGCCCACGGCGGGCACGCCCGGGTGGGTCAGGCGTCCCTCTTTGCCCCCGGTCAGGGTTTCTTCCCTAAATACACCGCCGGCGTCTACACCGAGGGTAACACCCGTATGGTGGTCAGCCGCGGACTGGGCAACAGCTCCATCCCCTGGCGGGTAGGCAATCCCCCTCACCTGCCGATTCTGATCTTATCTGCGAAAGAGAAATAAAAAATGCCGAGGCAATAGCGTGATACTCCGTTTGGAGTATCACGCTAAACTATGATTGCCCTTCGGGCAAGTTGTGAGTGATGAACAGCTCTGCTGTGTTATGATTTGCCTTACGGCAAAGTTATTGACTACGGGCAATCCTATCCTAACGCTTGGCTTTGCCAAGCTCATAACGGCAAGCGTAGCGAGCCTTATAACTACAAAAATAAAACAAATAGAAAATGCCGAGGCAATATGCCTCGGCATTTTTGTTTATCTATCAATCCAAGAAATCCTTCAGCTTCTTGCTGCGGCTGGGGTGACGGAGCTTACGCAGCGCCTTGGCCTCGATCTGGCGGATGCGCTCACGGGTCACGTCAAACTCCTTGCCCACCTCCTCCAGGGTGCGGGGGCGACCGTCGTCCAGACCAAACCGCAGGCGCAACACCTTGGCCTCGCGCTCGGTCAGGGACTGGAGAACCTCCTCCAGCTGCTCCTTCAGCAGGGTGTGGGAGGCGGCGTCGGCAGGGGCGGGAGCGTCGTCATCGGGGATGAAGTCGCCCAGATGGCTGTCCTCCTCCTCACCGATGGGAGTCTCCAGAGAGACCGGCTCCTGAGCCACACGCATGATCTCGCGAACCTTGTCCACCGGCATGGCCAGCTCCACGGCGATCTCCTCGGCGGTGGGCTCGTGACCGTTCTTGTGCAGCAGCTGGCTGGACACCTTCTTCACCTTATTGATGGTCTCCACCATATGCACGGGGATGCGGATGGTACGGGCCTGGTCCGCGATGGCGCGGGTGATGGCCTGACGGATCCACCAGGTGGCGTAGGTGGAGAACTTAAAGCCCTTGGTATAGTCGAACTTCTCCACCGCCTTGATCAGACCCAGGTTGCCCTCCTGGATCAGATCCAGGAACTGCATACCGCGACCCACGTAGCGCTTGGCGATGGATACCACCAGACGCAGGTTGGCCTCGGACAGGCGTTTTTTGGCTGCGTCGTCGCCCTCGATGATGCGGATGGCCAGCGCGGTCTCCTCCTCGGGGGTCAGCAGCGGCACGCGACCGATCTCCTTGAGGTACACCTTAACGGGGTCGTCGATGGCCACCTGCTCGGTGGGGGCGGGCTCCTCGGTCTCCTCCGGCTCCTGGTTCTCCAGATTCAGCTCCAGATTCTCCAGCTCCTCGGTGACGAAATCGTCCACCACCTCGATGCTGTTGGCCTCTAACTGCTCGTACAGCTTGTCCATCTGCTCGGGATCGAAGTCGAAATGCTCCATAGCATCCATGATCTCCTGAGCGGTCAGCTTGCCCTTACTGCGACCCAGCTCCACCAGCTCGGCGACCATGGTCGTCTTATCCTTTTTGACAGGGGCATCACCCTCCGCCAGCAGAGCGTCGGCGGCGGCCTCCAGCTCCTTCTGCTCCAGCTCTTTCAGCTCCTGATTCTCTTTCTTACTCATATTGAATCATCCTTTCTTTTGGATTGTTGCATTACTTTTTCCGATTCCGCAGGGTCTCCATCATCTTGCGCAGGTCGTCGTCCGACGCGGTGGAGGGATCCTGTGCCATACGCAGAGAATGCTCCTCGCGGATGATGGCGGCAAAGCGGGCTGCCTCGGTGGGGGTCACCGCCTGCTCGCTGACGTCCCGCACCATACGGGTGACGTAGGCCATACCCGCCTCGTCATAGTCGGCGGCCAGGAAGGCCAGCTCCACCAGCAGCCCCTGACGGTGCCGCTCCAGCAGGTGGGTGTACAGCCGACGGTTGAAGTCGGTGACCATCTGCTCCGGCGCCAGGGTGGCGGCGATGGCGGGGATGTAGTCGGGGTGCAGTATCAGCGTGCCCAGCAGATTCTCCTCCGCAGCCGATGCGCGGGGGTTGTCCACCGCCTGGGGATTAACCTTTTGCAGCTCCTTTTTCTCCTGCCGCAGCAGGGTGGGCAGCTGATAGCGGGTCTCCTTTTTCTCCTTTTTGGTGCGGGCCTCCGCCACCTCCTGCAGGATGGCGTCCTTGGATACCTTCAGCAGGTCGGACAGACGTCCCGCATACAGATCCCGCTCCACGCGGCTGTCCAGCTGTGCCAGCACCTTCGCCGCCTCCTGATAATAGGCCAGCTTGCCCTCGGCGGTGTTCAGGTTGTGGTTGCGCCCGATCTCCAGCAGGCGGTGCTCCACCGCGTTGTTGGCCCGCTCCAACAGCAGCTTAAAGGCGGCGGCGCCGTTATTCTTAATAAACTCGTCGGGGTCCTTGCCGTCGGGGATGGTGACCACCCGCACGTCCAGACCGGTGCGCCGCAGATTCTCGATAGCGCGTCGGGTGGCCTTTTGCCCCGCGCCGTCGGCGTCGAAGATCAGGTTGATGCGGTCGGCATAGCGGGCGATGAGCTGCATCTGCTCCTCGGGGAAGGAGGTACCCAGCGCCGCCACCGTATTGGTAAATCCGGCCTGATGCATGGCAATGACGTCCATATATCCCTCGCAGAGATTCAGCTCTCGACCGGTATTCTTGGCAAAATTCAGGGCAAACAGATTACGGCTCTTGGAGAACGCCAGGGTGCCCTCGGTGTTGATATACTTGGGCTTGGAGTCGTCCAGCACGCGGCCGCCGAAGCCCACCACGTTGCCGCGGATGTCGATGATGGGGATGATAACGCGATTGCGGTACACGTCGTAGATGCCGCCGTTGCGACCGCGGGCGGCCAGGAATGCCGCGATCAGCTCCTCATCCTTAAAGCCCTTTTCCCGCAAGCGGGTCAGCAGATAGTCCCAGCTCTGGGGGGCAAAGCCCAAGCCGAAGTGCTTAATGGTGGCGTCGGTATAGCCGCGGCGGTGGTAATACTCCAGCGCCACCTGCCCCTCCGGGCGGTACAGGGCGGCGTGGAAGATGCGGGCGGCCTCACGGTTGGCCTCCAGTATCCGCATACGCAGGCGGGATACCTGATCGTTCTCGCGGCTCTGCTCCGGCATCTTCATGCCGCAGCGATCCGCCAGGTGCCGCACCGCGTCCATATAATCCAGATTCTGTATCCGCTTAACGAAGGTGATCACGTCACCGCCCGCTCCACAGCCGAAGCAATAGAAGGAGTTGGTCTCGGGATACAGGTTAAAGGAGGCGGTCTTTTCTCCGTGGAAGGGGCACAGACCCACCAGGTTGCGCCCGCGGCGCTTAAACGCCACGTACTCGGACGCCACCGATTCAATATCGTTCTTTGACAGCAATTCCTGTATGAAACTATCCGGCAGTGCCATATTACCGCCTCCTTTCGTTGTGTTTTCCGTATATTATTTACAAGTATTGTAACTGCTGATGAACGTGTGTTGCTGTTATCCGCGAGATGTTTTTGAAGTCAGAAGTGCGAAAAAGCGCAGGCAATACTGTATGTATTGCCGAGCGTTTTAAGCGCTTTTGGCACAAAAACAGCCGTGGAGAATAGTGACTAAACGTGAATCAGTAGTTACCCTTCATTGCCCAGCTGCGGGGGACAAACAATTCGTGGTAGGTTTCCAGAGCAAAATTGTCGGTCATACCCGCCACGTAATCGCATACGGCACGGTCGGTGCCGTCCCGTCCGCGGATGAGGGCGTATTCCTCCGGCAGTTTGTCCGGATTCTTCATAAAATACTCGAACAGGGCGGACACAATGCCGTCCACCTTGCTCTCCTCCACCTTGGCTTCGGAGTCCAGATACAGGTAATCGTACATAAAGGTGTGCAGATCCCAGAAATAGGGCTCGATGGCAGGATCCATCGCCACCGTACCCTCGCCGCTGGCCGAGATCATCGCCCGTACCAGCGTGTCAATGCGGTTGGAGGTGCTGTCACCCAGATGCAGGTGCAATTCCAGCGGGATGTCCTCCTCCTTCAGTACACCGGCGCGGATGGCGTCGTCCATATCGTGGTTAACGTAGGCGATCTTATCCGCCCAGCGGACGATGCGCCCCTCCAGCGTGGCGGCCTCCTCACCTTTGGTGTGGTGGTAGATGCCGTCCCGCACCTCCCAGGTCAGGTTAAGCCCCCGACCGTTCTTCTCCAGATGCTCCACCACGCGGGTGCTCTGCTCATAGTGGCGGAATCCGCCCTCCACACACTTATCCAGACACCGCTCGCCGGCGTGTCCGAAGGGGGTGTGTCCCAGATCGTGAGCCAGGGCGATGGCCTCGGTCAGATCCTCATTGAGCCGCAGGGCGCGGGCGATGGTGCGGGCGATCTGCGCCACCTCCAGCGTGTGGGTCAGGCGGGTGCGGTAGTGATCCCCCTCCGGCGCCAGAAACACCTGGGTCTTATGCTTGAGTCGGCGGAAGGATTTGCAGTGCAGCACGCGGTCCCGATCCCGCTGATAGGCGGTGCGGAAATCCTCGTCCTTCTCCTCGCGGTCGCGGCCGCGGGTGCTGTCGGAAAAGGCGGCGTAGGGAGAGAGAATCTGTCGCTCCACCTGCGTCCACAGCGTCCGATCCAACTGTGCCATATCCATTCCTCCGTTCTTTTTTGTCCTTTTATATAGTTATACGCGAAAAAAATCAAAAATCCTTTATTATTTACAAAAAAACCGAAATTTATCTCTCCACGGGATAGGGTGCAAAGCTCTCTCCGGTGAAGGAGGCGGTCAACCGCCCGTTGCTGCGGTCGGTGAGGGTGGCCTCCAGATGCCCCCTCCCCTCCTGTGGGATGGAGAAGGAAACGGTCACCGCCTCGCCGAAGTCGGCGCCGGTGACGGTGGCGCCCTCCTCCGCCAGCAGAGCGGGGATCCAGCCGTACTGACCGTAGTCGCACACGATCTCCCCCTGCAGGCACAGGCGCATCTCCACCACGCCGGCGGCGTCCACCGCGATCTTGGCGCCGTGGGAATAGGCGCGCACCAGACCGCCGCCCCCCAGCAGAATACCGCCGAAATAGCGGGTCACCACCACCGCGCAGTCGGTGAGTCCCTCCTTGCGCAGTACGTCCAGCACGGGGATGCCCGCCGTGCCCTGGGGCTCTCCGTCATCCGAAAAGCGGCACAGGTTGCCCCCCTCCAGCACGTAGGCGTAGACGTTGTGCTTGGCGTCCCAGAACTCCTTCTGCTTCGCCTTAATAAAGGCCTGAGCCTCCTCCTCGGTGGTAACCGGCTGTATGGCTCCGATGAAGCGGGAGCGTTTTTCGGTAAATTCGTCCACCGCCGCCTTGGCTACGGTGAGATAGTTCTTATCCGCCATAGGGACACCTCCTATCGTAAAAAGCAAATGGCAGTGCGCACATCTGCACGCACTGCCACCATAAGTCAAACTTATTTGCCCAGACCGAAACGCTTGTTAAAGCGGTCCACA
This sequence comes from Clostridia bacterium, assembly GCA_017435305.1. Next base: position 173,809 of record JAFSFH010000012.1, read on the forward strand.
CGGCCGCCGGCATCGTTCAGCTTCTGCTTACCGGTGAAGAAGGGATGGCACTTGGAACAAATTTCCACGCGGATGTCCTTCTTGGTGGAGCCGGTAGCGATCACATTACCGCAGGCGCAGGTGATGGTGGTCTGCTCGTAATTGGGATGGATGCTCTCCTTCATTCTTGTCACCTCTTTCGGGAATTCATAGATTAACGGATAGACTATACCACATTCCGCCGAAAAATGCAAGGGTTTTTTTACTTTTTCCGCATATTCCCTGCAAAAAACCGCCGACAGCGGACTGTCGGCGGTTTTCAAACGGGAAAATCGGCTTATTTCTTCTTGGCGGCCTTCTTCTCCTTGGCGTCCATCCAGCGGACCCAGATGGGACCGGACAGGAACAGAGAGGAGTAAGAACCGGAAATAGAGCCCAGCAGCATCGGCAGAGCGAAGCTGATGATGGAATCCACGTGCATCACCAGAGCGACCACCAGCACCGCCAGAATCGCCAGACAGGTGGTGGCGGTGGTGATGATGGTACGGCGCAGCACGTGATGCAGGGAATCGTTGACCACGGTGGTCAGCGGTGCATCGCTGCGGCGGCGCATGGTACGGATGCGGTCGAAAATAACGATGGTATCGTTCAGAGAGTAACCCAGAATGGTCAGCATAACCGCCACGAAGTTATCGTTCAGTTCAATGCCGAAGATCACGAAGGTGAAGTACACGATCAGCAGGTCGTGGACCAGGGCGATCAGCGCGGACACGGCAGCGGGGATACCACCGATCTTACGGAAGCGGAAGCCCACGTAAATGACCAGCAGGATAGCGGCCAGGCCCAGTGCCAGCAGGCAGCGCAGCAGGAACTTGGTACCCATAGAGGCGGACAGGGTGTTGGAGGAGAAGACCTCCAGCTTGCTGTCCTTAAAGTTCTTATCCAGATCCTTATCCAGAGCATCCTTCTGCTCGGTGGAAACCTCGCCGGGCAGCTTGATGGTAACCACGTCGGTATTGTTGACCTCATCAAAGCTCAGGGAAGCATCCTTGCCCAGGTGCTTCTGAGCGGCCTTGGTCATACCGTCCAGATCGGGAGCCTCCTCATAGCTGTAGCGGATCAGCGTACCGCCCTTAAAGGAGATGTCCATCTGAGTGCCGAAGATCACGTTGAACACGACACCGATGAGCATAATGGCCAGAGAAATGATCAGCGCCTTTTTGAGGTTGGCTACGAAATTATAGTTTTTCATCAGCGCTCACCTCCATAGAACCAGGGATTGCGGAAGATCTTCAGACGGGAGACGGAACGCAGCATAATGCGGGTCAGCCACATACCCATCACGAAGTTGGTGATCACACCGATCAGCAGGGTGTAGCCGAAGGAGTACACAGAGCCGGTGGTGGACACGGGCAGCCAGCTGAACAGCCAGCCGAAGATGCCGTCGGCGGAGCCGAACACGCCCATCAGAACGGCGGCTACGATCAACACGGTGATGTTACCGTCAAAGATGGCCCAGAAGGAATTCTTAGAGCCGGAGCGGATGGCGCCGTCAATGGTCTTACCGGCGCGCAGCTCGTCACGAACAGCCTCGGCGGTGATAACGTTACAGTCCACACCGATACCGATGGACAGGATCAGACCGGCCACACCGGGCAGGGTCATGGTGAAGCTGTCGAACACGCCGAAATAGCCGGACAGGCAGGCGATGGTCAGAGACATCTGACCGCACAGGGCGATGGCAGCCACCACGCCGGGCAGACGGTAGATGACGATCATCATCACGCACACGGCGATCATCGCAATGATGCCGGCGATGCCCATGGCGGACAGGGCGTTGCTACCCATGGTGGGAGAGATGGAGCCCAAGCTCTTGGCCTCGATCTCAAAGGGCAGAGCACCGGAGGTGATCAGGTCAGCCAGCTCCTTGGCCTCCTCGTAGGTGGCGGAGCCGGTGATCACCGCCTCACCGTTCTCAATGTGATTGTTAACGGTGGGGTTGGAGATCATCTGATCGTCCAGCCAGATGGAGATGGTCCCCTTGTTGGCGGCCTGCTGCTTGGTGGCGGAGGAGAAGGCGGACTTGCCGGAATCCTTCAGGTCCAGAGCCACCACGTACTCATACTGCTGGGTGGTCTCGTCCACGATCTGATACATGGCCTCGGCAGACTCTACGTCGTTGCCGTCCAGCACCAGCTTACCGGTGGGCTTACCCTCGTCGTCGGTCTCGGAGCCGATATAGAACGCCAGCATGGCGGTCTGACCGATCTCCTTGACAGCCTCTTCGGGAGTCTCGGTGGTGCTGGCCCAGGGGAACCGGACGATAACCTGGTTATTCGCCGGATCGGTATAGGCCTCATAGTCGGTAATGTTTTTGCTGACCATACGCTGCTCGATGATGGTTTTCACCGCATCCAGCTGCTCGTCGGTCGGATCGACATTCTCATCAACAGGGCCGAAGACCACGTCCACACCACCCTGGATGTCGATACCCCAACGGATATCGGACACACCGCGGATGACGGTGTCCGTGCGGTCGCCAAAGCGCGTGTACACACCGAAGATAGCGGTGAAGGACAGCGCAAAGATCAATACGGCCACAACGAAGAATGCCCACTTAGGCGTACGCTTCATAGTGAAATGACCTCCTGTTTCCTTTTACAACCTAAAAATAGTTGCACTACTGGCCTATTATACTAAATAAGACAGAAAAAGTCAATGAAAAGAATAGAATATATGTATAAATATTTAAAGGGATTTTGCAAAATCATCACCGGACGGTTTGCACAGCATCCCAAAGTCTTTTTCCGACCGGACTTATACTGCCGCTGTTTTCTCGGCCCCCTCTGACGAGGGGGCTGTCAGCCGAATGGCTGACTGGGGGAGAGATCCAATTAAATATATCCTTTCTTTGTTTCTTCCCTTCCCTATTCTCTCCCTTCGTCAAAAATCAGAGATTTTTGCCACCTCCCTCATCAGAGGGAGGCAAGCCGCTGCGGCGGGAACGGACTTTTGGACTCACCCGCACTGCGGGTGGCTTCTTTCGATAAAAGGAAAAAGCCGAGGCGGTTGCCTCGGCTTTTACGCGGTTAATTATTCGGTTTCACCCAGCAGCTTCTCCACGCAGGCCAGCTCCACACACAGGCAGAACAGCTCCATAGCCACCGCCAGCTCCTCCACCGACGGGTAGGAGGGGGCGATGCGGATGTTGCGGTCACGGGGGTCGTTGCCGTAGGGATAAGTGGCGCCGGCGCCGGTCATCACCACGCCCGCCTCGCGGAGCAGCTGAACGGTACGCTTGGCGCAGCCGTCCATCACGTTGACGCTGACGAAATAGCCGCCACGGGGCTGATGCCAGTGGGCAATATCCAGACCCGCCAGCTGCGCCTCCAGGGTATCCAGCACCACGCGGAATCGGGGACGCAGCACCGCCGCGTGCAGCTTCATATGCCGCTTGACCCCCTCGATGTCGCCAAAGAAGCGGATGTGCCGCAGCATATTCAGCTTATCGTGACCGATGGTCTGGATGGTCATCCGCTTTTTCACGTCCGCCACGTTGGCGGGGCTGGCGGCCAGCGCCGCCACACCCGAGCCGGGGAAGCTGATCTTGGAGGTGGAGGTGAACATCACCACCATATCCTCGTTACCGTTCTTGACCAGTTCGGGATAGATGTTCAGCAGGGTGTCGCCCTCGTCCTCCAGATGGTGCAGGCAGTAGGCGTTATCCCAGATAATGCGGAAGTCCTCGGCGGCAGGCTTCAGCGCCGCCAGACGGCGCACGGTGTCGTCGGAATAGGTGATGCCGTCGGGGTTGGAGTACATGGGCACGCACCACATACCCTTGACCGAGGGGTCCTTGATCAGCTCCTCGATGACGTCCATCTTGGGGCCGTAGGGGGTCATCTCCACGGGGATCATCTTGATGCCGAAGAACTCGGTCACCGCAAAGTGGCGGTCGTAGCCGGGGACGGGGCACAGGAACTGGACCTCCCCCTGGCGACACCAGGGCCGATTACCGCACACACCGCGGCTGTAGCAGGTGGAAATGTAGTCGAACATCATATTCAGACTGGAGTTGCCGCCCACGATCACCTGCTCGGGTGCCACACCCAGCATATCGCCGAACAGGCTCTTGACCTCCGGCAGACCGTCCAACACGCCGTAATTACGGGCGTCGAAGCCATTGGCGGCGGTGTAGCCGTCACGGGGGTTGACGCACTCCAGCATCTCCAGGCTCAGATCCAGCTGCTGAACGCCGGGCTTACCCCGGGACATATCCAGCTGCAGGCCCTGGGCCTGAAGGCTCAAATATTGCTGGCGCAGCGTGATCTCCCGCTGGGCCAGCTGCTGGCGAGTCATATTCTTAAGACTGCTCACGTCAGCACTCCCTTTCCTGCGCGGCGGTACCCCGCGCTCACAAACGTAGTCTGCCTGCTATTATACTAGATATACCCATATTTTGCAAGTCTAATTTCAAATTCTTGCATATTTTTTACCTGTTTTTGCCTTTTCATGCGCATTTCGGGAATATTTCGCATAATTTTATAGATAATCCGTTATTTTTTTACGCAAAAATAGGTAAAACAAAAAAACAGCCCTACCGATTGGTAGGGCTGCCTTATTTGGTGGACAATAACGGACTCGAACCGCTGACCCTCCGCACGTCAAGCGGATGCTCTACCAGCTGAGCTAATTGTCCATAGCGCAAGTGGCATTATAACGGAAAACCACTCGCTTGTCAAGAGCCTTTTGCAAGAAAATGCAAAAACTTTCCGGCAAATACTGTTACACTTAATCTGGTTGTGCGTTATTTCATCGTTTCCTTGCGGTTTTGCAGGGCCTTGAGTCCGAACTCCAGCAGCACGCAGGCCAGCAACACGCCCACCAGCACCAGCGGGGTGAACAGGTAATACGCCAACAGGGCGTTGACCGGGTCGCACAGACCCATCACCAGCGAGGGCACCACCAGCGCCGCGGCGGTGACGGCGGTGTAGATCCACTTCTGCTTGGAGGTCAGGGGCTGTTTGCCCAGCACGTGGCGTACCAGCAGCACCACGTAGGCGATAACGCCCACCAGCAGGGTCAGCGCCTCCAGGGTATCCTGGGCGGCGGTCACACTCATATAGGTGGTGAACACGTCCATATCCTCCACCGACACAAGACCGGAAAACCGGGGGGTGTACTGACTGCTCCACAGAGTCAGAGCCGCCGAGGTGGTCACCGCCGCCGTCAGCAATGCCAGCAGCACCCACGCGGCGGTCACAATACCGTTTTTCTCCTTCATATCCATTCACCTCATCACAAAGATAGTCCAAACAGGCGGTTGGCGTTCCCGCGGGTAGCGTCCAGCAGCTCCTCCACCGCCATCCCCCGTATCTCCGCCAAGCGGGCGGCGGTATGGGCGATCATAGCAGAGTCACACCGCTTGCCCCGCATGGGCACGGGAGCCATATAGGGGGCGTCGGTCTCCAGCAGCAGGCGGTCCAACGGCAGGCTCGCCGCCACCTCCACCGGCTTGCGGGCATTCTTAAAGGTGGCGGCGCCGCCCAGACCGATATACAGGCCTAAGTCGGTGAGCTGCCGCGCCATCTCGGCGCTGCCGGAGAAACAATGCACCACGCCGCGGGGGCGGGTCTCCCTCAGCAGGTTATAGGTGTCCTCGTGGGCCTCGCGGTCGTGGAAAATGACAGGCAGATCCAGCTCCTTGGCCAGTTCGATCTGCTTACGGCACCACTGAAGCTGCACCTCACGGGGGGCGTTATCCTCCCAATAATAGTCCAGCCCGATCTCACCGATGGCGCACACCGCCGGGTGTGCCGCCGCCCGACGGACGGCATCCAGCCAATCGAGGGTGGCGCGGCTGACAAATTCGGGGTGGATACCCACCGCCACACGGATATAGGGATACCGCTCCGCCATCTCCAGACTACGGGCGATGGAATCGGGGTCGGTGGCGCACTGGATCACACCGCAGACACCCTGATCGGGCAAAGCGGTCAACACCGCGTCCCGATCCTGGTCAAAGGCGTCGGCGTCGTAATGGGCGTGGGAATCGAAAATATGGGGCATCAAATCACTTCCTTTGAGAAAACAAAAAGCCGTCGGATAACCGACGGCTTTTTACGTTGCTAATTACTCGGCGAAACCGGACTCCACCAGCTTCACCAGGGCCTCAACAGCGGCCTCCTCGTCAGCGCCGTCGGCGATCACGCGGATAGCGGTGTTGCCAACGATGCCCAGGGACAGAACGCCCAGCAGGCTCTTGGCGTTGACGCGGCGCTCCTCCTTCTCAACCCAGATGGAAGCCTTGAACTCATTGGCCTTCTGAATGAAGAAAGTGGCGGGACGGGCGTGCAGACCAACCTGATTCTGAACAACAACGTCTTTCACAAACATAGCAAATTGCTCCTTTACTGTATCAAATACCTCGATAAAAATGGATACTAACTGACTATACCTATTATATCACGAAATGCGGACAAGTCAATCGAAAACCCACCGTTTTGATGAAGTTTGGATGAGTGACCGATTTTCGGATTTTTCGGTTTCTCCGTTTGTGCATTTTGTCTAATGCTGTGGAAAACTTTTGGTTATTGGGGAGAGGCGTCCTCGGCTGTCAGCGAGGCAAGATACGCTCTGTCCTCGTCGGTCAGGGGGGCGGTCTCCAGCATCTCGGGACGCAGGCGATAGGTGCGCTCCAAAGACTGCTGATGCCGCCACTTGGCGATGTTGCCGTGGTGACCGGACAGCAATATCTCCGGCACCTCTCTCCCCTCCCACTCGGCAGGGCGGGTGTACTGGGGGTATTCCAGCAGACCGGCAAAGTGGCTCTCCTCGGTGAAGCAGACCTCATCCGCCAGTACGCCGGGGATCATACGGGACACGCAGTCCACCAACGCCATGGCGGGGATCTCACCGCCGGTGAGCACGTAGTCACCGATGGAGATCTGCTCGTCCACGATGGCCTCCAGCACCCGCTCATCCACGCCCTCGTAGTGACCGCAGAGAATGCAGATATTGGGCATCTGCGCCAGCTCAATGGCCCGCTGCTGGGTCAGGGTCTTGCCCTGGGGGGACATATAGATGAGGTGAGGTCTCTCCCCCGCCTGCTCACACACGGCGCGGAAGCAGTCGGCGATGGGCTGGGGAAACATCACCATACCCATACCGCCTCCATAGGGATAGTCGTCCACCTGCATCTGCTTATTCTTAGTATATTCCCGAATCTGGTGACAGTGCAACTCCAGCAGACCCTTATCCTTGGCGCGACCGATGATGCTCTGGTCAAACACCCTGTCGAACATATCGGGGAACAGGGTCATAATATCAAATCTCATCGTCGTCCAACAGTCCTTTCATCGGGCGCAGGTACAGCCGATCCGCCTTTAGGTCGATCTTGATGATCACATCGGGGATGGCGGGAATCAGCACCTCCCCCTTTTCGGTGGCCATATGGTACACGGCGTTGGCGCCGGTCTGGCTCACGTCGGTGAGGGTGCCGTAGGTGTCGCCGTTGTCGGCATCCACCACCGTCAGACCGATCAGATCCTGCACCAGATAGTGCCCCTTGGGCAATTTCAGGTCGCGGCGGTCCACGTACAGCATCTTGCCCCGCAGCACCTGTGCGGCTTCCACGGTGGTGACGCCCTCCAGCATCACCAGCGCGATGTTCTTATGGGGGCGACCCTTGACCTTGACCGCCTGTTTGCCGGCGGCGTCCCAGTATAGCTTTTTGAATCCGGCGAACTGCTGGGGGGAATCGCACCAGGGCTGCACCCGCACCTCGCCGCGGACGCCGTGGGTGCCCACGATCTGTCCGGCTTCTAAATACGGTTTTTGAGGCATAGTATACGTCCTCCTATGGAAAACAGAGGCAAACCGACGTGGTCTGCCTCTGTTTTTCTCGTTAATTAGTCGATCTCTACGGCGACCTTGACGTCTTTGCGGGTGGCAGCGGCGCGCATCACGGTGCGCATCGCCTTGGCGATGCGACCCTGCTTGCCGATGACACGGCCCATATCGTCGGGGGCAACGTGCAGGTGGAATACCACCGTGCCGTCCTCCATGGGCTCATCCTGCTCGACGACCACCGCAGAAGGATCCTCCACCAAGCCCTGAGCAATGGTGATCAGAAGTTCTTTCATTGGTACCTCCTGTGGGTTGGGTGTCTCGCGTACGACGGATTATTCCAGACCGGCCTTTTTCAGCAGAACCTTAACGGTATCGGTGGGCTGAGCGCCGTTGGCGATCCAGTTCTTAGCCTTGTCCAGGTCGATCTTGATGGTAGAGGGCTCGGTCAGGGGGTTGTAGTAGCCGATCTCCTCGATGAAACGACCGTCACGGGGATAGCGGGAATCCGCCACGACCACGCGATAGGAAGGGGCCTTCTTGGCGCCGGTACGGCGCAGACGAATCTTAACTGCCATAATAAATTACCTCCAAATAATTTTAATACATTTTTATATCTTCTATCCATGTCACTGGATTGAATTCGGATTAGAAACGGAAGCCGCCCATACCGGGCAGGTTGGGCATCCGCATACCGCGACCGCCCTTTTTGTTCATACGGCGCATCTGCTTCATCAGATCCTGCATACTGCGGTACTGCTTGAGCAGGCGGTTGACGTCCTCCACCCGCTGTCCGCAGCCGGCGGCGATGCGTCGCTTGCGGGAGGGGTTCATAATATCGGGCTTGGCCCGTTCGGCGGCGGTCATGGACAGGATGATGGCCTCGGTGCGGGCAAACTGCTTCGGGTCGATCTCCACGTCCTTGATCTGCTTGCTCATACCGGGGATCATACCCAGCATACTCTTGATGTCGCCCATCTGCTGTATCTGCCGCAGCTGATCCAGCAGGTCGTTGAGATCAAACTTATTCTCCTGCATCTTACGGGCCAGCTCTTCGGCTTTTTTCTCGTCGATCTGCTGCTCCGCCTTTTCGATGAGGGACATCACGTCGCCCATACCCAGGATGCGGGAGGCCATACGGTCGGGATGGAATACCTCCAGATCCTCCAGCTTTTCGCCCATACCGGCGAACTTAATGGGTTTGCCGGTAACGGCGCGGACGGACAGCGCCGCACCGCCGCGGGTGTCGCCGTCCAGCTTGGTGAGGATGACGCCGGTGATGCCCAGCGCCTCGTCAAAGGAGGAGGCCACGTTGACCGCGTCCTGACCGGTCATGGCATCCACCACCAGCAGAATCTCAGCGGGATCCACGGTGGAGCGAATGTTCTTCAGCTCGTCCATCAGCTGCTCATCAATGTGCAGACGACCGGCGGTATCCAGAATCACGTAGTCGTTGCCGTGATCCTTGGCGTGAGCCACAGCCGCCTTAGCGATCTTAACGGGGTTTTCGGTGCCCATCTTGAACACCGGTACGCCGGCGCGATCAGCCACCACGCACAGCTGGTCAATGGCGGCGGGACGATAGATATCGCAGGCCACCAGCAGGGGACGGTGCCCCTTGCTCTTGAGCATACGGGCCAGCTTACCACTGTGGGTGGTTTTACCGGAGCCCTGCAGACCGCACATCAGAATGACGCAGGGGGGCTTGTTGGCGCGAGCCAAGGGGGCCGCCTCGCCGCCCATCAGCTGGGTCAGCTGCTCGTTAACGATTTTGATGACCATCTGAGCGGGGGTCAGGCTCTCCATCACCTTGGCGCCTACCGCCGCCTCCACCACCTTGTTGGTGAAGTCCTTGGCCACCTTATAGTTGACGTCCGCCTCCAGCAGAGCCAGGCGAACCTCACGCATGGCGTCCTTTACGTCCGCCTCGGTCAGCTTGCCGCGGTTGCGGAGTTTTTTGAACGAAGCCGCCAGCTTTTCGCTGAGTCCTTCAAACGCCATGGGGGATCACCTACCTTTCATTTTGTAACCACTGATGAAATCTTTGTCACAATTCTCGGCGGCTCTTTTGTCGCCGACTTTGCCAAAAATGCTCGGTAATACATCCAGTATTACCTGCGCTTTTTGTCTTGCTCGGCAATAAAATATCTCGCCGATCATTGCAACACGCTTTCACCAGCGGTTACCGGAGGGGTTTTGTAGTATTGTTTTAGTCTTTTTCCAGCATACCGGCCAGCATCATAATGCGGGCGGCACTGTCGGTCACCTCACGGGGACAGCCGGGGAACTCGCTGTACTGGCGGATGGTCTGTGCCAGCTGATAGATCTCCTCGATGTCGGCGTTGATCTTGCGGAAGCGGCGAGCCAAACCCAGGCGCTCCTCCATCTCCAGCATCTGCGCCTCGGCGCGCTTGATCGAGTCACGGACGCCCTGGCGGGTGATGCCCTCATTCTCCGCAATTTCGGACAGAGAGAGGTCGTCGTTATAGTAATAATCCACCATATCGCGCTGCTTGTCGGTCAGCATATCGCCGTAAAAATCCAGCAGCAGGGAAATCTCAAGATTTTTTGCCATAATACCCCTCCGTTCTGTAGAAATCCGGCTGAAAATCAGCCCTGTTGTAAAGCGTTTTGCTTTACACTAATTATATACGATAAACCCGCATTTGTCAAGCGTTTTTTGCTATAATGTAAAGGTTTTTTGCTTTCCATAATTTAGGCGGAAAGTTCTCCACAAGAAACTCAAGAATTGTGGAAAACTCTGTGTACGCAGCAAGCAGGATGAGAAGGTGATGCGGGCGTCCTCGACCGCCCGCACAAAAAGAAAAGTGGCTCACCCAAACGGGTGAGCCACTTGTGCAATCAAGTGATTAATTCAGTTAAGAATTACTCGTTGATGGCGGAAACAACGCCGGAACCTACGGTACGGCCACCCTCACGGATAGCGAAACGCAGACCCTCTTCGATGGCGATGGGGGTGATCAGCTCGACATCCATCTCGACGTTATCGCCGGGCATGCACATCTCAACGCCGGCGGGCAGGTTGATGACGCCGGTCACGTCGGTGGTACGGAAGTAGAACTGAGGACGATAGTTGTTGAAGAAGGGGGTGTGACGGCCGCCCTCGTCCTTGGACAGGACGTAGACGTTGGCATGGAACTTGGTGTGGGGGTTCACGGAACCAACCTTACACAGAACCTGGCCACGCTCGATCTCGTCACGGGCAACACCACGCAGCAGGGCGCCGATGTTATCGCCGGCCTCAGCGTAATCCAGCATCTTGCGGAACATCTCGATACCGGTAACAACAGTCTTCTTGCGCTCGTCGGTCAGACCGATGATCTCAACTTCCTCAGACAGGTTCAGACGGCCACGCTCCACACGACCGGTAGCAACAGTACCACGGCCGGAGATGGTGAAGACGTCCTCAACGGGCATCAGGAAGGGCTTCTCGTCGTCACGGACGGGGCTGGGGATGTAGCTGTCAACAGCGTCCATCAGAGCCAGGATGGGAGCATACTCGGGAGCGTCAGCGGTGTTAGCAGCGCACTCCAGAGCGGCCAGAGCAGAACCCTTAACGATCGGAATGTCGTCGCCGGGGAAGTCGTACTCGCTCAGCAGATCACGGATCTCCATCTCAACCAGCTCCAGCAGCTCCTCGTCGTCCACCTGGTCAACCTTGTTCATGAAAACAACGATGTAGGGAACGCCGACCTGACGGGACAGCAGGATGTGCTCACGGGTCTGGGGCATGGGGCCGTCAGCGGAAGAAACGACCAGGATAGCGCCGTCCATCTGGGCAGCACCGGTGATCATGTTCTTAACGTAGTCGGCGTTGCCGGGGCAGTCAACGTGAGCATAGTGACGGTTGTCGGTCTCGTACTCAACGTGAGCGGTGTTGATCGTGATACCACGAGCGCGCTCCTCGGGAGCCTTATCGATGTTGGCGTAATCCATAAACTCGGCGTCGCCCTTGATAGCCAGAACCTTGGTGATGGCGGCGGTCAGGGTGGTCTTACCGTGGTCAACGTGACCGATGGTACCGATGTTTACGTGCGGTTTGTTGCGTTCAAATTTTTCCTTTGCCATTGCAATGTGCCTCCTTGTAAATCAAATATTATTTGCCCGAACTTGAGTTTATTCTATCAAGTATCGGAAAGAATTGCAAGTACTTTTGCAAAAAAGCCCTATAATTTGTATGCCCAATGATGAAAATCGGGCATTTTTGAGGAATTTCGACGGGCTCAGGGCGATATTGGCGCCCCAAGCGACCGAAATTAATCCTTCTGGGTCCGCTTGGCGATGATGGCCTCGGCCACGTTCTTGGGAATCTCAGCGTAGTGGCTGGGCTCCATCACGTACTGACCACGACCCTGAGTGCCGGAGCGCAGGTCGGTGGCATAGCCGAACATCTCGGACAGCGGAACGTGAGCGCGGATCTGCACGGCGCCATTGATGTTCTCGGAGCCTTCCATCTGGCCACGGCGGGAGGCGATATCGCCCACCACGAAGCCCATGTACTCGTCCGGAGCAACAATAACCACCTTCATGATGGGCTCCATCAGAACGGGGTCAGCCTTCTTCATAGCATCCTTGAACGCCATAGAACCGGCGATCTTAAAGGCCATTTCGGAGGAGTCGACCTCGTGATAGGAACCATCGTACAGGGTGACCTTGCAGTCCACAACGGGATAACCGGCGATGGTGCCGGCGTGCATAGCGCCCTGGATACCGGCGTCAACCGCAGGAATGTACTCCTTCGGGATGGCACCGCCGACCACGGCGTTGACAAACTCGTAACCCTTACCGGACTCGTTGGGCTCCAGCTTGATCTTAACGTGACCGTACTGACCCTTACCACCGGACTGACGGGCATACTTGCAGTCCACGTCGGCCAGACGGCGGACAGTCTCCTTGTAAGCAACCTGGGGAGCACCCACGTTGGCCTCCACCTTGAACTCACGCAGCAGACGGTCGACGATGATCTCCAGGTGCAATTCGCCCATACCGGCGATGATGGTCTGACCGGTCTCCTCGTCGGTGTAGGTCTTAAAGGTGGGATCCTCTTCAGCCAGCTTGGCCAGAGCGATGCCCATCTTCTCCTGACCGGCTTTGGTCTTGGGCTCGATGGCGACGCGGATAACCGGCTCCGGGAAGTTCATAGACTCCAGGATAACGGGATGCTTCTCGTCACACAGAGTGTTACCGGTGGTGGTATTCTTCAGACCGATGGCGGCGGCGATATCACCGGCGTACACCACGTCCAGATCCTTACGGGCGTTGGCGTGCATCTGCACGATGCGGCCCAGACGCTCGTTGGAATCCTTGCTGGAGTTGTACACGGTCTCACCGGCCTTAACGGTACCGGAATACACACGGAAGAAAGCCAGCTTACCAACAAAGGGATCGGTGGCAATCTTAAAGGCCAGAGCGGCGAAGGGCTCGTCATCGGAAGAAGGACGGGTGACCTCCTCCTCGGTGTCGGGGTTCACGCCCTTGATGGCGGGAACGTCCAGCGGAGAGGGCATGAAGTCCACGATGGCGTCCAGCAGCTTCTGCACGCCCTTGTTGCGGTAGGAAGTACCGCAGCAGACGGGAACCATCTCATTGGCGATGGTGGCCTTACGGATGACGGCCTTGATCTCGTCGATAGAGATCTCCTCACCGCCGAAATACTTCTCCATCAGGTCGTCGTCCAGCTCAGCGACAGCCTCGATCAGCTCGTCGTGATACTTCTGGGCGATCTCCTTCATGTCGTCCGGAATCTCTTCCACACGCATATCCTTACCCATCTCGTCGTAGTAGACGTCGGCCTTCATCTCGATCAGGTCCACGATGCCCTTAAACAGGTTCTCGGAACCGATGGGGAGCTGAATCGGCACGGCGTTACATTTCAGACGGTCGCGCATCATACTGACCACGCGATAGAAATCGGCACCCATGATGTCCATCTTGTTGACGTACGCCATACGGGGCACCTGATACTCGTCTGCCTGACGCCACACAGTCTCGGACTGGGGCTCTACGCCGCCCTTGGCGCACAGCACGGTGACAGAGCCATCCAGAACACGCAGAGAACGCTGCACCTCAACGGTGAAGTCCACGTGACCGGGAGTATCAATGATGTTGATACGATGCTTGTCGGCCGTACCCTGCTTGTCCCAATAGCAGGTAGTGGCAGCAGAGGTGATGGTGATACCGCGCTCCTGCTCCTGCGCCATCCAGTCCATGGTAGCGCCGCCGTCGTGGGTCTCACCGATCTTGTAGTTTACACCGGTATAATACAGGATACGCTCGGTGGTGGTCGTCTTACCAGCATCGATGTGAGCCATAATACCGATGTTTCTGGTTTTTTCCAGAGATACATCTCTTGCCATAGTACGTTCCTCCTATTCCAAACTATTATACCGCGATTACCAACGGAAATGAGCGAACGCCTTGTTGGCCTCGGCCATCTTGTGGGTGTCGTCGCACTTCTTAGCGGCGCCGCCGGTACCGTTCAGGGCATCCAGAATCTCGCCGGCCAGACGCTCCTTCATGGTGCGCTCGGAGCGGTTACGGGAATAGGTGGTCAACCAGCGCAGACCCAGGGTCTGACGGCGGTCGGCACGCACCTCGATGGGCACCTGATAGGTAGCACCACCGACGCGGCGGGCCTTAACCTCGAGAACGGGCATGATATTCTCCATGGACTTCTCGAACACGGTCAGGGGCTCCTCGCCGGTCTTTTCTTTGATAATGTCGAATGCATCATAGACGATCTTCTGGGCAACGCCCTTCTTGCCGTCCAGCATGATGTTGTTGATGAGCTTGGTCACCAACTTGGAATTGTAAAGCGGGTCGGGCAAAACGTCACGTTTTGCGGTAAAACCTCTTCTCGGCACTTTACTTCCCTCCTTCATAATTATGATATCTTAGGTACTCGAAAGTGACATACTTCCGTTGGCCAATAGTGAGCAGGTTCATACCGCGGGACGGGGCCCGTATATATGAAATCTGCGACTATGTAGCCGCTGAGTGGATGTCTTACTTCTTGGCCGCACCGGCCTTGGGACGCTTGGCACCGTACTTGGAACGGGCCTGCATACGGTTGGCGACACCCTGGGTATCCAGAGTACCACGCACGATGTGATAACGCACACCGGGCAGGTCCTTAACACGGCCGCCACGGATCAGCACCACGCTGTGCTCCTGCAGGTTGTGACCCTCGCCGGGAATGTAGGAAGTAACCTCGATTCCGTTAGACAGGCGGACACGGGCAACCTTACGCAGAGCGGAGTTAGGCTTCTTAGGGGTAGAAGTCTTAACGGCAGTGCAGACGCCACGCTTCTGGGGGGAGTTCTGGTCGATAGCCACACGCTTCTTAGAGTTCCAACCCTTCAGCAGAGCGGGAGCCTTGGCTTTCTTCTCCAGATCCTGACGACCCTTGCGTACCAGCTGGTTAAAAGTAGGCATAAATTCACCTCCGATATAAAATTTATTTCAAAGGTCATACGACCTTTAAAACCACGGTTACAGCGGGTATTTTGCGGAAATGGGCATACTTCACCCATACTAAGGCATCATACCACAATTCGATATTTTAGCATAATCAAGGGGTGGTGTCAATAGTGATAATTCACGATTTTGCGGGGATTCTTGGGGGTGCATTCCCCTATTTTTTGCCGTTTTGAACAAAATATGCCCCCGTGGGAGAACCACGGGGGCAGGTATCGCTCGATTTGTCGCCGTCAATCCCGCGAGCGGGTGACGGTGGCGGTGTCCAGATCCACCTCGTAATCCCGAATGAAGGGAACCGAGCGGCGGGCGTAGGACAGCCGTCCCTTGTCCACCGACTCCACATCCTCATCGGTGAGTCCGAACAGAAACTCGCCGGTGAGACCGCGAACGGTTATGCGGCTGTCCCCCGTCAGCGTGATCATCGCCGACAGCGGCTCGGAGAAATTCAGCGTATACGCCATCCCGTGGCACAGCGCCAGCACTTGGGGGGTATACCCGCCGAAGGGCGGATTGACGTACTGGTAGGCGGCGGAATTGAGGTCCAGACAGCAAACGCCGTTCATCACGGTGCAGTGATCCCGATGGTGGTGACCGTTGATATACAGCATCACCGTATGGGGGCGCCGACGGTTGGCGCGGTCAAGGATCTCCCACACCTGCTGACGGTTGAGCATACCGTCGGGGCGCTCGATGCTGTGGTGGCTCATCAGCACGCAGGGGCGGTCGCTCTCCTCCAGGGTCCGCTCCAGCCACCGCAGCTGCTCCGGCGGGAGGACGCCCTGCTTGGTCCGCCGCTCCACGTGGGGGTTAAAGTGGACGTATTCCCCATCGTTGAGGGTATAGTTGGCGTCCAGTACCACGAAGCGGTAGCCCTCTCGCTCAAACCAATAGTAGTTGTGGGGCATCCGATACAGGGGGAGCACCTCCTCCAGAGGAGAGTGCTCGGTGTCGTGATTGCCCAAACAACAGTACAGGTCGATGGGGGACGTCATCATCCGACGGGCAAAATCCCCATTGACCGCGGGCTCGTGGACGTAATCGCCCAGACCCACCATAAAGGCGGCCTTTTGCTCCACGCCACGGCGGACGAGCTTATCCCACCGCTCAGCCTTATCGTCCAGGAATTCCCCTGGATAATGGTGCAGGTCGGCAAAGGCCAAAAAGGTACATTCCATCGGTTCACCCCCTTTTTCGATATCTACCGATTAGTATAGACCCGACGAAAGCCCTTTGTCAAGGTGAGCCGTTGGCACTCTTTGTCATAATGATCAAACCTGCTTCTTCCGTTTCCACCGCGTAACCCAGTCGGAAGTACTGCTGCTTCCAGTCCAGAGCGTCACCGTCACGGTCGTCCAGCACCACATAGTCCACGTCATCCACAGCGCCGTGATACTCCAATTCATAGATTTCGTCGCGGTCAGCGATATGGGGCAGCAGGAAGGCGGCGCAATTGACCGAAGCGTCCTCCGGCACTGTGTCCAACACCGCCTCCA
The DNA here is from genome assembly GCA_017435305.1 of Clostridia bacterium. Next base: position 190,629 of record JAFSFH010000012.1, read on the forward strand.
TCTGTGTATACTGCTCCTTCCCCACCTGCCAAGCACTGTGGAAATGGGCATACGACGACAGCACGTAGGTGATATACATACAGCAGCACGCGGTAACGGCAAAGCCCAGGTGATAACGACGTCCGTCACCTTTCATCTCCGACAGATGAAGAATCGAGGCGTACACTAAAAACGCCGTAATGCCGAAGTGATACTGGAATCCGATGTCGTACTGATACCCGTACTGGGTCAGCAGGTTGACCAGAACCGGCACCATCAACAGCCAATGGGACGGCTTGCGGGTAAAGAAAGGCAGAAACCCCAGCGGCAGGAACAGCTGAAGGGTATACAAAATCTTGCCCCAGCCACCGTCGGCGGTGCCGAACAACTGGGTCAATAGATAGCCGGGGTTGACCAATGCTTTTTTCAGAGCGCCGCCTAAACCGTCCTCTGTATTGACGATCAGATTGTCAAAGCGGTTAATCATCGGTCCGTCGATGGTAGGGTTGGGGGTGGCGTTGGCGTACAGCTCGGCGTAGTAGGCGGCGGTGGTTTTCAGCGCCCACAGTGCGATGCCGAAATACACCAATGAACCCACCAGCAGCACGCCGCCGTGCAGCCACTTACGCTTGGACAGCAATACGTACAGCGCCAACAGCGCCACGTAGACGGCGGCATCCTCCTTCACCATCAGGGTGAGTATCGCGCACAGATACATCCAGCCGTATCTCTCCCGCTCCAGGCAATATAACGCCCACAGGAGCAACGGCGCCAAAAAGCAGTTTTCGTGCAGGTCGTAGAAACACCCTGTGGACAGAGCGGGGTACAGTGCATAGAGGGCAATCACCGCCACCGCGCACTTTCCCGACAGGCGGAAATGCCGGCACAGCATGTACACGGGAATCACGCCCGATGCCAGCACCGCCGCCTGACCGATCTGTAGGGTCAAAGGAGACGGAAACAACATATAAAATGGCAAGAGAACGTAATAAATAGGAGATATATGCACCGCAAAATGAGAAAGAAGCACATCTCTTTCAGACGTGCACAACGGCAATCCCGTTTCTTTCATATTATGGAACATATTGACAAATAAACCAAAATCAAAATTGGGAGACGAAAAGGTTACATACCGATAGCAGGTGATGGCGGCTATCATACCGCCGCTGAACACGCCAAACATAACCGCTATGATCCAAACGGTTCTGTTTTTCGGATTCCAGCGCCGCCATAACCGATCGTTCTTTTTTAAAAAGTAGATCACGAAAAATCCATATGCAACAATAACCGCCGCTAAAAACTGAAAGGCGTTTTGACGAGTTCCGTAAGATATAAGCCATTGAACCACGCAAAGGGTCGCTCCTGCCATCAAAAACCAGGAGTCCGTCTCGCAGGATGGAAAAAAACAGGCAATACCGGAATACATTACGAACAGCAAACCAGTCAATAACAGAATTTGACCCAACGGCGTGTTCTGGGCGTATTCCGGCGAAACAAACTCCCCTGCCTGCATAAGTTGATACGCCGTATAACCACACCAAGCAGCCAGAAGACGGCATACAACACACTCGAGAGTAAAGGCGGGACCTGCCGTCTTGAATGAAGCAACTATTCTATTGAACATACGAGGTCTCCTCCTTTGCAGCACTTAAACCGCCGGTTTTCGTTCACAGAAATACTTTAAAATATCCCAAATTGGGATATTTTAAAGTATACCAGTGTGGGATAATACTGTCAAGAGGTGATCGTATGCGACTTCGGGAACTGCGCAAGGCGCGAAGAATATCTCAACTCAAATTAGCCATCGATCTGAACACCAATCAAAACACCATCAGCCGCTATGAAACCGGAGAACGAGAGCCGGGTATTGCAGAACTCATTGCGCTGGCTGACTATTTTGACGTGTCGTTAGATTATCTGTTGGAGCGTACCGACAGCCCTAAATAAAAGCCATAACCCCTCGGACAGTATGTCCGAGGGGTTTCTTATGCCCTTTCGCAGCGTGCCCAAAGCCTCCCTCCGAGAGGGAGGCTGTTTATAGTGCGGTGTAGGCAACAAGAAAACCCCGAGGAAACTCCTCGGGGTTTTCGTTTGCTCTATTCAGAGTTTTAGGAGAATTACTCCTCGATCAGCTGGGGCTGACCCTCCTCGTCGTCCTGCAGCAGCTCGTCCAGAACGCTAAAAGCGTTCTTGGGGGCGCGGTTGTCGCGGACGCGGACGTCGTTGTACACCTGCATACCGGTACCGGCGGGAATCAGCTTACCGATGATGACGTTCTCCTTCAGACCCAGCAGCGGGTCGACCTTGCCCTTGATAGCGGCGTCGGTCAGCACGCGGGTGGTCTCCTGGAAGGAGGCGGCGGACAGGAAGCTGTCGGTAGCCAGAGAGGCCTTGGTGATACCCAGCAGAATGGGGGTCACGGTGGCGGTGCGCAGGGGTTCGCCGTCCTCGCGGGTCTCGCCGGCGGCGATGCGGGCGGCCACAGCCTTGTTCTCGGCGTACAGCTCGGACTTGTCAATGACAGCGTCATTGATCAGGTTGGTGTCGCCGGAATCGTCCACGCGGACCTTGCGCATCATCTGACGCACGATAACCTCAATGTGCTTATCGTTGATGTCAACACCCTGGGTACGGTAGGTGATCTGCACTTCCTTGATCAGGTAGTCCTGAACGGCGCTCTCGCCGCAGACCTCCAGCACGTCGTGGGGGCTCATAGAACCCTCGGTGATGCACTCACCCTTCTGCACCACGTAGCCGTCCTCAATGCAGGGACGCAGACGGGCGCCGTAGGTGATGACGTAGGTGCGCTCCTCGGTACCGTCCTCGGAGGTAACGATAACCAGGTTCTTCTTCTTGTCCTCGCGGCGGACCACACCGGTGATCTCACTGATGATGGCCAGCATCTTGGGCTTACGGCCCTCGAACAGCTCCTCAACACGGGGCAGACCCTGGGTAATATCCTCGCCGCCGGCGACACCACCGGTGTGGAAGGTACGCATGGTCAGCTGGGTGCCGGGCTCACCGATGGACTGGGCGGCGATGATACCCACCGCCTCACCCACCGTCACGCGGTCGGTGGTGGCCAGGTTGGCGCCGTAGCAGCAGGCGCAGACACCCTTTTCAGCGGCGCAGGTCAGCACGGAGCGGATCTTGACCCGTACCTTGCTGTCGTCCACGTTGCCGTCCTTATCGGTGGCGGCAGCGCGCAGCACCTTATCGATCAGCTGGGCATCGGCGTCGTTCATCTGGTGGTCGCAGTCCACCAGCACCTCGCCGGTCTTGGGATCGCAGAAGTCCTCGCACAGGAAGCGACCCTGCAGACGCTCGGTCATAGGCTCGATGATGCGGTTGCCGTCCTTGATGTCGTAGACGTCGATACCGTCGGTGGTGCCGCAGTCGGTCTCACGGATGATGACCTCCTGAGAAACGTCCACCAGACGACGGGTCAGGTAACCGGAGTCAGCGGTACGCAGAGCGGTATCCGCCAGACCCTTACGGGCACCCTTGGCGGAGGTGAAGTACTCCAGAATGTTCAGACCCTCACGGTAGTTCGCACGGATAGGCACCTCGATGGTCTTACCGGAGGTGTTGGCGATCAGACCACGCATACCCGCCAGCTGACGGATCTGGCTGATGCTACCACGAGCACCGGAGTCCGCCATCATCTGGATGGGGTTGTAGGGGTCCATATTGCCTACCAGAGCCTTGGTCACCTTGTCGGTGGTCTCGTTCCAGGTGGCGATGACGTGGGCATAGCGCTCGTCGTCGCTCATCAGACCCTGCTGATACATCTCAGCGATCTGGTCCACACGAGCCTCGGCATCGGCGATGTAGCTCTTCTTCTTCTCGGGGATGGTGGCATCGCCCACCGCCACGGTCAGAGCGCCGCGGGTGGAATACTTATAACCCTGAGATTTGATATTATCCAGCACCACAGAGGTCTCGGCGGTGCCGTGCTGTTTAATGCACTCGGCAACGATCTTACCCAGCTGCTTCTTACCGACCTTAAAGTCGATCTCGTAGCCCAGCAGGCGATCCAGATAGGAGGCGTCGGTGACGCTCTCACCCTCGTGCAGGGTGCGATCCACAAAGCCCAGATCCTGGGGAACGGAGCGGTTGAAGATCACACGACCGATGGTGGTCTTGACCAGGTGGGAGACGGCGACACCGTCGATCTCGGTATAGCGGCGGATCTTGATGTCGTCGTGCAGACCGATCGCCTTGGCATCGTAGGCCATCATAGCTTCGTTTTCGTCGCGATAGATCTTGTCAGTGTTCTCCTTCGCCTCGGCGGTGACCTCGGCGGAATCCTTCTCGTGGTTGTCGATGGTCAGGTAGTAGGAGCCCAGGATCATATCCTGAGTGGGTACCGCCACAGGCTTACCGTCAGAGGGCTTCAGCAGGTTGCCGGCAGCCAGCATCAGGAAGCGGGCCTCGGCCTGCGCCTCGGCGGACAGGGGTACGTGCACAGCCATCTGGTCGCCGTCGAAGTCGGCGTTGAAGGCGGTACAGACCAAGGGGTGCAGCTTGATAGCGCGACCCTCGACCAGAACGGGCTCAAAGGCCTGGATACCCAGACGGTGCAGCGTAGGAGCACGGTTGAGCATCACGGGGTGATCCTTGATCACGATCTCCAGCGCATCCCACACCTCGGGGCACAGACGATCCACCATCTTGCGGGCGGTCTTGATGTTACCGGCCTGACCGATCTCCACCAGACGCTTCATCACGAAGGGCTTGAACAGCTCCACCGCCATCTCCTTAGGCAGACCGCACTGATACATCTTCAATTCGGGACCGACCACGATAACCGAACGACCGGAGTAGTCCACGCGCTTACCCAGCAGGTTCTGACGGAAGCGACCCTGCTTACCCTTCAGCATATCGGACAGGGACTTGAGAGGACGGTTGTTGGGGCCGGTCACCGGACGGCCGCGACGGCCGTTGTCGATGAGGGCGTCCACCGCCTCCTGCAGCATACGCTTCTCGTTGCGGACGATGATGTCGGGGGCGCCCAGCTCCAGCAGGCGCTTCAGACGGTTGTTACGGTTGATAACGCGGCGATACAGGTCGTTCAGGTCGGAGGTGGCGAAACGACCACCGTCCAGCTGAACCATAGGACGGATGTCGGGGGGGATGACCGGCAGCTTGTTCATCACCATCCACTCGGGACGGTTGCCGGACAGGCGGAAGGACTCCACGACCTCCAGACGCTTGAGCAAACGGGCACGCTTCTGGCCGGTGGCGGTCTCCAGCTCCTCCTTCAGTTCGGCGGACAGAGCCTCCAGGTCGATCTCGGCCAGCAGCTTCTGAATGTACTCAGCGCCCATACCGGCCTCGAAATCGTCCTCATACTTCTCACGCATATCCGCATACTCGGTATCGGACAGCACCTGCTTCTTGTGCAGGGGGGTGTCGCCGGGCTCGGTGACGATGTACTCGGCAAAGTACAGCACCTGCTCCAGCTGACGGGGGGACATATCCAGCATCAGACCCATACGGGAGGGAATGCCCTTGAAATACCAGATGTGGGACACGGGGGCAGCCAGCTCAATGTGGCCCATCCGCTCGCGGCGGACCTTGGCACGGGTGACCTCGACGCCGCAGCGCTCGCAGATCTTACCCTTATAGCGCAGGCGCTTATAGCGACCGCAGTGGCACTCCCAGTCCTTAGTGGGTCCAAAGATCTTCTCGCAGAACAGACCCTCCCGCTCCGGCTTCAGGGTGCGGTAGTTGATGGTCTCCGGCTTGGTAACCTCGCCGTAGGACCAGCTTTCAATCTGCTCCGGAGAGGCCAGACCGATCTTAATGGAATCAAATTCATTGAATTGCATCATAATTCTGTGCCTCCCCTCAGTTCATCTCGTCGGCGGTGTCGGCGATGATCTCGCCGGACTCATCCATCTCGCCAACGCCAAAGCCCTCAAACTCGCTCTCGTTGGCCACGGTGGTGAAGGCCTCGGAGTCGGGCTCGATCATACCGAAATCGTCGTCTTCATCGAAGTTCTGCTTCAGGTCGATCTCATTCTTGTCCGCATCCAGCACACGGATGTCCAGACCCAAGGACTGCAGCTCTTTGACCAGCACCTTGAAGGACTCCGGAACGCCGGACTGGGGCACGTTCTGACCCTTAACGATGGCCTCGTAGGTCTTGACACGACCCACCACGTCATCCGACTTAACGGTCAGGATCTCCTGCAGGGTGTAGGCGGCGCCATAGGCCTCCAGCGCCCACACCTCCATCTCACCGAAACGCTGGCCGCCGAACTGCGCCTTACCACCCAGGGGCTGCTGGGTGACCAGGCTGTAGGGGCCGGTGGAACGGGCGTGAATCTTATCGTCAACCAGATGGTGCAGCTTCAGATAGTACATATAACCAACGGTAACGGGGTTGTCGAACAACTCACCGGTACGACCGTCGTACACCCAGGTCTTACCGTCGGTGGACTTGCCGGCCTGAGCCAGCAGCTCGCGGATGTCGTCCTCGTGGGCACCGTCAAAGACGGGGGTCATCACCTTCATACCCAGAGCGGCGGCGGCGTAGCCCAGGTTCACCTCCAACACCTGACCGATGTTCATACGGGAGGGAACGCCCAGGGGGTTCAGCACGATGTCCAGGGGGGTGCCGTCCGGCAGGAAGGGCATATCCTCACTGGGCAGGATGCGGGACACAACGCCCTTGTTACCGTGGCGACCGGCCATCTTATCACCCACGCTGATCTTGCGCTTCTGGGCGATGTAGCAGCGGACCACCATATTGACGCCGGGGCTCAATTCGTCGCAGTTCTGACGGGTGAACACCTTCACGTCCACGATGATACCGTACTCGCCGTGGGGCACGCGCAGAGAGGTGTCGCGGACCTCGCGGGCCTTGTCACCGAAGATGGCGCGCAGCAGGCTCTCCTCGGCGGTCATCTCGGTCTCACCCTTGGGGGTAACCTTACCCACCAGGATGTCGCCGGAGTGGACCTCGGCGCCGATGCGGATGATACCGCGCTCGTCCAGATCCTTCAGCGCCTCCTCACCCACATTGGGGATGTCACGGGTGATCTCTTCGTCACCCAGCTTGGTGCCGCGAGCCTCCACCTCGTACTCTTCAATATGAATAGAAGTATAAACGTCGTCACGGACGATCTTCTCGTTGATCAGAACGGCGTCCTCGTAGTTATAGCCTTCCCAGGTCATGAAACCGATGAGGGCGTTCTTACCCAGGGCGATCTCACCGTTGCTGGTGGAGGGACCGTCGGCGATGACCTCGCCCACCTCCAGGTGCTGACCCTCGGTCACCACCGGGCGCTGGTTGATGCAGGTGCCCTGGTTGGAGCGGGAGAACTTCACCAGCTCGTAGACGTCGATCTCGCCGGTATCGTCGCGGCGGACGCGGACGGTGTCGGCGGAGGCGTAGGTGACGGTACCGGCAGCCTTAGCCAGCACGCACACGCCGGAGTCCACACCGGCCTTGTACTCCATACCGGTACCCACGATGGGGCTGTCGGTCTTGAGCAGCGGAACAGCCTGACGCTGCATGTTGGAGCCCATCAGGGCACGGTTAGCGTCATCGTTCTCCAGGAAGGGAATCATAGCGGTGGCCACGGACACAACCATCTTGGGGGATACGTCCATATAGTCCACGACAGAGGGATCCTCTTCCTTAAACTCGCCGCGGTGACGGGTGGTAACCTTAGACCGGGCGAAGCGGTTATTCTCATCCAGCGGCTCATTGGCCTGAGCCACGATGAAGTCGTCCTCCATATCGGCGGGCATATAGGTAACCTCGTCGGTCACCACGCCGGTGGCCTTATCCACCTTACGGTAGGGGGCCTCCACGAAGCCGTACTCGTTGATACGGGCGAAGGTGGCCAGATAGGAGATCAGACCGATGTTGGGACCTTCGGGGGTCTCGATGGGGCACATACGGCCGTAGTGGCTGTAGTGAACGTCTCGAACCTCGAATCCGGCACGGTCACGGGACAGACCGCCGGGACCCAGAGCGGACAGACGGCGCTTGTGGGTCAATTCGGCCAGGGGGTTGTTCTGATCCATAAACTGGGACAGCGGAGAGGAGCCGAAGAACTCCTTGATGGCGGCCACCACGGGACGGATGTTGATCAGCGCCTGAGGGGTGATCACGTCCATATCCTGTGCCTGCAGGGTCATACGCTCGCGCACCACGCGCTCCATACGGGAGAAGCCGATGCGGAACTGGTTCTGCAGCAATTCGCCCACCGAACGGATGCGGCGGTTGCCCAGGTGGTCGATGTCATCAGTGGTGCCGATGTGGTGACCCAGGCAGTTCAGATAGTTGATGGAGGCCAGGATGTCGTCCACGGTGATGGTGTTGGGGATCAGCTCCTTGGCGCGAGCCAGCAGAGCCTCCGGCAGCTCCTCATCGGACAGACCCTGACCCAGGATCTCGGTCAGAACGGTGTAGTTCACCCGCTCGTTGAGAGTCTTCTTGACCGCCTCGTATACGGGGGTGCTGACGTACTTGGCCAGATCCACCATACCGGTGGACACGATCTTGACCTCGCGCAGCTCGCCGTGCTCCTCTACGTTGACATAGGCGACGGTGACACCGGCATCCTCCATCTCCATAGCGCGGGCGCGGTCAATGACCTCGCCGGGCTCGGCCAGAATCTCGCCGGTGGCGGGATCCACGATGGGACGGCTCAGGGTGCAGCCGGCCAGTCGGTTGGACAGGCTCAGCTTTTTATTGTATTTATAGCGACCCACGCGGGAGATGTCGTAGCGGCGGGGGTCAAAGAACAGGTTATCCAGATGCTGTTGAGAGTTCTCTACGGTAGCAGGCTCGCCCGGACGCAGCTTGCGATAGATCTCCAGCAGGGCTTCTTCCTTGTTTTTGGTGGTGTCCTTCAGCAGGGTGGCGTGGATGCGCTCGTCGTCGCCGAAGAACTCCAGAATCTGGGCGTCGGTGGACAGACCCATGGCACGGGCCAGCACGGTCACCGGAATCTTGCGGTTCTTATCGATACGGACGTAGAACACGTCCTGGGAGTCGGTCTCATACTCCAGCCAAGCACCGCGGTTGGGGATGACGGTGGAGGAGAACAGCTCCTTACCCAGAGTGTCGTGCACCATATCGAAGTACACGCCGGGGGAACGGACCAGCTGAGATACGATCACACGCTCCGCACCGTTGATGACGAAGGTGCCGCTGTCGGTCATAATGGGGAAATCGCCCATAAAGACCTCGGACTCCTTGATCTCGCCGGTCTCCTGATTCAGCAGACGGACGCGGACGTACAGGGGGGCGGCGTAGGTCACGTCACGCTCCTTGCACTCCTCGACGGTGTATTTGGGTTTGTCCTCCAGACGGTAGCCGATGAAATCCAGCACCAGGTTGCCGTTGTAGTCGGTGATGGCGGCGGTCTCCTCAAAGACCTCCCGCAGGCCCTCCGTCAGGAACCACTGGTAGGAATTCTTCTGCACCTCGATGAGGTTGGGCATATCCAGCACTTCGTTGATCTTGGCAAAGCTCATACGGACGTTATTGCCCAGCTTTACCGGTTTGATGTTCGTCATTTGGCCCTTCACTCCTTTTCGTCAATTTCTCTGCTCCGTTTCCGGGCGGCGCAGAGAGGTTGGATAACCAGATGAATGCATCGCGTTTTTGCCGATTTTGCGAGAGTTTCTGCAGAAAAATGAAAAATTTTTCTTGCCTTTTTTGGCGAAATGTGCTATACTCATTCTGTGCCAAAGGGCAGACTTCTCACATTAAGGCATTATAAGATAATATATCAACATTTACCATTTGTCAAGCACTTTTTGGGGCTTGGCTTATTTTTTTATACTTTTTCGGTGTTTTTCGGGGTTTCGGACAAAAATGACGTCAAAAAACGGCTCCGTGGGTTCTTCACAGAACACACGGAGCCGTGGCTTGTTTTTTATCGCCTGTTTCAGAGCGTTTTTGTGGGGGTTAATATCCGATCAGCCACAGACGGCAGATGGCGGCACACTCCCGCACCCAGTAGTACAACACCAGATGGACGGGGGTGCGGCATGCCACCGCCCCCACCGAGTCGGCGCCGGCCTCCACAGCCAGCCGTCCTGCCCGATACTGGTGGAATATCTGGGTGGCGGTCACCACGTGGGTGCTCCACCCCTTCTCGTGAATGATCTCCATGGAAAAGGTCAGGTTTTCGCGGGTGTCGGTGGACTCGTCCTCGGTGGCGATGCGGTCGGGGTCAATGCCCTGCTGCTCCACCAGATACTTTCTCATCACGTAGGCCTCGGTGTAGGTCTCCCCCTTGCCCAGACCGCCCGCCACCACGCAGTTGGCGTCGGGGTTCTGCCGCAGATAGTCGGCGGCCAGACGCAGGCGATCCTCCAGCATACGGCTGGGCTGGTCCTCGTGTATCTTCGACCCCAGCACCACCACGGTGGCACCCTCGGCAGGGGCGCGGTTGGCCGCCCGATTCATCAGCACCGTACACACGATGCCGGTCACCGCCACCGCCGCCGCCAATATCCACAGAAATGCTGTCATAACGCGTTTCCATCCTTTCGGAGGTTTGGAATTTTCGGGTCGTTTCAGCCCCCACAGCAGACCGATGACCGCCACCGCCACGGGAACCAGTACCCCCACACCGGGCGTGCCCTCGGTGAACAGGGGCAGCAGCCCCCACACCAACAGAAGCAGGCCGGTGGCCGCCACGGTCAGCCGTCCCACACGGCGCAGCCGCCGCCGAAATTCGGGTTTTGCCACGGTCTCACATCCTTTCGCTCATACGGGAAAAGCGCCGACACAGGTCGACGCTTTAGCATTTCCCGACAGACGTTAATAATATACTGTACCGGGCACGATCTCCCCCTCCCGCGCCATCAGCAATTCCGGCACGGTGACGAAGGTGTATCCCTGTTTTTTCAGCTTATCCATCATCTTGATGGCGGCGTCGACGCTGGGCTCGTGGATGTCGTGCATCAGCACGATGGAGCCGTCCTTAATGCCGTTCTTGCCGAAGCTCACGTTCATAATGGCATTGACGTTGCGGCTCTCCCAGTCGCGGGTGTCCACACTCCAGTAGATGATGGGGATGCCCGCATCGGCGGCGTACTTTTTCACCGTTTTATTACAGGCGCCGCCGGGGCAGCGCATCACCTCCGGCTTGTGCCCGATCAGTTTCTCCACCTTCTTGGCGGTCTTATTCATATTGCTGCTGACGCCGGAGGCGGTCAGACGGGTCAGATTCGGGTGGTCATAGGAGTGGTTGCCCACCACGTGACCCTCCTTCTCCATCCGCTTGATCAGATCGGGATAGCGGTCGACCCGATTACCGAGAACAAAAAAAGTGGCCTTGACCCCCCGCTTTTTCATCGCGTTAAGCAGCCGCTCGGTGTAGGGGCCCGGGCCATCGTCAAAGGTCAGTGCCACCAGCTTCTCTCCGCTGTGGTCACCGTAATCCCGCTCCGGCAGATTCTGTTCCACCGTGGTGGTGGTCTTCCCCTTGCCGGTGGTGGTCTTCTTTTGGGATATCTGGGTGCGCAGGCTGGCGATGGTCTTTTTCTGCTTATCAATGAGGGCGTCTTTATCCTCCAGTTTGTCCTCGTATTTTTTCTGCTGAGCCTCCATCTCGTCGCGGGTGTCCTCCAGCTCATCCTGCAGAGCGGACATCTCGTCACGGGTGTCCTCCATCTCCCCCCGCAGGTCGGCGATGACGCTGTCCTGCTGTGCCAGCTGGTGACGGTATTGATTGTCCCGCACGATGGTAAACACGGTCAGGCCGCACAGCAACAGAGCCAGAGCGGCGACCAATGCCACCAACCCTCTGACCATACGTCGTCTGCTGCTGATCTTAATGCGCTGTTTCTCCATAACCGGCATATCCGATACCTCCTGCGGGGATGATAAACTATCTGTTTTCATTGTACCATAACCCCGCGCAATTGCAAGGGCGAAATTGCAAAAAAACGGCGGATTTTGTCAAAAAAACGAGAAGGGTTGCAAAATATCGTTTTTTGTGTTAGAATAACACCCGTATGAACAAACCACCGATACGAAAGGAACGATTTTGTTATGGCAAAACCGATTATTCTTTGCGCAGACAGCACCTGTGACCTGAGCGACGAGCTGATCGAAAAATATCAGGTGAAAATTCTGCCTCTGCACGTCAATCTGGAGGAGAACTCCTATCTGGACGGCGTGGACATCAACCCCGACGCCATCTATGCCTATTATCACGAGCACAAGGTGCTGCCCAAGACCGCGGCGCTGAATATGGACGAGTTCATCGACTTCGTCAAGCCCTTTATCGACGCCGGCAACGACGTCATCTGCATCACCATCGGCTCCGCCCTGTCCACCACCTATAACAACTGCCGTCTGGCGGCGATGGAGCTGGACGGTCTGTACGCCATCGACAGCAACAACCTGTCCACCGGCTTCGGTCACGTGGTGATGGCCGCCGGCGACCGCATCGCCGCGGGTATGCCCGTGGAGCAGATCGTGGCCGAGGTGCAGGACATCGCCACCAAGGTGGAGGCCTCCTTCGTGGTGGATAACCTGGAATTCCTGCACAAGGGCGGTCGCTGCTCCGCCGTGGCCATGCTGGGCGCCAACGTGCTGAAGCTGAAGCCCTGCATCGAGGTGTCCAACGAGGGCGGCTCTATGGGCGTCAGCAAGAAATACCGCGGCACGCTGGAGCGCGTGCTGGAGGAGTACGTGGCGGACCGTCTGGCGGGTCGTGAGGACATCCGTCAGGATCGCATCTTCATCACCCATTCCGGCATCTCCGAGGAGCGCATCGCCATCGTCAAGGCGGCGGTGGAGAAGCATATGCACTTCGACGAGATCTACATCACCCGCGCGGGATGTACCATCTCCTCCCACTGCGGTCCCAACACCCTGGGCATCCTGTTCGTCCGCAAGTAATAAATGTATATAAAAAGAGTCCGTGGCACCGCCACGGACTCTTTTTTTGTTCCCCCGTTCTCACATTGTCCAAAGCGGGATAGGATGCGTAGTCGCCCCCCTCCCTACCCCTAAAATTCACCTTTAACGCCGAAATTGTAAAAAATTTAACAAACTTTTGGACTTTTTTGCGTTAAAGCATTGACACTTTAAAGTGATAGGTGTATAATTCGTTCTAATCTCTCTTATAAAGGCGTAGGATAAGGTATCCCTCGCCCGAGAGAAAATACTATATTGGAGGAATGAGACATGGCAAGAGTATACAATTTTTCCGCAGGCCCGTCCATGCTGCCCCAGGCAGTACTGGAAAAAGCCGCCGCCGAAATGCTGGACTACGAAGGTTCCGGTCAGTCGGTGATGGAGATGTCTCATCGATCTAAGGTGTACCAGAGCATTATTGATAAGACCGAAGCCCTGCTGCGCGAGATCATGAACATCCCCGAGAACTACAAAGTGCTATTTCTGCAGGGTGGTGCGTCATCCCAGTTCGCCATGGTGCCGCTGAATCTGATGACCGGCAGCGGCAAGGCGGACTATATCGTCACCGGCCAGTGGGCGAAAAAGGCGTATAAAGAGGCCGCCCGCTACGGCGACGTAAAGGCGGTGGCCTCCTCGGAGGATAAGACCTTCTCCTACATCCCCAAGGTAGCCAAAGAGGACTTCCGCCCCGATGCGGATTACGTCCACATCTGTATGAACAACACCATCTACGGCACCGTGTACCACGACCTACCGGACACCGGCGACCTGCCGCTGGTGGCGGACATCTCCTCCTGCGTGCTGTCGAAACCCATTGACGTGACCAAATTTGGCGTGCTGTACGCCGGTGCCCAGAAGAATATGGCCCCCTCCGGCGTCACCGTGGTGATCATCCGTGAGGATCTCATCGGCAAGGCCATGGACATCACCCCGACGATGTTTAATTATCAGACCCACGCCGACAACGGCTCTATGTTCAACACCCCGCCCTGCTACACCATCTACATTATGAAGCTGGTGCTGGAGTGGATCCAGGAGAACTTCGGCGGTCTGGAGAAAATGCAGGAGCTGAACGAAAAGAAAGCCAAGTTGCTGTACGATTTTCTGGATAATTCCAAGCTGTTCAAGGGTACCGTCGTCCCCGAGGATCGCTCTCTGATGAACGTGCCCTTTATCACCGGCAACGACGAGCTGGACGCCAAGTTTGTCAAGGAGTCCACCGCCGCCGGCTTTGTCAACCTGAAGGGTCACCGCTCGGTGGGCGGTATGCGGGCCTCCATCTACAACGCCATGCCGCTGGAGGGCGTGGAAAAGCTGGTAGCCTTTATGGAGCAGTTTGAAAAGGAGAATACCTGATGAATATTTGTACGTTAAATAAAATTGCCGCCTGCGGCACCGACCGTCTGGGGGCGGCGTACACCGTCACCGATCAGATAGACGGGGCGGCGGGTGTACTGGTCCGCTCGGCGGCCATGCACGAGATGGATCTGCCGGACACCCTGCTGGGCATCGCCCGCGCCGGTGCCGGCGTCAATAACATCCCCATTGATAAATGCAGCGAGCAGGGCATCGTGGTGTTCAACACCCCCGGTGCCAACGCCAACGCCGTGAAAGAGCTGGTGCTGGCAGGTCTGTTTCTGTCCTCCCGTAAGGTGGTGGACGGCATCGCCTGGGCGGGCACCCTCAAGGGCGAGGGGGACGCGGTAGGCAAGCTGGTGGAAAAAGGCAAGTCCGCCTTCGGCGGCCCCGAGCTGCTAGGCAAAAAACTGGGCGTTATCGGCTTGGGCGCCATCGGCGTGCTGGTGGCCAACGCCGCCGTGGCGCTGGGTATGGACGTCTATGGCTACGACCCCTATCTGTCGGTGGACGCGGCCTGGAAGCTGTCCCGCCACATCCACCACGCCGCCACCCTGGACGAGATCTATGCCGACTGCGACTACATCACCGTCCACGTACCGCTGGTAGCGGACACCAAGGGTATGCTGAATGAGGCCGCCTTTGCCGCTATGAAGGACGGGGTGCGGGTGCTGAACTTCTCCCGCGCGGGCTTGGTGGACAGCGACGCTATGCTGGCCGCTCTGGCGGCGGGCAAGGTAGCCGCCTACGTGGTGGACTTCCCCACCGATGAGATGCTGGGCGTGGACAACGTGGTGGCCATCCCCCATCTGGGCGCCTCCACCCCAGAGAGCGAGGATAACTGTGCCGTGATGGCCGCCAACCAGCTCAAAGCCTATCTGGAGGACGGCAACATCATCAATTCCGTCAATTTCCCCGACGTAAACGTGCCCCGTGTGGGCGACGTGCGCGTGTGCGTGCTGCACAAGAACATCCCCAATATGCTGGCCCAGATCTCCTCGGTGGTGTCCGCCTGCGGCGTCAACATCGAGTCTATGACCAACAAATCCCGCAAGGAACTGGCCTATACGGTGCTGGATGTTGCCGGTGCCGTAGCCGACGACGTGACCGACAAGATTGCCGCCATCGACGGCATCATCCGCGTGCGGGTGCTGTAATTCTGCTTATTACCTCACACTGGTCTTTCCTTACATCAAAAGGGCCTACCCTCGCGGGTAGGCCCTTTTGATATTTATCTGTTCGCAATGTTGCAAAGACTCAACTCGGCTCCCTCTGACGAGGGAGCTGTCAAAACCGCAGGTTTTGACTGAGGGAGAGATAACGGAACGTCACGTTCTGCTCCTATCTTCTCTCCCTCCGACCTCGCTAACGCTCGGCCACCTCCCTCGTCAGAGGGAGGCGAGAGCGGTCGTGAAAAAATTTTAGGGCCTACCCTCACGGGTAGGCCCTTTTGGTTTATCATCGTTATTTTCGATGGGCGCGCTTGGCGGCAATCAGCCAGATTAAACCATCCGCCACAGCGTAGCCGGCGGCGGTCACGGCGGTCAATGCCACCGTGCCCAAAACAAGCACCCACACAGAGGACGCCGCGCCAATGCCGATGCACAGGCCGAACGCGGCAGACAACACCGCCACCGCCAATATCTCCATATGATACTCCCGAAAGGTGAGCACCCGCAAAATTAACCGTCTCCCGTCCGGCTCTAACGCAAAAGATTGGCGGCAATGGTCGATGCGGACAATGGTCTCCACCACGGCTATGAACAGCAACACGAGAACAATAATCAATACGTAGATGGTCTCCTCCGGCACCTGCAGCAGATAGGGCAGGTTCAACGGCCCCAGCAGCAAAGAAAAGACAAAAGTCGCCGCGAAACCAATGCCCACATACAGCGGTGCAATCAATAGTTTTTTAAAAAACAATTTCATTGGTTTCACCTCGCTTTAGCCGCCGCAGGCGGCGTGCCTCCCGTTGTGTTCGACATTCGTCTAAGACGAAGTCGGGGAGGTGGATTTTTGCCATAGGCAAAAAGACGGAGGGATTGTTTGCTTTTTGCTACGCCGCTCTCGCGGCTACAATCCCCCAGTCAGCCTGCGGCTGACAGCCCCCTTTACACAAGGGGGCCTTTTATCTAATTATCACTCATCCAGACTGACAATGTCCTCATAAGTCTCACGACGGACGGCGACGTAGCTTTCGCCATCCCGAAGCATCACCACGGGAGGGCGGGGAATGCGGTTATAATTGGACGCCATCGAGTAATTATAGGCGCCGGTGGTCAGCACCGCCACCAGGTCGCCACGCTTCATATCCTCCGGCAGATTCACCGCCGGCTGGATGATGTCGCCACTCTCGCAGCAGCGGCCCACCACATCCGCCACCATATCCCGGGGGGCGGTCATCTTGGCGGCGGGCAGTACGGTATACTCCGACTGATACAGGGCGTAGCGGGGGTTGTCGGTCATACCGCCGTCCACCGATACGTAATTCTTATATCCCTCGATCTTCTTCACCGCACCCACGGTGTAGAGGGTCAGACCCGCATCCGCCACGATAGAGCGACCGGGCTCCATATACACGTGGGGCATCGGGATGCCTGCGGCGGTCACCCGCTCCTTCATACGCTGTGCCACCTGACGGATATTGGCGGCAATGTCGATGACGGGGTCGTTTGCCGTATAGCGCACGCCGTAGCCGCCGCCGATGTCCAGTTTCTCCGTCACATAGCCCAAGGTGTCCTTCATCTCCTTGAGAAAGTCCACCATCACGTCCACCGTGGCGAAATACACCTCGGAATCAAACAGCTGGGAGCCGATATGACAGTGGAAGCCCTTCAGCTCCACCCCCGACGAGGTCAGCGCCTGTCGGGTGATATTGGCGGCATCACCGGTGACGATGGCGGAGCCGAACTTGGAATCCGCCTTACCGGTGTTCACCTGCTCATAGGTGTGGCAGTCGATGCCGGGGGTGATGCGCAGTATCACCGCCTGGGTAACGCCGCGGCGGGTGGCGATCTCGCTGATGGCGGTCAATTCCTCGGGGTGATCCACCACGAAGGTGCCCACGCCCAGGTCCAGCGCCAGCTCGATGTCCGCATCGGTCTTGTTATTGGAATGAAAATACACCCGCTCCATCGGGAAACCGGCCTTATAGGCGGTGGTCATCTCGCCGCCGGACACCACGTCCACCGACAGACCCTCCTCGGCCATAATGGCGTACATCCGCTTAAAGGCGCAGGCCTTGGAGGCGAACAGGGCGTGACCCTTGTCCCCAAAGCACTCGTGTAGGGTGTCCCGATAGATGCCCGCCATCTTGCGGATGCGGTTTTCATCCATCAGGTAGAGGGGGGTGCCGTATCGTTCTGCCAGCTGGACGGTGTCCTGCCCTGCAAACAGCAGGCGGTCACCGCTGACCGACAGATTGTCGCAAATCAAATCTCTTGAAAAATCCATGGGAATAGAAATCCTTTCGATAGGGTCGCTTATAACATCGTCGCCCGCAATTCCTCGGCAGACAGGGGGGACAGGTCGGCGGGGGGAATGTCAAACACCGTCTTGCATCCCGTGTCGCCACGGTCTGCCGCCTTATACACCGCGCGGGCATAGGCCACCAGCACGCTGGCGGTAAATTCGGGGTTGGAGTCCAGCTTCAGGCTGTACTCGATGGTGTGCTTATGCTCGCCATCCTTTCCGGTGGCACCGGTACGGATGACGAAACCGCCGTGGGGAATGCCGCTGTGGTCCCATGCCATCTCCTGGGCGGAGATAAAGGTCACGGTGGTGTCGTAGTCGGCGAAGTAGTTGGGCATCGTCTTGATCTCCCGCTCAATGCGGGCGGTGTCAGCGCCCTCCTCGGCCACCACGTAGCACTCACGCAGATGCTTCTGGCGGGTGGTCAGATCGGGGTTGCTGCCCGACCGCACCGCCTCCAGAGCGGCGTCGATGGGCACGGTATACTGGCGGGCATCCACCACACCGTCAATGCGGCGGATGGCGTCGGAGTGGCCCTGACTGACCCCGCGACCCCAGAAGGTATAATCCTTGCCGTTGGGCAGGATGGCGGAGGCGTACAGACGGTTCACCGAGAACATACCCGGGTCCCAGCCGCAGGAGATCAGCGCCACGTGACCGCTCTGCTTGGCCGCGGCATCCACCGCGGCAAAATGAGCGGGGATGGCGGCGTGGGTGTCAAAGCTGTCCACCACGTTAAACTGTGCCGCCATAGCGGGGGTCATAGCGGGCAGGTCGGTGGCAGAGCCGCCGCACAGAATCAGCACGTCGATGCGGTCAACGTGATCAGAAAGCGTCGAGTCGTGGTATACGGGGGTATCAAAGAGAGTACGGACCGTGGCAGGATCACGGCGGGTAAACACGCCGTAAAGCTCCATATCGGGTGACTGCTGCAGGGCGCACTCCACCCCGCGACCCAGATTGCCGTAACCGTAAATGGCGATTTTCATTAGAAACCACTCCTTTTTGCAAACTAATTTAGGAGATGTAGGGGGCGACGTCCTCGGCGCCCCGTTAGATCAAGCCTTGCTCGCGCATCAGCGCGTACATTTTCTCCGCGTTCTGCTGCTCCATGGGGGTCAGGGGCAGGCGCAGGTAATTCTCGCAAAAGCCCATCTTGGCCATCGCCGCCTTTACGGGGATGGGGTTGACCTCGCTGAACAGCGCGTCAATGAGGGGCAGCAGCTCCAGCTGCTTCTCAGTGGCGGCGGCGGTACTACCCTCCAGATAGTCGTGCACCATCTTGCTGGTGGCGGCGGGCATCACGTCGGACAGCACCGAGATCACGCCCTTGCCGCCCAAAGACAGCACGGGGACGATCTGGTCGTCGTTGCCGGAATAGATGTCGATCTTATCCCCGCACAGGTGCGCCACCTGGGCGATCTGGCTGATGTTGCCGGACGCCTCCTTGATGGCCACGATGTTGGGGTGCTCTGCCAGCGCCGCCACGGTGGCGGGGGCGATGTTGCAGCCGGTGCGAGAGGGCACGTTGTACAGGATGCAGGGCACCGCGGACGCGTCGGCGATGTCGGTGAAGAACTTGATCAGGCCGTTCTGGGTAGCCTTGTTATAATAGGGGGTCACCAGCAATACGGCGTCGGCACCCACCTGACCCGCATACTTGGTCAGCTCGATGGCATAGGCGGTGTCGTTGGAGCCGGTGCCGGCGATGACGGGAACGCGACCCGCCACCCGCTCGACGCAGTAGCGGATAACCTCCTTGTGCTCGTCGTCGGACAGAGTGGAGGCCTCGCCGGTGGTACCTGCCACCACGATGGCGTCGATGCCCTCGGCGATCTGCCAGTCGATCAGGCGACCGAACTGCTCGTAGTCCACGCCCTGCTCGGTGAGAGGGGTGACAATGGCGGTAGCGGCGCCGGTGAAGATGGTGTTTTTCATAGTGATACATCCTTTCTATAACACAAAAAAAGATAGCCATAACACGGCTATCCCTCATAACTCCAGTATATGGGTATGGTGGATAGCTCTCCGCATTTCTGCGACAGCAGGGCGGATATTCTCCGCACTGCCAGCCCACCGCCCGCCACGGCGAGGACTTCGGCATCGGCCCCTTTCCCCCACGGTCGCGGCGACCACCCAAGCGGGTCACGGCGGGGTACTGTTGACGCGATGCGCCTCTATCTTGGCTTGAGTGTAACATAAACCCCTGCGGTTGTCAACATTTTTTGTTCTTTATTAAGGAATATGTGTGCATTATCCCCTTTTTCGGTTGACAAATCCGCCGCCGGTCTTGTATAATAGTCCCGTTGCTATGGAGAGTTGTCCGAGTGGTCGAAGGTGCAGCACTCGAAATGCTGTGTCCCGAAAGGGACCTAGGGTTCGAATCCCTAACTCTCCGCCAAAAGAAAATCCACCCCATTCGGGGTGGTTTTTCTTTTCATAGATAGTGGTGAATGAAGAACCCTCGAAAAGGCCGCCCCGCGGCCTTTTCACAGGTTTTGCGTACAGAAACTGCCGACTATAGCTACCTCGGCGCAAAACCGGGGTTCAGAATCCCTAACTCTCCGCCAAAAGAAAAGCCACCCCATCCGGGGTGGTTTTTCTTTTCGTAGATAGTGGCGTATGACAAACCCTCGAAAGGGGCGCACTGCGCCCTTTTCACAGGTTTTGCGGCGGCAACGTGGGATGACGGCTTGAATTTTGCGGTGAAATGGTATATAATGTGTGTCACCATTTTTGATTTAACGGAGCGAAATTATGAACGATAACAAAGAAATGCTGGGCACGGCGCCGATCGGTAAACTGCTGTTTAAATTGGCGGTTCCCACGGTGGTGGCTCAGCTTATCAATATGCTGTACAACATCGTTGACCGCATCTATATCGGTCACATGCCGGGGGACGGAAGCCTTGCGCTGACGGGCGTGGGCGTGTGTATGCCGATCATTATGATTATCTCGGCATTTGCCGCGCTGATCGCCTCCGGCGGTGCGCCCAAGGCATCTATCTGTATGGGCAAGGGCGACAACGATTCCGCCGAAAAAATTATGGGCGGTTGCTTTTCTCTGCAGCTGATCATCTCCGCTGTTCTGACCGCCGTTTTGCTGATTTGGAACAAAGATTTACTCTTGATGTTCGGCGCCAGCGAGAACACCATCGGGTACGCCAACGACTATATGAACATCTACGCTGTCGGTACGGTATTTGTTCAGTTAACGCTCGGTATGGGCGCCTTTATCACCGCGCAGGGCTACACCAAAATCAGTATGATCACGGTGCTGATCGGCGCTGTCAGCAATATCATTCTCGACCCCATATTTATTTTCGGCTTTAAGATGGGTGTCAAAGGCGCGGCGCTGGCCACCATCCTGTCCCAAGCCATTTCGTGCGTTTGGGTGCTTTTGTTCCTGTGCGGAAAGAAGACCTATCTGAAACTCAAAAAGCAGAATCTCCGCATAGACGGAAAGCTCGTTTTCCCTTGCATCGCACTGGGAACCGCCACCTTTATTATGCAGAGCAGCGAAAGCGTGATTTCGGTCTGCTTTAATTCCTCGCTCCTCAAATACGGCGGCGATATCGCCGTGGGCGCGATGACCATCCTCACCAGCGTGATGCAGTTTGCCATGCTCCCCATGCAAGGCATCGCGCAGGGGGCACAGCCGATTTTGAGCTACAACTTCGGCGCCAAAAACGCGGAGCGCGTCAAGAAGACCTACAGGCTGTTGCTGGCATCCTGCCTTACCTATTCCTTCGTCATTTGGGGCGCCATTATGCTGGTTCCTCAAATGTTTGCAGGCATATTTACGCCCGATGGGGCGCTCATTGACTTTACCGCAACGGCACTGCGCGTTTACTGCGGCGTGCTGTGCATCTTCGGCATTCAGATCGCCTGCCAGATGACCTTTGTTTCCATCGGCAACGCGCCCTGCTCCATCATCGTTGCCATCGTGCGCAAGTTTGTGTTGCTGTTGCCGCTGATCTACGTTATGCCGCAACTGATGGCGGATAAGACGATGGGCGTTTACACGGCAGAGCCGGTGGCCGACCTGATCGCCGTCACCTTTACCGCGATCCTTTTCACCGTTCAGTTTAAGAAGGCGATGAAATCGTTAGCATAACTCGTCGGGGGTCGGAGTCTCTCTGCGGCTCGGTCCACCCGCCCCTACAAGGTCTATCCGACCTCGTTGCAAAAACGTAAGGGGCGACGTCCTCGGCGCCCCATCTCCAGTACCACCTCATCCGTCGCCTGCGGCGACACCTTCCCCTCAAGGGGAAGGCTGTGCGGGAGGGGACAGAGCCCCTCCCCTACGGACGAAATTCGAGTTGCGGCGTGATGCTTTTTGTGATACAATATTATAGAAGGGGCGTGAGAAAATGAAAATACACGGTGTTGTCCGCATCGGCAACAGACCTGTTCTTATGAAATGGGGCAAGCACTACTGTCCCGCCTGCAACGCACCACTGAAAAAAGTGCAAATCTCCCGAATCGTCAATTCTCATTCCGAGGATGCTAAGAACTTCAAATACAAAGATTACTTTGATAATATGGTGGGAAATATCAAATTCATTTGGACGGAATACACCTGCGAAACCTGTCAAAAAGGATATTCCGTTGATGAAATCCATCAAGTGGAAAAGCAAAAAAGCAATAAACCATAACAAAAGCCACCCCTTCTACGGGGTGGCTTTTGTCATGCCATTAACTGTTTGAGATTCGCCGCACTGATCGCGGCGCACTCCATTTGGGTGCGGCCGCCGTTGGCGTGATCCTGCTCCACAATGAGCCATTCGGTGCCCACCGCCTCGGCGGCGGCCAGCAGAGCGGGCACGTCCTGCGTGCCCTCGCCCACGGGACAAAGCTCAAAATCATCGGTGCCGAAGATGCCGCGATAGTCCTTAATATGCACCGTGGGGGCGCGATGGGAATAGCGGCGCAGAAACGCCGCGGGATCGTAGCCGCCCGCCTTGACCCACGCCAAATCCAGCTGGGTCACCAACAGATCGGCGGGAATCTCCTCGTAGTACGCCACCAGCGCGCATCGGCCGTCGTCGGGTACGGTCTCCATCTCGTGATTGTGGTTGTGGTAGCCCAGCTGCAGGCCGAAAGAACGCATCCGCTCACCCAGCACACGGAATTTGTCGATATTATCCGCCAAAAAAGCGGCGTCGGTGGGTTTGTGAAACCAGGGAATGACCACGTATTTCATCCCCGTGGCGGCATAGTCCTCCATCAGCGCATCGTCCCACATCACATCCGCGCCCACGTGGGCGCTGACCAATGCCAGTCCCACCTCGTCCAGCACCGCCTTGACCTGCACCGCGGTCATCCCGTAGGTACCCGCCAGCTCCACGCCGTCATAGCCCATCTGCTTGAGGTCGCGCATACACTGAACAAAATCCGCCTCGGCGGCGTCGCGAACCGAGTAAGCCTGTATCGCCAGCTTCATCTTACTCAAAGGGGATCACCTGCCCCGTCTTTGCGGATTCAAACACCGCCTCAATGAGCCGCATCACACGAGTCATCTGGGGCAGGGTGACCAGCAGATCCTCCTTGCTCTCCAAATGGGCGGTGATATTGCGGTAATACTCGGTCATATCCGGCCACAGGTCGGGCACCTCCACCTCCTGAATGGTGTCCTGACGGCGGGGAGCCATGGTCTTGGTCAGACCGGCGGCGGTGACCACCGGCTGAACGTCCTTTTCGTCCTTGCCCTTGGCGCAGATGACCTTGACGTCGTTGCCCCAGTTATCCATCCACATGGTGCCGTCCTGACCCAAAATCAGCCAGCGGGGCAGGGTGATGAAATTGCTGGTGCCCACGTCCACCAGATAGTGAACGCCGTTATCAAACAACAAATCCACCATAAAGCCGTCGTCCGCCAACTGGTTGGTGACGTAATTGAGGGTGGCGTACACCGATTTTATCTTCGCGTCGGGGTACAGCATCGCCGCCTGATCGATGAGGTGGATGCCCCAGTCGTATACCATACCGCCGCCCTGCTTCGGATCCTGACGCCAGTCGCCGGGGATGCCGTGGGCGCCGTGGACACGGCTCTCGATGCGGTAGATGGGACCCAGCGTGCCCTGTTCCATGATGTATTTCAGCAGGAAATAACCCCGATCCCACCGACGATTCTGGTGAACGGTGAGGAATCGGTCAGCCTTTTCGGCGGCGGCCTTCATCTCCTCCAGGTCCGCCACCGACAGGGTGACCGGCTTTTCACAGATGACGTGCTTGCCCGCCTGCAGCGCCTGAATGGCAATGGGCTTGTGCAGGTCGTTGGGGGTGGCTATCAACACCAGCTCCAGCTCGTCGTCCGCCAGCAGGTCCTCTAAACTCTCGTACGCGTGCAGACCCAACTCGCGGGCGTATTCCCGACGGCACTCACGGATATCCCAGATACCCTTGGCCACCACGTCCTGCCCTTTCAGCAGATTCTTGAAATGGTAGGTGCCCATTCCGCCGAAGCCGATGATGCCCATTTTGTGTTGCATAACGATTCCTCCTTTGAGGTGATTTTTTCCATTATACCACTCGCAGGATAAAAAGACCAACGTTTCTGCGAAAAAACCACTTGACGATTTGCAAAAAAAATCATATTGTGATATAGTGAAAACGACGAAACGGGGCAACGCCGTCCCGATACAAAGGAGCGTAACGATGGATAACACGATTTATATGATTGCCTCCGACCTGCACGGGTCGGCCTATTACACCGATCAGCTGGTGGACGCCTTTCACCGCGAGGGGGCGCACCGCCTGCTGCTGTTGGGGGACATCCTCTACCACGGCCCCCGCAATGCCCTGCCCCTGGGCTATGGCCCTAAAAAGGTCATCGCCCTGCTCAACCCGCTGGCGGATAGGATCACCTGCGTGCGGGGCAACTGCGACGCCGAGGTGGATCAGATGGTGCTGGATTTTCCGCTGATGGCGGACTATCAAGTGGTGACGGTGGACACGCAGATGCTGTTCCTCACCCACGGACACCTGTACGACAGCCACAATCCCCCGCCGGTGCGGGACGGCGACATCGTGCTGCAGGGGCACACCCACGTGCCCCTGTGCGCCCACAACCCCGGCGGCTGGTGGGAGCTGAACCCCGGCTCGGTGTCCATCCCCAAGGAGGACAGCCCCCACAGCTATCTGCTGCTGAAGGAGGGCACCTTCTACTGGAAGACCCTGCTGGGCGAGGTATACCGCACCGCCCCGATGTTTTAACGAAAAAAGGACTACCCGATGGGGTAGTCCTTTTTTTGTTTACAATTCTACGACAGCGGTGAAGATACCGCCGCCCTCAATATCCACGTAGCCGTAGGTGCCGCCGTACCCCAGACTGCCGGGGTTGAACAGATGCAATCCGTCGGCATATTCCCGATAGGGGGTGTGGGTGTGACCGAACAGGGCGATATCCGCCCCCGCCTGACGTGCCGCCAAGTCCAGGCGGTAGAGGGTGTATTTCACATCGTGCAGGTGGCCGTGGGTGAAATAAAACCGCTTGCCGCCCAAGGTCTCCTGACGGACGGGGAGGCCGCCGGCACCGAAATCGCAGTTGCCGGGAACGGTGTAAAAAGTGCGGTCGGGGTATTCATCCGCCACGTCCTCCACCTGCCGCAGACCGTCGCCGAGAAAGATCACGTGGCGGGCGGCGGGCTGCTGCTCCAGCACCTCACGCAGGCGATGCTCTCTGCCGTGGATGTCCGACACCACCAGAATCCGCATACCGTATCCCTCCCCTCGCATAATTGACCTGTCGATCACATACAGTATAACACAACCGCGGCGGCACCGCAACCGCCACCGCGAAAAAGGAGGACACGGGATGAAAGAAATGCATATCTCGGAGCAGCAGGCACAACAGTTGTTGAGTCTGGCGGCTCAGAAGCTGGGGACAACGCCTGCGGAATTGGCCCGCTCACTGAATCGGGACGGCGGCGGTCTGCCCCCGCAGGTGGCGGCGCTGATGCAGGACAAGACCCGTCTGGAGGCCATCCTGCAGCAGCCGGCGGTGAAGGAACTGCTGGATAAACTGGGCGGCTAGGGGGTGGCGCTGTGGACGACCTGAACGAAAAGCTGGAGCGGCTGCTGTCCGACCCCGAGGGCATC
Organism: Clostridia bacterium; assembly: GCA_017435305.1. The sequence continues at coordinate 216,444 of JAFSFH010000012.1, forward strand.
GCCAAGATCCAGGCGGCGATGTCCGCTCTGGGCGGCACAGGGGCGGCACCCGTGCCCGAGCCCGCTCCGTCACCCGAGCCTGCTCCGTCGCCGATGCCGGATCTGACCGCTCTGACGCGGCTGATGCCGCTCATCTCCCATCTGGGAGCCGACAGTGACGACACCCGCCTGCTCCGGTCCCTGCGCCCCTATCTCCACGGACAGCGTGTGGAGCGGCTGGACGAGAGTATGCGGCTGTTACAGCTGATCAAACTCATCCCCCTGCTGCAGCAGCAGGGGGTACTGAACACGGGAGGGGACAGCCATGGCGGATGACATTCTGCAGATGCAACGGCAGGCGGCACGACGGGTGCAGCAGATGCAGCAGCACTCCCGTCAGGTGTTTGAGGCGCATCAGCAGGCGGATGTTCCGCCTGCGCCCACACCCACGCCCGTCCCCCACGCCGACAACGACCGTCTGCTGATTCTGGGGCTGGCACTGTTATTGTACCGCAACGGCGGGCGACCCGAATTACTTCTGGCGCTGTTGTATCTGGCGATGTGAGCGCCCCCTTGCAATTTCAGAGAGAAGCGAGTATAATAAAAGGCGGTGAAGCCAACGCTTCACCGCCTTTTGCATTTTTAATTATAAATCCTTCTCCGCCGTGTGCAGGAGATTCAGCAGGGAGGAGGCAAACTGGGGATACTGCTTTTGAAGGTCGTCCGGCAGCACGTCCGGCAGACGATCCTCCAGCGCCAGCTGTCGGGACAGATGACCCACCTCGGTCACCGCCGACGCCACCGCACCCACCGATGCGGTCTGATAGCGATAATCCTCCACCGAGAACATAGCCCGCGGATTCTTCTGATTGGCGGAATACATCTGGCGGAACACCAGATAGGTGGTCTGGATCAGCGCCTCCGACACCTGGGCGGTCAGCGCCTTATCGTTGCACTTCTGCAACATATCGAACAAAATGTGCAGAGAGTTGATCACCAGCTTCTTATTCAGCACCGGCAGCACACCGGCGGCGGTCATACGGCTGTCCCGCACGTTGGGGTCGGTGTCGGGGATCTCCTCCACCGCGATCATAGTGCCGGACTTATCCGCCGTGCGACCCAGCAGATAGTCGCAGGATACGCCGTAATAATCGGCAGCCGCCACCACGAAGTCCAGTCCGCACTCGCGGATGCCCTTTTCGTAATGGGACAGCAGAGCCTGGGAAATGTGCAGGTCTGCGGCCGCCTGCTTCTGGCTGATGCCGCGCTCTTTACGCAGCAGGATCATCATACGGGGAAAAGCGGCATTCATGCGCGGCACCTCCTGATAAAACTCCCCCCTACTCCGTAGGGGGTGCATTGGCTATTCTACTCTATTTCCCCGCCGCGTGTCAAGGAAAATTTTACAGATAGTTGAATTTTTTAAGACTTTTTTTACAAGGAGTATCTTATGAAGACCTACAAGATCCATCTCATCCGCCACGGACTCACCGAGGCCAACGCCGACGGACGGTATATCGGGCGCACCGATCTGCCCCTCTCCCCCGAGGGGTTGGCGGCGCTGCTGGCGCTCAAGGAGAAGTATCAGTACCCCGGCGGCGTGCGGTATTTCACCAGCCCCCTGAGCCGCTGTCGGCAGACCCTGGAGGTGCTGTATCCCGGCTGTCAGCCGGAGGTGGTGGACGGTCTGGCGGAGTGCGACTTCGGCGAATGGGAGGGGCGCAGTATCCGCGACCTGAAAAACGACCCCCGCTTTATCCGCTGGGTGGAACGGGCGGACAACGGCATCCCCGGCGGCGAGGACAGTGAGGCCTTCCGCGCCCGCGTGTGCGCCGCCTTTGAGGGGCTGGTCAACGACCTCATCCACAGCGGTGACACCGAGGCGGTGGTGTGCACCCATGGCGGCGTCATCACCATGCTGATGCAGCTGTACGGTCTGCCCCGTCTGGACCCCAAGGATTGCCTGACCGCCCCCGGTCAGGGCTTTACGCTGCGGGTGACACCCTCCATCTGGATGAACGAGCCCCTAGCCGAGGCGCTGTGTATTATTCCGTGGGAGAAAGAATAACAAACAATTTTTCTTATATAAAAAATAAAAAAAGTATTTACAACTTAAAAAAGGTGTGTTATACTCAATTGTACGAATATGCAATATTGGAGGTTGCAGTGTTATGAAAAAGATTTTTGCTATTGTTTTGGCTGTTGTGCTGGTTATGACCCTGTCCGTCAGCGTGTTTGCCGCCGGTTCCAGCCCCGAGGGCGTCAGCTACTATAAGGTCCAGATCATCAACGGCAACGGCGCCGAGACCGAAACCATTAAGGTTCCCGTCGGCGACGAGATCACCCTGAAGGCCGATCCCGACAAGGGCGACTTCGACGGTTGGGAGATCTACAAGGCCGATGGCTCCGCCGCTGTGAAGGGCAAGGATTACGACATCGTGTCCGGCTCTCTGAACGGCTCTCCCCTGGTCATCATCCCCAGCGCTAACCTGATCATCACTGGTAACTACGACGGTGAGGATACCGATTTCGAGATCGATAACGGCGAGGCCACCTCTCCCCAGACCGGCGACGTTGCCGTGTATGCTCTGGGTGCTGTGATGGTTCTGGCTCTGGCCGGTGCCGCTGTGGCTAAGAAGCAGCTGGCGAAATAATTCCCGCAGATAAAACACGGTGATGGATGTCATCACCGTGTTTTTTTGCACCCTTGACGAGGGGGTTGTTTTCTTATATAATAAGGAATGTATTTTATGAAAGGAGTGACCGCTGTGGCTGAGGAGAAGAAACGTCGCCGCCGATGGCTGATTATACTCATCCTGTGTCTGTTGCTGTTTGTCATCGCGCTGGGACTGCTGGCGTGGCATCTGTGGCCAGGGAATACGCCTGCCCCCGTGCCGGACGAACCCACCGCCCCCACCACCACGACCACCACGGCGGTACCGCTGCCGGACAACCCCATCGACTTCGCCGCCAAGCAGGCGGAGAATCCCCACATCGTAGGCTGGATCGAGATACCCGGCACGGTGATCGATTACCCTGTGCTGCAGAGCGGCAACGACGTGCCGGAGAATTTTTATCTGGATCACGACGAGAACCGCAAATACAAATTCGCCGGCAGCATCTATATGCAGCAGATGAATCGGGCGGATTTCACCCATCCCAACACGGTGCTGTACGGGCACAATATGCGCAACGGCTCTATGTTCGCTGCCCTGCGCAAATACCGCGACAAGGAGTTCTTTGACGAACACCAGTACATCTACGTATACACCCCCGGGCACATCCTCACCTATCGCATCTACTCCGCCTTTGTATACGATAACCGTCACATACTCAATTCCTTCAATTTCTCCAAACCGGAGGAATATCAACTGTTTCTGGATCAGAGTCTGAATCCCCGGTCCATGACCAAGCAGGTGCGGGAGGGCGTCACGGTCACCACCGACGACCGCATCATCACCCTGAGCACCTGCACCGGCAACAACCGGGAACGCTATCTCGTAGAGGGGGTGCTCATTGATGACCAACCAACAAAATGATTCGCCGAATTTAGAGGAGCTGCTCATCCAACCGGAGCCGACCCCCACGGAGCAGCCGACCCCCCGCAAGAAATCCAAGGTCAAGCGGGTGATACTCATCATCCTGCTGGTGCTGCTGGTGCTGCTGTTGCTGCTGGGCGGATGGATCTGGTGGATGTATCAGCAGGGACAAAAGGATCTGCTGGATACCGAGCCCCCCGTTATCACCCCGCCGGAGGAAGTGATCGACAATAGCGACGGCGACACGGTGGTGTATCAGGGCGTCACCTACAAATACAATTACGACGTCACCGCCGTGCTGGTGATGGGCATTGATAAAGAGGACATTCAGGAGGACGGCGGGTACGGTCAGAACGGTCAGGCGGACAGCCTGTTCCTGGCCACCCTGGACACCAAAACCGGCGACATCCACATTATCCCCATCTCCCGCGAGGTGATGGTGGACGTGGATCAGTATGCGGTGGACGGCACCTATCTGGGTGTCACCAACACCCAGCTGTGTCTGGCCTACGCCTATGCCGCCGACGGCGAGGAGGGCTGTGAAAACGTGGCCCGCTCGGTGAGCCGTCTGCTGTACGGTGCCCCCATCAACAGCTTCGTGGCCATCGATATGGACGGCGTGCGCGCCATCACCGATGCGGTGGGCGGCGTCACCGTCACCGCCAAGGACACCATCCGCGACCCCTTCTACAAGCACATCATCTGCACCGAGGGCAAGGAGGTCACCCTCCGCGGCAAGGACACCCTGACCTATCTGCGACATCGGAGCACCGACGCCAACGGCAACAACCTCCGTATGCAGCGGATGCGCCAGTTCTTCAACGCCTTTATCGCCAAGGCCGGCGGCAAGGTGAAGAAGGACCCCACCCTGCTGGCAAAATACTACAATACCGTATCCCCCTACGTCATCACCGACATCTCCTTGTCCAAGATGACCTATCTGGCGGGCTGCACCCTCTCCGGCAGCAGCTGGAGCAACCCCACCTACCACTCCATCTCCGGCACCTCGGTGGCGGGTGAGGAGCACAACGAATTCCACGCGGATCCGACCTCTGTCTACGAGGCGGTGCTGGCCGCCTTCTACACCCCTGTAGAGAGCGCTACCACCACGACCACCACCGCCGCCACTACTGCGACGGCAGAATAAACCACAGCATATTGCACAATATTTTCCGCCCGACGAGAGGGATAATTTTTTAACAAAACTATTGCTCTATCGGGGAAAATGCTCTATAATAAGGATGTCTTAAAAACACACCATCAAGGAGGAACAAACTATGGCACTCGTAAACACCAAAGAAATGTTCAAGAAGGCCTACGAGGGCGGCTACGCCATCGGCGCTTTCAACGTCAACAACATGGAGATCATCCAGGGTATCGTTGACGCCTGCAAGGAGCTGAACAGCCCCGTTATCCTGCAGGTTTCCGGCTCTGCCCGTAAGTATGCCCGTCACGCCTATCTGTACAGCATGGTCAAGACCGCCGCTGAGGAGACCGGTCTGCCCATCGCCCTGCACCTGGACCACGGCTCCAGCTTTGAGCTGTGCAAGGAGTGCATCGACGGCGGTTTCACCTCCGTGATGATCGACGGCTCCCACCTGCCCTATGAGGAGAACGTGGAGCTGACCAAGAAGGTTGTGGAGTATGCCCACGCCCACGGCGTCACCGTCGAGGGTGAGCTGGGTCAGCTGGCCGGCGTGGAGGACGAGGTCAGCGTGGAGGCCGACAAGGCTCAGTACACCGACCCCGATCAGGTCGAGGATTTCGTCACCCGCACCGGCGTGGACTCCTTGGCCATCGCCATCGGCACCAGCCACGGCGCCTTCAAGTTTAAGCCCGGTCAGAACCCCCAGCTGCGCTTTGACATCCTGCAGGAGGTTATGGACCGTCTGCCCGGCTTCCCCATCGTGCTGCACGGCGCCTCCTCTGTGATGCAGGAGTACGTGGCCACCGTCAACCAGTACGGCGGTCAGATGGCGGACGCCATCGGCATCCCCGAGGATATGCTGCGCCAGGCTGCCAAGATGGCTGTCTGCAAGATCAACGTGGACTCTGACCTGCGTCTGGCTCTGACCGCCGGCATCCGCAAGCACCTGGCTGAGGAGCCCACCCACTTCGATCCCCGTCAGTATCTGGGCGACGGCCGTGCCAACATCACCGCCGTGGTCAAACACAAGATCGAGAACATTCTGGGCAGCGCCGACCGCGCCTGATTAAAAGTATGACCGACACAGGCGCAGAGGAATTCTCTGCGCCTGCTTTACTTTTAGACGATGGGGCTCCCTTTCGTCAGCCGACGAAGTCGGCGTGCCTCCCTTGCCTAAAGGGAGGTGCCCGAGACGACGTTCAGCGGAGCTGAAGTTGACGAGGGCGGAGGGATAGTCGCCCGCAGGGCGATATGCCGCAAAGCGGCATAGAATCCCCCAGTCTTTTTGCCTGCGGCAAAAATCCAGCCCCCTTTAGGCAAGGGGGCCTTCATCCTACATCACCGTTAGGAGGTATCCTTATGCTGTTAGTGCTGGATATGGGCAATACCAATATCACCCTGGGCGTGTTCGAGGGCAAGCGACTGCTGCTGCAGTCCCGCATCGCCACCGACCGCACCAAGATGGAGGACCAATACGCCGTGGAGCTGATGGACCTGCTCCGCCTGTATAAGCTGGAGGTAACCGCCTTTGACGGTGCCATCCTGTCCTCGGTGGTGCCGCCGCTGAATCACGCCCTGTGCGGTGCGGTGAAAAAGGCCACGGGTCTGACCCCTCTGCTGGTGGGGCCCGGCACCAAAACGGGGCTGAATATCCGCATCGACAACCCCGCTACCCTGGGCGCCGACCTGCTGGTGGGAGCCGTGGCGGCGGTGGAGGCGGTGGGCTACCCCTGCATCGTGTGGGATCTGGGCACCGCCACCACCGTGTCGGTGGTGGATAAGGACGGCGCCTATCGTGGCGGCGCCATTATGCCCGGCATCCAGACCGCCCTGGGCGCGCTGGCGGCGGGCACCTCTCTGCTGCCCCAGATCAGCGTGGACGCCCCTGACAAGGTCATCGGCTCCAACACCATCTCCTGCCTGCAGTCCGGCGCCGTCTACGGCAACGCCGCCATGATAGACGGGATGAATGCCCGCATCGTGGAGGAATTGGGCTACAACGCTCCGGTGGTGGTGACCGGCGGGCTGGGTCGGGAGATCGCCCCCCAGTGCCGCAGCCGCGTGCAGTATATGGGGGAGCTGCTCTTGGACGGTCTGCGCATCATCTACGAGAAAAACCGAAAATAATCGCGTTCTGCCCTGTGACGGGACAGCCATCGGGCGTCCCAGTCCCAACGGATGAACGTGTTTACATACAGTCCGAAACGTGGTATTCCGTAAGGAAACGACAGTAAAGGAGAAACGATATGTCTACTGTAAAACAGAAAACCCTGCGGCTGGTGCAGCTGGGTCTGCTGGCAGGTCTTATCATCCTGCTGCAGATGTATCTCGTCATCCCGCTACCCGGCAGTCTAACCCTGTCGCTGGTGCTGGTGCCCATCGTGGTGGGTGCCGTGCTGTACGGTCCCGGTGCCGGTGCTCTGCTGGGCGGTGTGTTCGGCGCGCTGGTGTCGATTATGGCGATCCAGGGTCAATTGGGCGCCCTGACCAATATGATGGTGGCCTATAACCCCGTGCTCACCGTGGCGGTGTGTATGCTCAAGGGCGTGGCCGCCGGCTTTGTCCCCGGTCTGATCGCCAAAGCCTTTAAAAAGCGCTCCTTTGTGGGCATCCTGCTGGCGGCGGCCTCCGCCCCCATTATGAACACCGGCATCTTCCTGGCGGGTATGCTCACCATATTCCTCGACGTGATGATGGAGTTTGCCGCCGGCATCGGTATGGGCGGCACCTCCGCCCTCTACTTCGCCGTCGTGGCGCTGGTGGGTGTCAATTTCATCATTGAATTTGCCGCCAACCTGATTCTGTCCCCCGCCATCGCCAGCATCGTTAAGGCGGTTAAGAAAATCGGTAAATAATCACAAAAACAGGTCTGTGCCTGACGGCACAGACCTGTTTCATTTTACAGCAATACCGACAGCGCCAGCATCTCCCGCGTGCGCTCATACAAAGGCTCAAAATCACCCAGCGGCAATGGGTTGCGCCCCCGCCCCAGCTCGATGGTAAACCCGGGACGGCGGAAGGAGTCGATAAACCAATCCTTAAACCCGCCGTGGGCGGCGGTGGCGGCAGGCTGTGCCACCTCATAGCCGGAGGCCGCCCCCAGCACCCGCGCCATCATCCGACTCTGGGGCGGGGTGTGGTCGCCGTACTGCCAGTAGATCTCCTCCCCCTGGCTGTGCAGCGCCACCACGTGGCGAAAGGCGTGACGGCGACACAGATCCGCCAGCGCGCGGGTCTCCGGCTCGCTTTCCGCCTCCGGTCCGCTTAAATTGCGGGTGTTTTTGACGTTTTTTTGCGTGGGGTCTTGCATTTCTTGCCATCCTGCATTAAAATTATGATTGATATCCACCCCGCGGGCGTTGCCCCGCCACAGACCGGGGACGTCCGCCCCTGCCGCCGCGGCGGTGGCGGCATAGCCGCCGGCGGACGACGAGCCGTAGCGGGCGATCTCCACCCCGTCGGGATTCACCAGGGGGATAAACCATATCTGTCGCCCCCACATAGCGCGGCCGACAGGGATGTCGCACAGAGGCAGGTCGGTCTGCATGGCGGCGCACAATTCCTCGCACAGCCGCAGAGCGCACAGGGCGGTCACCCACTCCTGTCCGTGAAAGGCCGCCGCCATCAGCACCCGCTGACGCACGGGACCGCGGGACAGCACCAGCGCGGGTATCTCCCGCCCCAGCACACTGCGCCCCACCACCGCTGACGACAGCCCGTCGTAGCGGCTGCGCAGAGCGGCGCACAGACCCCGCACCACCCCGTAATCCACCGGCTGCGGCGTCACCAACCGCCCCTGCACCTCAACCCTCATCGACTCTGACCCCTTTCAGGAGGAAATTATGGATAAACTAACCGAAAAAACCATCGCCCGTTCCACCGCCTTTCAGGGCTGTCTGCTCCGTCTGGACGTGGATCAGGTGGAACTGCCGGACGGCAACACCGCACCCCGTGAATACATCCGTCATCCCGGCGGCGTGGGCGTGGTAGCCCTCACCGACGCGGGCGAGGTGCTGCTGGTACGCCAATACCGCTATCCCTACGGCGAGATACTCACCGAGATCCCCGCCGGCAAGCGGGACCCCGGCGAGGACCCTCTCACCACCGGTATGCGGGAGCTGGAGGAGGAGACCGGCTACCGTGCTGCCACCTACACCCCTCTGGGCACCCTCTACCCCACCCCCGGCTGCTGCGACGAGGTGGTGTATCTGTATCTGGCCACCGACCTGACCGCCGCCGAAGCGCATCCCGATGCGGATGAGTTTGTGGAACTGATGCGCTGTCCTTTGGACGAGATGGTGGCGCGGGTGCTGGCGGGCGAGATCACCGACGCCAAGACCCAGATCGGTATTCTGAAAACCAAGCTGCTGCTGGACAGCCAAAAGGAGGCGACTCAATGAAAGAGAAGCAAGTCCCCCTGCGCCGCGACCCGCTGCGCATCGTGTCCGCCTGCATGATGGCGGTGGTGATGATGCTGCTGGTCATCTCCACCCTGTTCCAATGTCTGTCCATCTACGCCATCACCGTGGGCTCCCCCGACGTGTTCAGTGCCGCCGGATGGCTGCTGCCGGTATGGATCGCGGCGTTGGTGCTGCTGCCCGCCGCGGCGATCATCAATCCTATTGTGAAAAAGAACGAAAAATGGTCCTATCTGCCGCTGGCGCTGGCGCTGGTCGGTGCCGCCCTGGCGCTGGTGGTGTCGCTGACTCTGCGGGACGCCTTCCCCGTTCAGGCAGGCAGTAACGTGAGCATTAATAACCAGCAGGGTCTCTCCGACTGGAAACTGATCTACCGTCACCTGTCCTCGGTGTTCGCCGGTGTGCTCACCGCCGTTGCCGCGGGACTCAACCACATCGCCAGCCGCAACCAACGCATCCGCCGTGAGAACGAGCAGTACGAGAGCGTGTACGATCTGGGCGACCAGCCCCTCTTCGCCGACACGGAAAAGCCGAAGCTCAAGCGCAGCCAAAAGGACGCCCTGCGCAAGGAAAAGAACTAATCCATACACTATATGCAAGTCCCCATAAAAAAAGACTGTGTTCATTACGAACACAGTCTTTTTTATTACAATACTTTCAGCAGACGGATGTAAAAGGACACGGTTTCCATCAGCAGATTCAGCGGGATCCGCTCATCGTGACCGTGGACCAGGCGGCGCATCTCCTTAGACATATACATCGCGGAGAAGCGGTACACCCGATCGGTGATGCGGCAATAGTGACGGGAGTCGCTGCACGCCATCATCAGATAAGGGGACACCAGCGCATCCGGCCAGGTCTGGCGGATGGCGGTCACCAACCGCCCCCACTCCTCGCAGGAGGTGTCGGAGCAGATGGAGGGATTCATACCGTTGACCACCGACACGCGGATGTTGTCGTTCTTAATGACCTTTTTGAGATAGGTCTGCGCCGACTCGATGTTGTCCTTGCCCAACAGCCGAATGTTGGTGGCGAAGGAGGCGGTGGGGGGCAGCACGTTATAGGCGTTGCTGCCCTGCATACGGGTGGTAGCCACAGTGGTGCGCATCATGGCGTTCAGCTCGCCGCCGGACAGCCGTCCGATGAGATCCAGCACGGGACCGAAGCACCACAGATTAGAGAAGATCAGCCGATACAGAAAATTGGAGTGACGACCCAGGGTGTCGAACATCTCCTGCACGGGACGGGTGATCTGGTAGGAGAAAGGATGCTTCTCAATGCGGGTGACCGCCTGACTGAGCTGACCCAGCAGGGTGTGCACCGGCGGGGTGGAGGCGTGACCGCCACCCGAATCCATCGTAAACTCCAGATTCAGACCGCCCTTTTCGGCAATGCCGATGAGGGCGCACCGACCGGTGACGCCGGGGAACACGTTCTCCACCACAGCGCCGCCCTCGTCCAGCACCAGAGCGGGCTTGACCCCGTTCTGCTCCAGATAGGTGACAATGGCGGGGCAGGAATCTCCGTCGATCTCCTCCTCGCCCGAAAAGGACAGGTACAGGTCGTTGCGCGGCAGGTAGCCCTCGCCCAGCAACTGCTCCAGCGCCTCCATAGCGGCGCAGAGGGTACTCTTGGTATCCAGGGTGCCGCGACCCCACAGCACGCCGTCCTCGATCAGACCGTCAAAGGCGGGGCGGGTCCACCCCTCCTCCACCGGTACCACGTCGTAGTGGGCCATCAGCACGGTGGGACTGTCCGACGACCGCCCCTGCAGGTGATACAGCAGACCGTTGCGCCCGATATGGTGCAGGGTGGCCGCCGAATGGATGCGGGGGAACCGCTCCACCAGCAGAGCACGGAAGCGGTCAAACTCCGCCGCCTCCTCACGGCTGTGGTCGCGGTAGGACACGGTGCGGCAGCGGATCATATCCTGCAGGTCTGCGGTGACCTTTTGCTCGTCCACCGTCACCTCCACCGACTCTACGGGAGTCTGGGGGCGGGGGCGAAACAGCGCCGCGCGGGTGAGTATCACCGCCAGAAACAGAACCAGCAGACCCAGCAGGGCATACAATACGTAATCCATATCAGATCCAGCCCTTCTTATACATCAAGCGACCGGCGCCCAGGGCGATGAGCACGCCCACCGGCACCAGCACGCCCACCGAGCCTGCCAAGCTGGGCACCGCCAGGAACAGGACAATCATAAAGGTCAGGGGGGCGATGGACAGCTTGGGATTCTTGCTGATGTACACCACACCCAGACCGCCGAACAGGGCGGGCAGGATGTTGTCAAAGGCGGGCTTCAGCGTCTCGGAATTGAGGATGGGGGTAATCAGCGACAGACCGAACACGCCCAGCGCCAGTATGATGGTGGTTACAATAGAGCTGGTGGCGATGGCGATGGTGGAAATGACCTCGCCCTCCTCGCTGCTGGCCTTAACGTCGGCGTTCTCCATAGCGGTCAGCGCCACGGGTGCCTTCAGCGCGGTCAGATTACCGGTGACGAAGGACAGATAAGTGCCGCCCACACCCAGCATAGGGGTGTAGGTGATGACCTCGATGACGCCCACCGTCCAGAAGATGGGAGCCACGCCCAGCAGACCGGTGAACACGTTGGTCAGAGAGGGCCACGCATCGTACGCCAAGCAGACGACCACAGGAACCATCAGGACGATGACCGCGGCGGTCCAGATCCAAATCTTACCGTACAGGTCGGTTTTCTTCATATAATCGCTCATATCGGCACCTCCTTATCCAAATAAAATGGGAGTAATGACCACCGCAAAGATCATCGCGCCCAGCATACTGACCGTCATGGCATAGGTTTCCAGCCATTTCCAGCCGCATTTCTTAATCAGGATGCCGCACACCGCCATCAGCAGCGCCGACACCAGCAGCACGAAGATGGGCATCCAGCCCTCCAGACCCTTACGGATGTCCGCAAACACCATACCCAAAAAGGCGGAGATCATACCTAGGAACAGCGAGGCCATAAAGATGTCGCCCCACTTCTGATCCTTATTCTGCAGGTTGATAACGCCGCCCCGAATCTTCTTCATCAGGATGGGGGGCAGGATGATGCTGGGCAGGATGCCCAGGGTCATCACCCAGGCAATGGCGGCGTACACCTTGGGGTCGGTGATCATCTCGGACAGGGACTGGCCGAAGGCGTTGGCCGCCGAGGTGGCCGCCGGCAGCTCATAGGTGATGGCACCGATGACGCTGATGCGGATCCACGGAAGGGGCAAGCCCAGGAACTTGGACAGGGTCACCACACCCAGCAGGAACGAGATGGCGGGGGCGATGGTAAACACCGCCGAGGACACCACCGTCTTACGCAGGGTGGCAGAGGCGATGCCGATGCGCTTGCCCTGGCGGTAGGCTCTCACCAAAAAGAATATGGACTGCGCCAGCACAAACAGGATGACGCATCCGCCGATAATAAACAGTAGCGGATTATTGGGATGAAATTTCATATCCGTTCCCTCCTCACAGAGATTTACTACATTATACCGCATCTGTGGCATTTTGGCAACAAAAAACCGTCCTGCGGCAGGCAGGACGGTTTGATTCAGGGGATGTTCAGCAGTCTTTTGGCGTTGTCGCAGAGGATCTGCCGTTGTTGCTCGGGGGACAATTCCAGGCTATCCAGCAGCCGCCGCTCCATACCCGCGGTGTGCCACGGGCTGTCGGTGCCGAACAGAATGCGATCGGCGCCGTGAGTTTCCAGAATCTGCCGGGCGTAGTACTTGGGGATGGAGGCGTAGCCGAAGGAGGTGTCCAGATACACGTCCCTGCCGCAGAGATGCCGCAGCACCCCCTCGCCGCACTGGAGCCCGCCCCAGTGAGCCGCCACCACCGGACTGTCAAACCACTCAAGCGCTCTTTCCAGTGCCGCCGGCATACAGCCATAGGGGGGCGGGAAGCCGTAGTCCACCCCCGCATGAAACACCGTAACCAGTCCCAATTCCGAGATTTTTCGGTACAGGGGCTTCCATTTCGGGTCGTCCACCGCAAAGCCCTGATAGTCGGGGTGGAGCTTGACCCCCTTCAGACCCAGTTCCTTAATGCGTTCCAACTCCACAAAGGCGTCCTCGCTGTCGGGGTATACCGAGCCAAAGGCGACGATGTCCTTTCCGTTATTAATAGCGGCGGCAAAGTCGTTGACCTTTTTCTGCTGGTGGGGGTTGGTGGCGATGTTCAGCACCACCGACAGATCCACCTGCTGCTCCACCATACTGCGCCGCAGACCCGCCACCGTGCCGTCGGTGTGGGGCTCCATACCGCCGGATACGTGGCTCAGCCGCCCCACCGCCTTCACCGCCAGGGCGTCGGGAAAACAATGGGTATGAAAATCGATTGTCATAGAATCACCTCGGTGTTACTATGCCCAAATTACACGGTTTCTACTTTGATCAGGCTGGTATTGCCGGATTCACCGGTGGTGATGCCGCCGGTGATAACGATGCGATCCCCCTTGGCCAGCGGCAGGGTCTGCTCCGCGATCTTCTTGGCGGTGTAGAACAGCACGTCGGTGGAGGAAAACCTCTCACACATGGCGGGGATAACACCCCAGGACAGGGACAGCTTGCGCCAGGTGGCCTCGTCGGTGGTCAGACCGATGATGTCCACGGGAGCGCGGAAACGGGACACCATCCGCGCGGTCATACCCGACAGGGAACAGGCCACGATGGCCTTGGCGTCAATGTCGATGGCCATACCGCAGGTGGAGTGGGAGATGGCGTCCACCGTGTTGCGGATCTCAAAGGAGGAGCTGTAAAACCGCTTGCGGTAGTTGATGCTCTCCTCGGCGGTCTTGGCGATCTTCGCCATCGCCGCCACCGCCTGCACGGGGTATTTACCCGCGGCGGTTTCGCCGGACAGCATAATGGCGGACGTGCCGTCGTACACGGCGTTGGCCACGTCGGAGATCTCCGCACGGGTGGGGCGGGGGTTGTGGATCATGCTCTCCAGCATCTCGGTGGCGGTGATCACCCGCTTGCCCAGCATACGGCACTTGGTGATCAGTTTCTTCTGCAGGGTGGGCAGCCGCTCAAAGGCGATCTCGGTGCCCATATCGCCGCGGGCCACCATAATACCGTCGCAGTAACGGCAGATCTCCTCGATGTTGTCCACGCCGGACTGATTCTCGATCTTGGCGATCAGCTCAATGCCCTTGGCGCCGATCTCCTCCAGATAGTTGTGGATGTCGATCAGATCCTGCTTGTCCGATACAAAGGAGCAGGCGATGAAATCCACCCCGTTTTGAACGCCGAAGGCGATGTCCGCCTTGTCCTGCTGGGATAAGTAGATCTGCTTGAGCACTTTCCCCGGGAAACACATACTCTTGCGGTCGGACAGCTCGCCGCCGTCGGTAACGGTGGTGACGATGTGGTTGCCCTCAATGGCGGTGACCTCAAAGGCCAGTAGACCGTTGTTCAGCAGGATGGTATCCCCCACCGCCAGCTCGGCGGGCAGGTTCGCGTAGCTCACCGACACCATCTCGCGGTTACCCACCACCTCCTCGGTGGTGAAGGTGAAGGTGTCCCCCTCATCCAGCGTGATCTTACCGCCCTCAAAAGTTTTGATGCGGTATTCGGGACCCTTGGTGTCCAACATAATGGCGATGGGTACCCCCAGGTCGGCGCGCACCTGCTTGATTAGGTCGATGCGCCGCTGGTGATCCTCATAGGTGCCGTGGGAGAAGTTCAGCCGCGCCACGTTCATACCGGCCTTGCACAGCCCCGCCATAACCTCGTAGGTGTCGCAGGCCGGACCGATGGTGCACACAATTTTGGTTTTCCGCATACAAATGCCCCCAGTGTAAAAGAAATCGTCTATATTATACCACCATTTTGCTCAAAAGCAAGGTGGGGAACAGGAAAACAAAAAAATAAACACCGCAGACCTCAACTGAAGCCTACGGTGTTTGTGTGACTGCGTTATCCCTCGACGACCCACGCCTCGTTGGAGATGACTTGATTGCCCTCGGCATCGGTGATGACGCAACGGTATTGGTAATTGCCGTACTCGTATTGACCGACGACAAAGCTCAAACTCTCGGTCTGCTGACCGGAAGCCCAACCGCTGTCAAGGGGAATATTCGACCAAACATCGCCGTTACCGACGCTATGAATCTGCCACTGATAGGTGTGGGGGGCTTTACCGCCCTCTACCTCAGCCAGGAAGCTTACCTCATCCCCCACCTTGGCGGTGACGTTCTGGGGCTGAGTGACGATGTTCAGCGCCTCCTCTACCCACGCCTCGTCGGAGATAATCTGATTGCCAGCCGCATCGGTGATGACGCAACGATACTTATAGTGATCGTTCCATTCATAGGCGCCAGCCACCTGGAAGCTCATGGTGTTACTGGTGCCGCCGGTGGCCCAGTAGCCAACGTTTAGCCACTCAGAGAGGTTATCAGTGGTGAACTCCCACTGATAGGTGTAGGGCTCGGCACCGCCGATGACCGCTACCCGGAAGGTGGCGGTAGAGCCAACTTCCTTGACGGTGTTCTCAGGGTGAATCCAAATGAGCATCGCCTCCTCTACCCACGCCTCGTTGGTGGTCACCTGAGCGCCCTTGGCGTCGGTGATGACGCAACGGATACGGAAGTTCAAATCAAAATGGCTCTGGACCACAGGCAATACCGCAGAAACCATATCGCCGGTGATGTAAATGGCCTCTTCGGGAACAGCCTGCCATCCATCCAGCGCAGAGACCGTATACTCCCACTGATAGGTGTAGGGAGCGGTGCCGCCCTTAACAACCACGCCAAAGCCGACCTCGTCGCCCACTCTACAGGTGACGCTCTCGGGCTGCATGGTGATGGTCAGGGGGGTGCTGTTCTGCTTGAGCACCACCGTCTTGGATCTCTCGGTCTTACCGTACTTATCGGTGACGGTGCAGTAAACGTAGCGTCCGTTAACGCTGTCGCTCATCTTCACCGAATAGGTGGACTTGGTGATAGAGGACTTGGAATACTTGCTGCCGCCCGCATTCTTGATGTACCACTGGTAGGTCAAGCCGTCGCCCGCCGCCTTGACCGTCACCTTGGCGGTCTCGCCCTTGGCGACGGTTACGTTCTTGGGCTGGGTCACGATGGTGGCCTGCTGACGCAGTACCACCGTCTTGGACTTGTCGGTCTTACCGTACTTATCGGTGACCACACAATAGACGTAACGGCCGTGGACCTTATCACTCATAGTCACGGAATAGGTAGATTTCGTCACAGAGGATTTCGAGTATTTGGTCTTGCCGGCGTTCTTAATGTACCAGGTGTATTTCAGCCCGTCGCCCTTGGCCTTGACGGTCAATTTGGCGGTAGCACCCTGCTTGGCATAGGTGGTCTTGGGCTCGGTGGTGATGGTGGCCTTCATCCGCAGGATGGCGGTGGAAGATTTCACCGACTTACCCTTCTTGTCCTTCACCACGCAGTAGACGTACCGACCCTTGGTGGTGTCGGTCATCTTCACCGAATAGGTGGACTTGGTGATGGAAGATTTCGAGTACTTGGAAGCACCGGCATTCTTAACGTACCAGGTGTACTTCAGTCCGTCACCGCTGGCCTTGACGGTGGCCTTGGCGGTGGCGCCGTACGCCGTGTAGCTGGTCTTGGGCTGGGTGGTGATCTTCAGCGCAGCCGCCGATACCGA
>JAFSFH010000013.1 GCA_017435305.1 Clostridia bacterium
TCATGATTATGCAATTAGAAACGTTATTTTTTATCATGAATGGATATGTTCCCGTCTACCGATAGTGCTAAAAACGCAGTGGATATGTTTCCGAGAACGAACATACTCAAATGACATTCATTCTGTCCTCTCAAGCCACGTGGAATGTGTTGTGAGCCTTACGCGGAAATAAATCACTTTGCCCGCAGGGCAAATCATCATTATGCGCCGTAGCGCATATCATCACTTTTGCGGAGCAAAATCATCACTGTGCGCCATAGCGCACATCATCACTTTTGCGGAGCAAAATCATCACTGTGCGCCATAGCGCACATCATCACTAAACAAGGAGGTACCCACGATGGAGCCGAACGAAAAATACATCCAAATGACCACCGCTCCCGTAGGGCGGCTTATCGGCAGACTGGCGGTACCCACCGTCATCACCATGCTGATCACCTCCGTCTACAATATGGCGGACACCTTTTTTGTGGGTCTGCTGGATAATACCAGCGCCACCGGCGCGGTGGGTGTGGTGTTCTCCTTTATGGCGATCATCCAGGCCTGCGGCTTTATGTTCGGTCAGGGCTCCGGCAATTTTATCTCCCGCGCGCTGGGTCGTCAGGAGCGGGAGCGGGCGGAGCGGATGGCCTCGGTGGCCTTTTTCTCCTCGCTGCTGGCGGGCTGTACCATCACGGTGTTGGGTCTGATTTTCTTGGACCCCTTAGCCCGTGTGCTAGGCGCCACCGATACCATCCTGCCCTATGCGCGGGACTACCTGCGCATCATCCTGCTGGGCGCTCCGTGGATGACCGCGGCGCTGACGCTGAATAATCAGCTCCGTTTTCAGGGTGCGGCCTTTTACAGTATGATCGGTATCGGCTCCGGCGGCGTGCTGAATATCATTCTGGATCCCATTTTTATTTTCGGCTTGGATATGGGTGTCACCGGCGCGGCTGTGGCTACAGTTATCAGCCAGGCGGTGAGCTTTGTGCTGCTCCTGCTGGGCACGGTGCAAAAGGATAATCTGCGGGTGCGTCTGCGCCTGTTCCGCCCCCGCTGGGCGGACTTTGCGGAGATGCTGCGGGGCGGCTTTCCGTCCCTGTGTCGACAGGGTTTGGCCAGTCTGTCCACCATCGTGCTGAATCGGATGGCGGGGCATTTCGGCGCCGACGCCGCTATTGCGGCTATGTCGGTGGTCAGCCGCATTATGCAGATGGCGTTCTCCGCCATCCTCGGTTTCGGACAGGGCTTTCAGCCGGTGTGCGGGTTTAATTACGGCGCGGGACTGTATCGCCGTGTCAAGGAGGCCTTTTGGTTCTGCGTCAAACTGGGTACCGTGCTGTTGAGCGTGGCAGCGGTGGCGGGTATGGTGTTCGCCCCCGATCTGGTGGCACTGTTCAGCAGCGACCCCGCCGTGTTGGCTTACGGCGAGGTGGCTTTGCGCCTGCAGTGCCTCAGCTTTCCACTGACCGCGTGGTTTGTGATGTGCACCATGCTGACTCAAACGATGGGTCGGGTGGTGTCGGCCAGCTTTTTGTCCCTGGCCCGTCAGGGGTTGTTCTTTATCCCGTTGGTGGTGGGCTTGCCGCTGCTGTTTGCCTATACCACCTCCACGGTGGACCCCATACTGGGCGTACAGATGGCGCTGCCGCTGTCGGATGCGGCCACCGCGCTGGTGTCGGTTCCCGTGTGCGTTTCGGTGATGCGGAAGTATTTGCGGGAAGAGTAAAAAAACACTTGACATTAACCGAAAATGTGGTAGAATATGTGAGTGACTGAACGAGTCCACCCATATGGGCCTTTAACTCAGTTGGTTAGAGTAGCCGGCTCATAACCGGTCAGTCCCGGGTTCAAGTCCCTGAAGGCCCACCAGAGCCCACCCGGACCACGTGTCCGTTTCACATAGCGGCCCACCGTACGGTGGTTCCCGCACCATATAGGGGTATAGCTCAGTTGGTAGAGCAGCGGTCTCCAAAACCGCGTGTCGTGAGTTCAAGTCTTACTGCCCCTGCCACGCAAAAAGGCACCTGCGAAAGCAGGTGCCTTTTTGCGTGGCAGAAGAAGAAAGCGAAGTTCACGCCACGCCGAAATGTGCCGCAGGCACATTTCACAGGGAGTTGCGACAGCAACGTGGGACAACAGCAACGCGGACGCAACTCCACGTGTCGTGAGTTAAGAAGAGGTGCCGTCCGCAAGGACGGCCTTTTTGCGTGGCAGGAGAAGAAAGCTACATTCACGCCACGCCGAAAATGCCGCAGGCATTTTCACAGGGAGTTGCGCTACGGACACCACGACAAGCAGACACTCGTTGCAACTCCACGTGTCGTGAGTTGAGAAGAGGTGCCGTCCGCAAGGACGGCCTTTTTGCGTGGCAGGAGAAGAAAACTAAGTTCACGCCACGCCGAAAATGTCTGAGCGCACTTTTTAAGTGTCCCACGTGATGGGACACTTCCTCTTGCATTTATTTTCCGTTTGTGTTACCATTTTCCTACAGAAGAACCAAAACCCTTGATTTACACCCCAAAAAGGAGGGCCATTATGAAACGTTGGTTAAGTTTACTTCTCGTTTGCTTCCTGTCCCTGTTGATGGTGGGATGTGCCGATGAGCCGCCCGTTCCCGTCGACATAACCACCACGACCACCACCGCCGCGGTGGAGGAAACACCCGTTGATCCTGCTGAACTCACCGCCTTGAAAAAGAGCATTAAGTCAGTAGACAAGCTGTTCGGTGTTGCTTATCTGGGCGGATTTGAAGGCACACCTGACCAGGCCAAAGAAGAGCTGTTCAAACAGGAATATCTTAAAGACCTAGCTTTTATTAAGGATGTGAGCGCTTACACTGCACAGGATGGTTGGCAGATGTACTGCGTTGTTCCTGCGGATGACACCGTCACCGTCACCGTGTACGAATACGTGTTCGCAGACGAGCCGTACAAAGGAAAGAAATTGATCTCCTCCAACGGTCCCATCCTGCTGCGGGGCAACGTCAGCGAAATCGTCCCCAACCTGTGCATCGTAGCCACCAAGGGCGATGTTGCCGTGGAATACACCCCCCAGCAATCCGGCATGGACGGCAAACTGGTGAATACCGACGACAAGGTGTACGACTTCACCCCCTACGAGTATATGCCCCAGTTTGGCGGCGTGGACAGAGTACCGGACGTAGTCTTCTGCGGTGACTGGTGGACCGAGGTCAAGGACGGAAATGGGGAAGAGCGCTCGCTGATACTGACCCTGAACTCGGACGGCACTGTCGAATACGCCTACGGCATCGGCAATAGTGAGATTCTGGAAAAATTTGAGGGTACTTGGTCTTTGGACAAAAAGGATCGCCTTTGTCTGGATATGACCGGCGGTCCGCTGGACGGGGTGGACGATCCCTATGATTGCCATCCCGTGTTTGAGTGGGAGATCACCGCCGACGGGTTGACCCTCACCCACGTGGACGGCGACCCGATTTTATACGGTACCGAGGATTCGGTTTTTGAATTTGCGTCTATGGTGGGCTGATGAAGTGCAGAGGAGTGCAAATCCGTACTTGCTTTTTGTCGGTCGAGAGGGTATAATAGTTCATACTGATTAACGAAAAAAGCCGACCACGTCTGTGGTCGGCTTTTTCTTATCGGGTTATTCTCCCGCGATGGTGCGGGCCACGTGGACGCCGCTGGCGGAGGCGTGGGAGAGGGAGTGGGTGATGCCGCTGCCGTCACCGATGATGTACAGTCCGTCGTGCTTGGTCTGCAGACGGCTGTCCACCTCCACCTCCATATTGTAGAATTTCACCTCTACACCATACAGCAGGGTGTCGTCGTTGGCGGTGCCGGGGGCAACCTTATCCAGCGCATAGATCATCTCGATGATGCCGTCCAGTATGCGCTTGGGCAGCACCAGACTCAGGTCGCCGGGGGTGGCACGGAGGGTGGGGGTGATAAAGGCCTCCTGAATGCGGTCGGCGTTGGAGCGCCGTCCGCGGATGAGGTCGCCGAACCGCTGGACGATGACCCCGCCGCCCAGCATATTGCTCAGGCGGGCGATGGATTCGCCGTAGCCGTTGGAATCCTTGAAGGGCTCGGAGAAATGCTTGGCCACCAGCAGCGCGAAGTTGGTGTTCTCGGTCTGCTTTTTCGGGTCTTCGTAGCTGTGACCGTTCACCGTGATGATACCGTTGGTGTTTTCGTTGACCACAGCACCCTTGGGATTCATACAGAAGGTGCGTACCAGGTCGCCGTACTGGCGGGTGCGGTACACGATCTTACTCTCGTACAGCTCGTCGGTGATGCGGGAGAATACCTCGGCGGGCAATTCCACGCGCACGCCGATGTCCACGCGGTTGGACTTGGTGGGGATGTCCAGCTCCTTGCAGATGCGTTCCATCCACTTACTGCCGATGCGTCCCACCGAAATGATGCATTTTCCGCAGGTGTAGTCGCCGCTCTTGGCGCTGACGCGGTAGCCGCCGTCGACGATCTCCACCGTCTCTACGGAATCGTTAAAGGAAAAATGCACCTTGTCCTTGAGGTGGTTATACAGATTTTTCAGCACCACGTAATTGATGTCGGTGCCCAAATGGCGTACCGAGGCGTTGAGCAGGTGCAGGTCGTGCTGAATAAACTCGGTCTTGAATTGACTGCCCACCGACGAGTACAGACGGGTGTCCTCGCCGCCGTAGGCCAGGTTGATGTCGTCTACGTACCGCATCAGCTTCAGGGCGGGCTCCTTGCCGATATACTCGTACAGGGTGCCGCCGAAGTCATTGGTGATGTTGTACTTGCCGTCCGAGAAGGCGCCGGCACCGCCGAAGCCGCTCATAATGGAGCAGCTCTGACAGCCGATACAGGTTTTGATTTTGTCCCCATCGATGGGGCAGCGGCGCTGCTCCAGAGGATGACCCGCCTCAAACACCGCCACCCGCAGGTGGGGCTGCAGACGGGCCAGCTCGTAGGCGGAGAAGATGCCGCCGGGTCCTGCGCCGATGATGATCACGTCGTAATTCATAGATAGTCTCCTTATTTTTCGGTTTTTCCCAATATGGAGGTGGTTTGGCTGCGGTACTTCCGCGGCGAAACGTGGTATTTCTCCTTAAACAGTTTGTTGAAATAAGAGGTATTTTGGAATCCCACGTCCAGCATAATTTCAAAGACGGGGCGGGCGGTGGTGATCAGCTGGTCTGCCGCCCGTTCCAGCCGTACGGTGTTGATATAGGCGGAGGGGGTCTGCCCCATATACTTGCGCATAGAGCGGGTCAGATGCTCCTGGGTCTTGCCGCATATCTCCACCATGCGGGAGATGCCCTGCACCATATTCGCTTGCACCTGCATTTCGGCGCAGGCCTTGCGCAGCCAGTATGGGATGGTGTGGACGTTGCCGCTGCCCACGGTGCACAGCACCAGAATGTCGGTCAGCAGCGTGATCCCCTCGGTCAGCTGTACCTCCTGGGGAATGGGGTTGGTGGCGTCCCGCAGCCATCTCATCCGCCGCAGCAGCAGGCGGCTCAGCTCGTGGGTCAGCGTCACCTTATCGGCCATAGGCGCGTTCACCGTGGAGGGGGCGCACAGGGCGGCCATCGCCTTCGCGTGTTCAAATTGCTCGGCGTCAAAGGACAGGTTGAAAAATTGCGCGGTGACGCCGTCTTTTTGGGAGAAGAAGTGGTAATCCTGCGGATGGATCAGCACCATCGTATCGGGATAAAGGATCTCCTGCCGCCCGTTGATGTGATGGACAAGCGGTCCCTCCTCCACGATGAAAACTTCGTAGAAGTCGTGGTGGTGAGGCTCGGAGGGGGAGATGGCATCGGTCAATATCGTCCGACGGGAATGAAAGGAAATGTGTGGGAATATATCCTGCTTTCTCAGTTTGCTCATATTTATCACCCAATATCAAAATAACACGAAAAAAGTCAACAGTCAAGTAGCATTTATCAATATATTATGGTACAATAACATATAATAGCAAGATTGAGCCGCCAGAGCGAATGTCCGCAGCAGATTGATCTGCCACCTTCGTTCTCACGGCAGAAAGGATGTTCCTATGAAGAAACGGTTTGTGCGCTCCCTGCTGGCGCTTTTGTGCGCGGCGGCATTGCTGTGTGTCGGCGGCTGTGCGGGGCAGGTGCAGGGCGATCAGAAGGCGGCGGTCATCGAGCCGGTCAGTATGGCTGACATTATTGAACGGGACGGGTATCTGGAGGGCATTTGGTGGCCCTGGTTTACCCACGACGATTTGGGTCACGGTCTCACTGCCAATGAAACGATGGTGGAGTACGTGAGCGACGCCTGGTCCACCGTGGGCATCGACGCCTATAGCGATACCTATCTGCTGGAGCAGATCTATAATCTAAAGGCGTTGGGCTTTAACGTGATGGGGTATGAGGGCTCCATTTATGCCGAGGGTGTCATTTTTGACGAAAACGGCGACGTGCTGGGCATCAAGGAGGACTATCTGCAGAATGTCCGCCGTCTGTTGAATCTTTGCCGTCAGGCGCAGATGCCGGTGCTGTGGACGGTGTGTTGTCATTCCACCTCGGCGGTGAGCTATTACAATCTTGAGGTCTGGTATCGGATGACCCAGATGTATGCCGTCCGTCAGGTGGCGGACCATTACGCCGAGCGTTTTGTCACCCCTCTGTGCGCCGTGTTGGCGGAGTACCCTGACGTGGTGGTGATGTGCGCCGCCACCTCTGAGGTGGAGAACGAGATGAACGACCCGGATATGGGCAATTTCACCGACAGTCGGGAGACCTACGGCGTCACCCGCGACTCTATGCTGTATTTTGTCAATAGGGTGGCGGATACGCTGGCTGAGTGTTTGCCGGAGGTGGACCGCACCCTGTGCGGCAGCACCGACAATATGACCATGTATTCCGAAACAAATCTGACCTATCTCGGTCATCAGGAGTACAATTCCGCCGGTAATGCCGACGATATTTCCAAGTTCCGTTCTCCGTTGCCCATGCTGGCCACCGAGTTCGGACTGGGCGACGGCAAATTCCCCACCGAGGATGAGTTGGTGAACGCCCAGATTACATTCCGCGACAATTTCCGTGCGAAAGGCTGGAGCGGTTGGCTTATGTGGTGCTGGTCTAATCAGTCCGGCGGCAGTTCCTATGATTTGATTGCGAAGAATGGCGGCCTTACCGATTTTCGTAAGGTGGCCTATGAACTCCACGATTATATTGAGGAGTACCGCGCCGAGTATCGTGGCGAAAGTCTGGCGATCAACACCCCGACAATGTTCTTTAATAAAGGTAACGGCAAGGTGGAGTGGATCAAACCCACCCAGTCCCATACCTATAAGCTGGAGCGGGCCGTGGACGGCGGTGCTTGGACGACTATTGCTACCTCCGGTGCCACGGTGGATTCCGTGGGCCGCAAATACACCTATACCGACACGGCTCTGCCTGCCGAGGGCACGGTGCAGTATCGTGTCACCGTCACCTCCGGTAGCTACACGGTCACCTCCGCCACCAACGTGGCGGACATTGTGCCTCCCGCACAGAATCTGGTGCAGAACGGCGGCTTTGAGAGCGGCTTTGCCGGCTGGACCGCCTTCGGCACCGACGGCACTTACAATGCCACCACCGCCACCGCCCGCACCGGCTCCTACAGCCTGGAGCTGGACTACGGCAGCGGGGAGTGGCAAGGCGCTTATCAGCCCGCCATCACGGTGAAGCCCAATACCAACTACGTGCTGACCTATTACTACAAATACGCCGCCGACGACGCCGCCAAGAACTGCTACTGCTTTGTCCGTGGCGGGGACGGCACCATCCATGCGTCGGACATTGTCGGTCAGGCGTATATGAACGGCGGCAGCACCACCGGGTGGAAGCGGGAGAGCATTACCTTCCGTACCGGCGACAGCGATAAGCTTTGCCTGGATTTCCGCGTGGTGGTCGGCACACACACGTATATCGACGACGTCGAGTTGTACGAAGTACAGTAAGGGGGTGCCGACGATGAAATGTAAGCATTACGTAATTTTCTTTGTTGTAGCATCTCTGCTGTGCTCTTTGCTGGCGGTGTCCCCACTTCCGACCACCGTCACGGCGGCGGATAATTTAGCCGCCAACGGCGACTTTGAGCTGGGCAATACCAGCGGCTGGGAGATTGCCAATGCGGCGATCGACAGCAGCGTGACATACGCCGGCAACTATTCTTTGAAATTGACCGCTCTCTCCGCATACAGCGGTGCGGCGTATAAGACCGTGCCGGTGGGCAAGGGCGCCACCGTGACCGTGTCTTTCTATTACCGATACGCCACAGACCCCGGCAGCAAACTCTATCACGTGTATACGTATCAGGGGGATACTGCCAATGCCGGTCCTTACAGCCAGGCGGATGCCTCCTTTACCGCTCCTTCGGGTTGCGACAGCATCTCCACTTGGCAGAAAATCTCCTATTCCTTTAACAGTGGTGATTATGCCCATATCTACCTGAAATTCTGCCCCGGTGGCAGCGGAGGCACCGCCTGTTACATTGACAATCTGGTGGTCACCGCCACCGGCGGCACGCAGGAGAAGGTCGCTCCTTATCTGACCTCCTTCGGTACCAAGTACAACCGCCCCTCCGCCACCGGCTACAATCTGCTGGATGACGGCGGCTTTGAGTCCGCTTCCGTGGATGCTTGGGACGGCGTATCCCCGAATGGGAGCACCTTGGAGATTGTCGGCGATGCCACCGCCCCTCAGGGCGGGCGGAGTCTGTATTTTTGCAGCGGCTCTGTCACGGCTCGTTACAGCCTTCCCGTGGCGGTGGAGCCCTATACCCACTATACCTTCTCGGCGTGGGTCAAGTCCCCTCGCTTGAGTGAGGATAACCGCGCTACCGCCACCTTTGGTGTCGCAGACGAAAACGGTGATTATCTGGTGTATGAGCCCTATAACGGTAACGGTCACGGCGCTGCATCTCTGTCCACTACGACTATGCAGCTAATGGCCACCGCCCCCGACGATGCGTGGCATCTGCGCTCGGTGACCTTCTATTCCGGCACCTCTACTACGGTGAATGTGGCGGTGAGCGGAGCACAGAGCCGTTTGTATCTGGACGATATGGCGCTGTTTAAGAGTGCCTACGGCGTGGAGTACATCAGCCCTCTGCGCACCGATACCATCACTGCCGCCGCCAATAGCGGCAACAAATACTGCGCGAATGACAGCTCTCTGCTGCCGTGCATTCATATGAGCGGCAAGGCGGCGGAGAAGTATTGGTCCGATAATCCCGCCTGGCGCAACGGCTTTTTGTCCTTGGAGCAGACGGGCGACGACCACGGCACGGCGCTGACTTATACTGCCTCTGCCCACACTCAGCGGCAGCTGTGTTATATCGATTGGATCGACGTGACGCCTCACACCGATTACACGCTGACTATGGATGTCAAACGATTGACCGCCGGCGGCGGCAAGATCATGTTGCTGGATGACAACGTTCTGTCTCCCGCCGAATTCTATACGCTGTCCTTTAATGAGACCGACAGCGATTGGGTCACCCATTCCATCACCTTTAACAGCGGTGTGTATTCCCGTATCGGCTTCGGCATCGTGGACGGCGGCGGTCAGGCGTATATTGACAAGACCCGCCTGTTCAGAACAGCCGACGGTGTGGCGGACGAGCCGATAGAGACAGATGTGCCCGCACTGTATCCGACGGGCGGCAAGACGGCTGTGATGGAGATGAGCACCTACACCCCCGAAAACCTGATTCAAAACGGGGATTTCGAGTCCGGCACGGCAAAAGACTGGGACGTTTATCAAGGAACCACCGTCAACGGGGATGCCAAGCGCCTGGGCAGCTACGGTGCTCATTTGAAGGGCGATGGTAGCTGGGGCGCTATGCTGGAGCAGTGCGGTATCCCTGTCACCGCCAACGACCGCTACGCATTCCGCTTTTGGATTAAAGTGAATGCCAACGGTACCAACTGGACGTTGAAGGGTGAGCAGAGCGGCACCATGTATGGAAGCGGATGGATCACCTCCGGCACGTGGAATATGGTGCAACTGGAGTTTGACTGCGGTGCCGATACGTCCTTGCGGCTGAATCTTTGCGGCGGCGGCAATGGCATCCCCGAGGATCTGTACGTGGACGATTTCTCGCTGACCAACCTCAGCGGCGGTCCTACGCTTGGCGTAGGCTTCCTGCTGCAGCTGGATGCCACCGGCGTGGCTATGGACGAAACCTATCGGGCTCATCTCACCAACGCCACCGTGGACGTATACGGAGACGGTGTAGCGTATCCGCTCAAGGAAATGGGCTGTATGGTGACCAATGATGCCGCTGTGGGCAACAGCCGCAGTGCCTTCACCCGCGAAAATGTGAAAGATTCCGATGGCACGCTGGTGGACGTTTCGGCGGAGCGCCTGTCTTGGATCACCGACACCACCGCCTATTTTGCGGTGCGGGTGATCAACGTTCCTTATCGGTTCCGCCATGCGGTGATTTACGCCCGTCCTTACTATGTTTTCGAAAAGGATGGGGAAGAGATGGTGGTATACGGCGACGTGTATTGCCGCAGCTATGCCGACCCCAATGCCGGCAGTTAGAAATTGAAAGAAAAAACGCGGATGCTGCGGCATCCGCGTTTTTTCACACATTGACAGTGCTTGGCTGCCGTGGTATAATGAGACAACGATTTTTAAACAGAATGAGGCGTGATTATGAAACGATTGCTATGTATATTGACGGCGGCGGTGCTGCTGCTGGGTCTGACCGCCTGCAGAGGCGGCAAGACACCGTTGCGGGACACCGTTCAGGAGCCCCTGACCTACACGGCACTGCCCACGGAACTGAAGGCGACGCAGGTGGGTACCATCGGTCGGCAGGTGATGCCGGCGGCCGGCGGCCTGTATTACAAGGAGGGCGACCTGTTCGGCGTCATGTCCCTGGACGGCAAGAAGGACTCCGGCGCCATCTATACCATGTGCCAACCCCGTGGCAATTACTTTATGGTGAGCACCAAGGCGGAGGCGGACGGCGACAGCGTGACCGAGTATAATCGCATCGGTCTGGTGGACGGCAACGGTGAGGAATTGGTGCCGTCGGAGTACGCCGTGCTGGATATTATGGGTGACCGTTTCGTCCGTGCCATAGAGGTACTGAGCAAGACTGAGAATGAGGACGAGAAGCTGACCTATTTTATGGACGGCGAGGATAAGGTGCTGTGCACCGGTAACTGGTATATCTACGACCTGCAGACCGGTAAGCGGGTGCCCGGCGCCACCGGCACCAAGCCGTATATCGCCTTTGACTGCGGCGGTTACGTGAAGTACGTGACCGATGATAAGGTAACGGTCACCGCTCTGGCGGATGGTACCGCGATCTCCAACGACGTGATCCATTTGAAGAACGGTCACTACGCCGACCCCGCCGACCACACTGTGTATAACGTGGACGGGGACAAATTATTCACCTACGATCCCAACGGCTACGTTCCCTGCGACAGCGCGGATATCAACGGATATATAATGGCTAAGAAAACTGTGGGAGATAAGGAGACCTACGCCCTGCTGGATCTGGAGGGCAATGCTGCCTCGGCCGAGTTTGACAGCCGACCTGTGGTGTACGGCCAGCTGCTGCACGTCAATAAGCGGCTGCGGAATATGGCGGGTGACGCCGTATACGACGGCGAGACCGTGATGGTGTACTGGGAGCAGAAATACGGTCAGCTGTGGGTCATCGACAACGGAAAGACTCGCAAGGCGGTGGACAAAAACGGCGTCGTTCAGTACGAGGGCAATAATGTCAATCCCGTGCTGGATCTGCAGCGCAAGATCTGCTATAAAAAGGGCGATGCCCAGATGCTGTACTATTCGCTGAAGGATAAGGATTTCACCATCGGCGGCGTTTGCCTGTCCCCCTTTATCGTCAAGACGGCGGACGGCGACGCTGCGTATAAGCTGGTGAACGTTCTCACCGGTGAGGCGATTTTGAGCGGTCATTTGAATTATACGGTGGCCGAGACGGATAACAGTTTGCTGTATGTATATGCGCAGGTATCCGATACCGAGATCGAAGTATACGTGGTGAAATGATAACAACACCTATGGGGGCATCCGTCCGATGATGGATGCCCCTTTTTTGTCCATATCCGTTGGCGGCGGTGATGCGACCGCATACCGCCCCTAGAATACCGCATACCGAATAACTATTGCGCATTCTTACGGATTATGGTAGCGTTTACATTGAAAGGAGAAAGCCTATGAAAGTGACCACAATCATTGACCCTGCCTGTGAGGAAGAGGTGATCATCCGTGCCCGAAGCCATAGCGAACTGGTGGATAAGATTGAAGAGTTGATTATCGGAGAAACCGCAGAGTTGATGGGTTTTCAGGACAATTCCATTGTTGTTCTCGACTATGTAAAGGTTGATTACTTTACAGTGGAAAGCGACAAAACCTACGCCCGCTGCGGCGGTGAATCCTATCGGGTGAAGCGGCGGCTGTATGAGATCGAGCGGTCAGCCCCTCCGTATTTCGTGAAGATCAATCAGTCCTGTCTGGCGAACACCCGTCGGATCGCCCGCTTTGAGACCGCCTTCTCCGGCGCCCTGCGGGTGGTATTCAAAAACGGGGACATGGACTACGTTTCCCGACGAAATCTTAAGCAAGTGAAGGAAAGGTTTGGTTTGTAAGTATGAATAAATATGCAAAAGAATTTTTACATCGCGGTTTGATGTTCGGTGGCTTCGGCCCCGTGGTGGCGGGGATCGTCCTTGCCTTCATTCCCGCCGTGCGGCTGAGCGGCGGCGAGGTGCTGCTGGCGATTCTGTCCACCTATGCGCTGGCGTTTGTTCACGCCGGTGCCAGCGTGTTCAATCAGATCGAGCACTGGTCGATGGCAAAGTCGCTGCTGTGCCATTTCGGCTGTTTGTATCTGGCGTATTCCCTGTGTTATCTGGTAAATTCTTGGATACCCTTTGAGCCGATGGTGCTGGTGATATTCACCGCCGCGTTTGCGGCTGTCTATTTTGTGGTGTGGGGCATTGTATATGCCTGCATCCGTTCCGCCGAAAAGAAGATGAACCGCCATCTTGGCTGATCTGCCGCAACAGAAAACGCCCCCTCCCGTAGCAGGGAGGGGGCGTTATTGCGTTATTTAGCGGGTGAGACCCTCGCGGTAGAGGTGCCCGTCACCGGAGTGCTGCACGATCTGGGGGATGACCATACCGTCGCCGTGGTGGTAGAACAGGATCTCGGTGACACCGGTCAACCCGATGTTGAAGCGGGGGTAGAACACGTTGTAGGGAATGTCCATCACACTGCTGAGGAAAGCCATGCCGAAGCCGTAGTGGGCGAACAGCGCCACCCGATTGGGGCTGTCGCCGACGATGTGATAGCATCCGTTCTCGCGGTCGTGGCGGAGCCCCAGCGACTCCATAAAGGCGTCCACCTCGGCATCCACCCGCTTGACACCTCTCTCGAAGTTGGTGTCGGCGAAATGGGGGTGGGTGTACCATTCCCGTCCCAGCTTTTTCACCTCAGGATCGTTCAGCTTGCGCACCATTTCGGGCACTTCCAGGATCCACTGATCCTTGCCGTCCTTGTCCTTAGCCTTGAAGTCGTCAAAGGCCAGCGCCTCGTGGGCCCATTCGCAGATGATCGGCTCCTTCTGCAGCAGGTCGCAGGTGGGGCGGGAGGTCTGCACGGCGCGGTTGGATGCGGAGGCGTACACCCGATCCAGACCGATGTTGACAAAGCGCTTTGCCAGGGCTTTGGCCTGCTCGTGACCCAGAGGGGTCAGGCTGTCGGGGTCGTAGATGGGCTGTCCGTGTCGGACGAAATACAGTCGCATAGCGGTGCGCTCCTTTCATAATCGAAGGTGTCTGTGAGCATATCCTACCAGTTTTTTCGTCAAAATGCAACTGCAAATTTCGGGTGTTTTTTCTTCGTTTTTCTTTGCGGGCGGATACGTCGTCTTGCCATGCAAAGGGTAGGGGGACGGCGTTGAATTTTGTTGTGGATTTTGACGAATAAAAGCGTTGAATAATTGACATATCTCGCAAAAGAGTTTGCAAAATCCACAAAAAATGTGGAGGTTTTTCGTGGAAACCGTTGAAAAACTACATTGATTAATGAAGAAATGATATTGCATTATTTAGTAAATTTTAGTATAATGGCGTTAATAGTGAATTAGTCTGCGGAAGTTTTACCCAAAAGAAGGTGATTACCCATGCGGTTTTATGAAGATTTGACACGCTTGTCGGCGGGCAGAATGGCGCCGAGGAGCTATTACGTCCCCGAGGGAGAGGCGGAGTACCGCCTGCTCAACGGTGACTGGCAGTTCAAGTATTTTGAAAACGGCGACGCCGCTACCGAGCCGGAGTGCTGGGACACCATCCCGGTGCCCTCCTGCTGGCAGATGCAGGGGTACGACAACCCCAACTACACCAACGTCTGCTACCCCTATCCCTTCGATCCGCCGTACATACCCGACATCAACCCCTGCGGATGGTATCGCCGCACCTTTACGGTGACCGATACGGAGAAACAGCACTATCTGGTCCTGGAGGGCGTTTCTTCTTGCGCGCGTGTGTATGTTAATGGCGCGCAGGTGGGCTTTACACAGGGCAGCCGCCTGCAGGCGGAGTTTGACCTGACCCCGTACGTGACGGCGGGGGAGAACACCCTGCTCATTCAGGTGTGGAAATGGTGTGCCGGCAGCTATCTGGAGGACCAGGACCAGTTCCGGTGCAACGGCATTTTCCGTGACGTGTACCTGCTGTCCCGCCCCAAGGGTCATCTCCACGACCTGTCCATCACCGCGGTGGACAACGCTGCCTTCCGCATCACGGCGGATGTGCCGATGACCGTTAAGGTCACCGACGGCCTCCTCCCAATCGGTGAGGGCACGGGCACCGACGTGACGGTGCCGGTGGCGAATCCCATTCTGTGGAATGCGGAAAAACCCCATCTTTACGACATCGAAATTCAGTGCGCCGGCGAAGTGATTCGCCGCAAGGCGGGTCTGCGCAGCATCGCCGTTTCGGATAAACGGCAGGTGCTCATCAATGGCCAACCGGTCAAGTTCCGGGGTGTCAACCATCACGACACTTCTCCTACCGGCGGTTGGACCATGACCGACGCAGAGCTGTACCGCGACTTGCAACTCATCAAGTCGCTGAATATGAACACGGTCCGCACCTCCCACTATCCCCCCAGTCCCAAGTTCCTTGACTGGTGCGACGAGTTGGGTCTGTACGTGGTGCTGGAGACCGACCTGGAGGCCCACGGCTCCATCCACCGTTTCCCCTGGCAGGAGGGCGGCTTCTTCAATCACCAGGAAGGCTCGCTGACCAACCTGCCCGAGTGGGAAGACGCTTTCGTAGAACGGATGGTCCGTGCGGTGGAGCGGGATAAAAACCATCCCTCCATCATCTTCTGGTCGCTGGGCAACGAGAGCGACTTCGGCGACAATCATCGGGCGATGCTCCGTTGGCTGCACAGCCGGGACGACGACCGCCTGACCCATTACGAGGGCGCCTCCGCCGCCAACATCTACGAGCTGGACGTCTACTCCCGGATGTACCCCTCGCTGGAGGAGATCGAGCGCCTGGCCCGCGAGGGCACCGAGGGTGAGCCGGTATTCCTGTGTGAATACTCCCACTCCATGGGCAACGGTCCCGGCGACGTGTGGCAGTATTGGGAGCGTATCCTGGCCCACGATTCCCTGGTGGGCGGCTGTATTTGGGAGTGGACCGATCACACGGTGATCGTGGACGGTGTCCCGAAATACGGCGGCGATTTCCCCGATGAAAAGACCCATTCCGGCAACTTCTGTTGCGACGGTATGACCTTCCACGACCGGTCGTTTAAGGCCGGCACGATGGAGATCGCGGCGACCTATTCTCCCTTCCGCTTCACTTACGAAGACGGCAAGATCACGGTGAAAAACTGGTACGCCTTCACCAATCTGAACGAGAAACGCCTGCAGTACACCCTGGCGGTGGACGGCAAGATCCTTGAGCGGGAGACGGTGGTGCTGGATTGCGCCCCGTACGAGACGGCGGTGATCACGCCTAAGGCGGCGTTCCCCGCCCGCTGCACGTTGGGTTGCACCGTCACGGTGGCGCTGTACGAGCCGGAGGGCGACGAGCCCTTTGCTCAGTTGCAGCAAGAGGTGGACGTGCCGATGGGCTCTTGGGTGCCGAATAAGCCGAGCCGCTTTCCGGCACAGCTCACCGAGGACGAATTCCACATCTACGCCAAGGGTGACCGCTTCACCTACGCCTTCTCCAAACAGCACGGTATGTTCGATAGCTTGGTCATCGACGGCCATGAGCGGCTGGCGGGTCCCATCAGTCTGACCGCCTACCGCGCCATTATTGATAACGAGATGTTCTGCTATAAGAACTGGAAGTACGACACCCAGTTCAACGCCGAGAATATGGACCGAGCCTTCACCAAGGTCTACGACGTGAAGGTGGCCGGTCACCGCATTGAGGCCAAATGCAGTCTGGCGGGTGTATCCCGCGTGCCGATGATCCGCTACACGCTGACCATTGACGTGTATAACGATGGCAGTATGGATTGGACGGTGGACGCCGAGGTCCGCGACTGGGCGGCCTGGATCCCCCGCTTCGGCTTTGAGATCCCGCTGGCGCAGAAGGATCTGCCCTTCCGCTATTTCGGACGGGGTCCCCTGGAGAATTACAGCGACCTGCGGCATCACGCTCAGCTCGACTGGTTCGACAGCACGGCGGCGGCGGAGTACGTACCCTACATCCTGCCTCAGGAGCACGGCAACCACACCGGTGTCCGTTCTCTGACGATAGACGGCCTGACCTTTGAGGCGACGCAAAACGCCTTCGAGGCCAATGTGTCGCAGTACACGGTGCTTCAGTTGGACCGTGCCACTCATCAAGATGAGATCGGCCCCTCCGGCGGAACGCACCTGCGGATCGATTACCGCAATTCCGGCGTTGGCTCCCAGTCCTGCGGACCCGAGCTGGCACCGGAGCATCGCATCACCGAAAAGCAGATTACCTTTGGTTTCTCGGTGCAACTGTGATGTCCATGACCCCATTTCAATTTTTGTCACATAAATCGATGCTAAATTTTGAAGAAAGAGAGTTGTAGACCATGAGACGCTTGAAACGCTTTGGAGTGGTTCTGTGTGTGCTGGCATTGCTGTGTCAGTGTATGGTGTTCCCTGTATCGGCTGAGTCGAAGACAGAGACCACCGGCGCCGAATCCGCTCCCAGTGGCGGCACTCTGATCGAGGGTACGTTTGATTGGTACGTCGACAAACTGCCGACCGACTATGCGACCAAACCGATCAAGGTGGACGCCTCCGCCGCGAATAAACTGACCGGCGGCGTCAGCAAGAAGAAGGACGGCCTGTTCTGGGCCCGTGAGGACGGTTCTGCTCAGTGGCAGGTCACCGCTCCGGAGTCCGCTTGGTACACGGTGTTCCTCACCTATTCCGGTGTGGACGTCGAGGGCGGCACCAGCTCGGATATCGAGCTGGGTCTGCGGGTCAACGGCAAGTATCCCTATACCGAGGCAGAGCGCTTCGTCCTGCCCCGTATCTGGGTGAATGACGGTCCCGTCCGTGAGGATACCAAGGGCAACCAGTTCGCTCCCGAACAGAAGGAGCTGTATCAGGCTCAGAAGTATCCCATGCGTGACGTCAACGGCTTTGTGGCCGACGACCTGCGCATCTACCTGAAGAAGGGTGCCAACACCCTGTCGCTGGAGACCTTCGGCGAGGCCTTTATGCTGTACTCCCTGCATCTGGAGGTACCCGTGGTACTGCCCACCCTGGAGGAGAAGCTGCAGCAGTGGAAGGACGAGGGCATCTCGTACTATACCGACACCGAGTTGGTGGTGGAGGGCGAGTCCAACGAGAGCAAGTCGGACCGTTCCATCATCGGTCAGTCGGATAACAGCAACCCCGGTGTCCGTCCTCCCGACGGCGAGGCCGATGCCTTCGTGCAGAAGGTGAACTACATCGGCGGCTCCAACTGGTCTATGTCCGATGAGTCCATCACCTGGAAGGTGAAGGCTCCCGAGGCCGGCATCTATAAGTTGGGTGTGCACTTCCGTCAGAACTATCTGGTCAACGCTACCTCTTACCGCAGCCTTAAGGTGAACGGGGAGCATCAGTATGCCGAGCAGCAGAGTCTGGCGTTCTACTACAAGAACAGCTGGCAGTTTAATGACAAGCTGCTGTCCGACGACCGCACGGTTCTGGTGTACCTCGATAAGGGTGAGAATGAGATCACCCTGTCGGTTACGCTGGGTGAATTGGGTTCCTTCAGCGCGCAGATGGAGGATCTGACCCGCCGTCTGGGCGAGACCTACCGTGCCATCATCGCCATCATCGGTGAGAATCCCGATGCCAACCGCGACTATAACCTGTTCAACCGTATCCCCGATCTGGAGCAGAACCTGATGGGTATGCACGACGAGATCGAGGCTATGATCGACTCCCGCCGCACCGAGGATGGCGACATCGACGATATCGCCGCCCTGCTGAAGAAGATGAACGTGGTGCTGGATAAGATGACGGTCAAGGGCTATGAGGCTCAGAAATATAAGAGCAACTACTACGACTGTTACTCCAGCTTGTCCGCCCAGCTGCAGGATATGAAGAATATGGCGCTGGACATCGACTGTATGGTGTTCGCCGCTCCCGAGAGCGACTTTGAGCGCACCACCTGCACCTGGGGTGAGAAGTTCGGCTACGACGTGGAGCGCTTTATCGCCTCCTTCCTGCTGGACTACAATACCGCCGGCGGCGTCGGCGGTGACGAGGTCACCGACCTGACCCTGTGGGTCAACTGGTCCCGTGACCAGACGCTGGTGCTGAACTCTCTGATCAACGGTCATTTCTCTGCCGAGAATCCCGACGTCAGCGTGACGGTGCGTATGACCAATGCCTCGCTGCTGCAGGGTATTATGTCCGGCAACGGTCCCGACTGCAGCCTGTCGGATGCCCGTGTGACCCCCATCAATATGGCTATGCGCGGCGCTCTGGTGGATCTGTCTAAATACGACGACTACGAGGAGGTTTCCTCTTGGTTCGTAGAGGGCGCCGACGTGCCCTATCGCTATGAGGGCGGCGTATACGGTCTGCCCTCCACCCAGCAGTTCTATATGCTGTTCTACCGTACCGACATCTTCGAGTCCTACGGCCTGGAGGTACCCAAGACCTGGGATGAGTTCCTGGAGGTAGCCAGCATCCTGATGCTGAACAATATGCAGGTCGGTCTGCCCTTCGTGGAGCTGAAGGACATCTCCCTGACCAACGGCGGTGTGGCGGCGCTGAACATTTTCCCCACGCTGCTGTTGCAGAACGATCTGTCCCTGTATAACGAAGAGATGGACGGCACCTCCTTCAACGAGGTGGAGACCATGCGCGTCTTTGAGCAGTGGACCGATTACTATACCAAGTACAACCTGCCCAAGGAATACAACTTCTTCAACCGTTTCCGTATCGGTCTGGTGCCGATGGCCATTCAGTCCTACGGTCAGTACAGTGCTCTGTCCGCGGCAGCCCCCGAGATCAAGGGTCGCTGGGCGATGGCAGAGATTCCCGGTACTCTGCGTGAGGACGGCACCATCGACAATACGCAGGCCGGCTTTGGTAACGCGTGTATGATCCTGAAGCTGGCTGAGGAGCGGGGCACCGACGAGGCAGCGTGGAAGCTGCTGAAATGGTGGATGCGTGAGGATACCCAGCACCGTTACGCTCTGGACATCGAGTCCATCCTGGGCGTGGCCGGTCGTTACACCTCCGCCAACGTTAACGCCACCTTGAAGCTGGACTGGGGTCGCGATGCCAGCGGCACCCTGTACGATCAGTGGAACAAGGTGGAGGAGATCGCCGAGATTCCCGGCGGCTACTACGTATCCCGTGCGGTTGACCAGGCCTTCTGGAACGTGGTCAATATGAACGAGAACCCCAAGGATATGATGAAGAAATGGGGCGAGATCGCCGATGCGGAGATCACGTTCAAGATCGATCAGTATAAAGATGAAGAAAAGGAGGGCGACGCTGAATGAGTGCTAATGTCAATGCGCAGGGACGTCTGCGCAAGAGAAAGAGCTTTACGCAGGATGCGTTGAATATGCCCTATTTGGTGCTGTTGGCGCCCTTCCTGATCCTGTTCCTGGTGTTTACCATTATTCCCATCGGTTATTCCGTGGTGTTGAGCTTCTTCGATTACGACGTGGTCAACACCCCCACCTTCTCGGGTCTGGATAACTACCTGAGAATGTTCGTTAACGACTATGAGTTCCCCATTGCGGTACTCAATACGTTAAAGTTCGCCGTGGTGACCGGTCCCATCAGCTTCGCGCTGGCCTTCCTGCTGGCGTGGATGATCAATGAGTTCGGCCCCAAGACCCGCAGCGTGTTGTCGTTCCTGTTTTATTCCCCCGCTCTGGTGGGTAACGGCTACTTCATCTGGCAGATTATGTTCTCCGGTGATAGCTACGGTTACGTCAACAGCCTGCTGATGTCCATGAACATCCTCACCGAGCCCATCGTGTGGTTCCGTGACCCCAATTACGCGTTCACCATCGTTATGATCGTGCAGTTGTGGATGAGTATGGGTATCTCCTTCCTGGCGAATATCGCCGGTCTGAACAACGTGGACGAGGCGATGTACGAGGCAGGCGCCATCGACGGTATCCGTAACCGTTGGGCAGAGCTGTGGTACATCACCATCCCGTCTATGAAGAGCATTCTGCTGTTCTCGGCGGTTATGCAGGTGCAGTCCACCTTCTCCATCAGTGCGGTGGCCACCACCCTGACCGGCTTCCCCAGCGTTAACCACTCTACCGAGACGATATTGACCCACATCACCGACGTTGGTACCATTCGTTTCGATATGGGTTATGCATCGGCTCTGTCGGTGTTCCTGTTTGCGTTGATGATGATCGTCCGTTTGGGTCTCGGACGGTTGTTGATAGATAAGGATTAAAGGAGGGGAGAGCGTAATGGAAAAACAGAAAAAATTGCGAATGAAAGTCGCTAAGAAGAAAAGCTATAAGCGCTTTACCCGTTCCCGTGTTGCTAACGTTTTGTTTGTCAGCTTCCTGTTGCTGGCCGGCTTGTTTATGGTCCTGCCGCTGATCTACTCGGTGATGACCTCCTTTAAGCCGCTGGATGAATTGATGGCGTTCCCGCCGAAATTCTACGTGACCCGTCCCACCCTGTACAACTACACGGTGCTGCCCAGCTTGCTGGATAACCTGCAGGTGCCCTTCTCCCGCTACGCCTTCAATACGCTGTTCATCAGTGTGGCGATCACGGTGGGTCACGTGATCCTGTCCGGTATGGCGGCCTTTACGCTGTCTAATTGTAAGCATAAGCTGATCTCCGTCGTGTTCTGGAGTGTCCAGGTGGCGCTGCTGTTCAACGGCTACACCCTGGGTATTCCGCAGTATCTGATCTTCTCCAAACTGGGCATTATTGATACCTATTGGGTATACATATTGCCGGCCCTGCAGTCCACAACCGGTGTCTTCCTGATGAAGCAGTATATGGACGTCAGTGTGCCGAAGGCCCTGATGGAGGCGGCGCTGTTGGACGGCGCCGGCTACTATCGAATCTTCTGGACTCTGGTGATGCCGCTGGTTAAGCCGGCGTGGCTGACCCTGTCCCTGTTCGCTTTCCGTGACGCGTGGGCCATGCAGCCCGGCGGCACCATCTTCAGCGAAAACCTGAAAACGCTGCCCGTCGCCATGAACCAGATCGCCGCCAGCGGTATTGCCCGTTCCGGTAGCGTGATGGCGGCCACGGTGCTGCTGATGATACCTCCGATTCTGGTGTATCTGGTCTCCCAGTCCAACGTTATGGAGACCATGTCCTCGGCAGGTATGAAGGATTGATAGTATGAGTATGATACAAAATCGAAAGGGGGATCGCTGAATGATACGTTCTAAGAACAGAACGCCCGCACAGACGCTGCGGCGCGTGCTCGCCCTGGTGATGGCGCTGCTGCTTTTGGGCAGTGTGTCCGTCTCCGCGGTCGAGATGGATAGTGTTCCGTATTATTCTTATACCTATTGGGAAGGCCCCAGTCGTTACGAGGCCATCCCCATGCGCGCTATGTATGAGCCGGTCAGCGAGTTGGACGCCGATTCGCTTGGCTTGGATAAAGGATTTGATAGCGCGCAGTACGTCACGCTGTCCCAGGATCACACCGAGCTGTACATTCTGGATAGCGGCAACAGCCGCATCGTTGTGGTGGATACCGATACGCTGGAGGTTCTGCGCATTATCGGCGAGATCAACGGCGACGGTGAGACGCTGAACTATAAAGAGGCTCAGGGTATGTACGTGGATCACAACGGTGATCTGTACATCGCCGACGAGCAGGGCAGGCGCGTGATTATTGCGGATGCGGACGGCAACCTCATCCGCGTGCTGGATCGCTCCGGTCTGAGCGCCGAAAAGGGCGTGCCGGACGATCTGGAGTATGCACCCATCCGTGTCATTAAGGATACTAAGGGCTATCTGTACGTGGCTTCCTTCGGTTGCTACTACGGTGTTCTGGTATACGATAACAACCTGGAGTTCCTGGGCTTCCACGGCTCCTTTAAGGTGCAGCAGTCTGTGAGCGACACCATCGTCGGCTGGTTCGAGAGCCTGTTTATGACCAATGAAAAGGCGGCGAACCAGGCGGATAAACTGTCCGGCGACGTGCTGGATATCGCCATCGATCCGGACGGTATGCTGTACACTCTGACCGGCGGTGTGGATTACGGACAGATCAAGCGTATGGGCCTGAACGGTAACCAGACGCTGAATCACAAGTTCGGCTTCACCTCCCAGAGCGGTGACCTGATCAATTTCCGTGAGTCGGTGGGCTCCATCTGGTATGACCATATCCAGTACGTGTCCTCGCTGACCGATATTACGGTGGATTCCGACGGCTATTTCTACATTATGGATAGCTCCCGCAGCCGTATCTTCATGTACGATGAGGAGTGCCGTATGCTGTCCGCCTTCACCACCGGCTACGGTAACGGTACCCAGGTGGGTAACTTCAGTACCCCCACCTCGCTGACCGTGTCCGGCGACAAGCTGTTTGTGCTGGACTCCCTGCGCAATATCGCCACGGTGTTTAAGCTGACCGACTACGGCGCATTGGTCAAAAAGGCCGACGCGCTGACCATCAGCGGTGAATACGACGAGGCACTGCCCCTGTGGGAGCAGGTCGTTAAGCTGGACGGCAACAATCAGCGTGCCTACGAGGGCATCGGCAAGGCGATGCTGACCACCGCCAACCAGCTGCAGGACGACGAGGGTATGGACGAGGCTCGTCCCTATTACGAGCGCGCGATGGAGTACGCCGAAAAGGGTAACGACCAGCAGACCTATTCTCAGGCCTACGAGGAGATCCAGACCGAGTGGATCTCGGTGAACTTCTGGTGGCTGTTCCTGCTGTGTCTGGCTCTGGTGGGCGGCATTGCGGCGCTGCTGGTGCTGTCTAAGAAGCGGAAGCTCTTTGAGATCAAGAATCCGCAGTGGAGGACGGCACTGACCGTCCCGCTGCATCCCTTCCAGGCGTTTAACTCGCTGAAGAACCAGAAGACCGGCTCGATTCCGCTGGCGCTGCTGTTTGTGGTGCTGTTCTATCTGACCACCGTTTCCAAGGATCTGTACGGCGGCTTTATGTACGTGATGACCGATACGTCTACCTATAATGCGCTGTACACACTGATCGGTTCCGTGGGCATCCTGCTGCTGTGGGTCATTACCAACTGGGGTTTGTGCATCCTGAATGAGGGTAAGGGCTCGCTCAAAGAGGTGTTCATTATGTCCTCTTACAGCATGGCTCCCATGATCGTGTACGCGGTGGTGTTCACCGTGATCACTCACGTGATCCCCTCCACCGGCACCTCCACCTTCAGCCTGCTGAGCACCATCGTGGCCATCTATATGGTGCTGCTGATGCTGATCGGTATGACGGTGATTCACGAGTATTCCTTCTTTAAGGCTATGGGTATGGCGATTCTGAGCGTACTCGGTATGGTCCTGGTCGCGTTTGTTATTTTCTCGGTTATTCTGCTGGCCCAGCAGTTCATTATGTTCGGTGTGGCGCTGGTGGAAGAAGCCCTATTACGATAATCGGCAGAAAGGAGAGCTATGAAAATGTTAAGACGTAGAATTGTATGTCTGGGCTTGGCGTTGCTGCTCTTGCTGCCGATGGTGTTGACCGGCTGCAGTAAAGAGTGGGATAAAACCACTCTGGCCTTTGACGAGAATTACGGCAATGCACACGTGCCCTCCGGCGAGGTGGCCCGCAACGACCGCTTTGCGCTGTACTGGGATAATGACGCCCAGTGCGCTCTGCTGGAGGATACGGCGAGCGGCATTATGTATATGTCCGCTCCCGAAGAGTACTACTACCACGAGAATCCCCAGGAGCTGTCCTATGACAACGAGGTGTATTCTCCCATTAAGATCAGCTACGTTGACGTGAACCCTATCAACTACACGGTCAGCACGATGGAGCTGTATTCCTATGAGAGTAGTGCTAAGAGATATGAGTATCTCCCCGAGCTGGACGAGAACGGCAATCCTCTGAAGGATGAAGAGGGCAACGTGATCGAAAGCTCCGAGATGGTGATGATGACCACCGACCCCACCATCCCTCGCACCGGCGTGTCCAGCGAGCTGATCGACGGTGGTATCCGCATCAATTACGCCTTTGCGGACGTTCAGATTGCGGTTTCTCTGGAGCTGGTCCTGACCGATAAGGGTCTGCAGGCTCGCATCCCCATGGACCGCATTCAGGAGAATGACGTGCACATCCACGAGATCGCGGTTCTGCCCTTTATGGCTTCGGCTCTGAATGGCGATGACGCGTATATGTTCGTCCCCTCCGGCGGCGGCGCTTTGATCGACGCCAAGTCCAGTCTGAACCCGGCCAAGTATTCCGAGCCGGTGTACGGCGAGGATAAGGCCGACTTTACCGGTACCGCCTTTAACGTGCGGGATCAGATCTATCTGCCGGTATTCGGCGCCCGCGACGCCAACAAGGGTATGCTGGGTGTCATCGATTCCGGTGCCGCCACGGCTAAGATTTACGCCAATACGTCCGGCGCCTACATTGACGAGGGCGTGGAGTTCTCCCACGTGTACGCTTCCTTCGTGGTGCGCGGTCACGAGAAGTTGACCGTGCTGGGCACCGGTAACCAGGCCGCTGCGGCGGACAGCTACAGCGATGAGATCGCCCAGTACGATTACCTGTCGGTGCAGTATTACCCGCTGGTGGGGGATACCACCTACGTGGGTATGGCAAACACCTATCGCCAGCACCTGCAGGATAGAGGATATCTGCAGACCCGCTCCGAGGGCGCTCCCGCCCTGTCGGTGAGCCTGTTGGGCGCTGTCCAGACCCCCGAGTCCTTCTTCGGCATCCCCTACGAAGCGGATACCGCCACCACCACCGCCGAGAGCGCCAAGGAGATTACCTCCGAGCTCAATGAACTGGTGGGGAAGAGCGGTCTGCTGGTGACCCTGAAAGGTTACGGTAAGGGCGGTCTGTCCGATACCGTTGTGGGCGGCGGCTTTAAGCTGTCCTCGGCGATCGGCAGTAAAAAGGATTGGAACGCACTTGTCAATTACGGTAAGGAAAACAACGTCGTGATGGCGATGGACTACGAGCTGGTCCGATTTAACAAGGACAGCAACGGCTTTAAAGTGAGCAAAGCTTGTGCGCATCTGCCCTCCACGCTGGATACCCAGGTGGGCACCGTTGCTCTCAATTCCGCCGTTGAGGATAAGGAGGGCACCTACTGGAATCTGCTGCGCCGCAGCAAGCTGTCCGGTGCCTTCCAGAAGGCGTTGGAGTCCGCCGCCGACCTGAATGTGAGCGCCGTTTCCTTTGACTCTCTGAGCCATCAGGCATACGGCGATTACCGTGAGCCCGGCTACGCCGCTAAGGGTAAGATGGATACCGACGTGTCCGCCCTGATGTCCCAGTGCGGCGAAAAGGGTCTTAAGCTGGTGTCGGATAAGGCCAATGAGTATGCGGCTCTGTACGCCGATTACATCATTGAGACCCCCACCTACACCTCTATGTTCTCTGCCTTTGACAAAGAGATCCCGTTCTATTCTCTGGTGTTCCAGGGCTATAAGAATCTGACCTCTCCGGCCATCAATACCGCCGTCAACGTCCGTGAGACCTATCTGCGGGCGGTGGCTACCGGTATGACCCTGCAGTTCACCCTGTGCGACACCCAGCACGAATCCCTGCAGTTTGAGGCGAATACCGCCTACATCAGCAGCGTGTACTCCTTCTGGAAGGATGACATCACCGCTATGGTGCAGGAGAGCGCTGACGTCCACGCTAAGGTGGGCAACCAGGCCATTACCCAGTACACCATCGAGGACGGTATGTCCACCACCGTGTTTGAGGACGGCACCACCGTCTACGTCAACTACACGGATGAGGATATGACCTGTCCTGCAGGCACGGTGCCCGCCATGGGCTTCGTGTACGGTTGATGAAAGGAGGATGAATACATATGAAGAGATCGCTCAAGGATTTCAGCCGTAAGAAGCAAATGTACGGTCGTATGTTCATTACGCCGTGGATCATCGGCTTTATCCTGTTCTTTATGATTCCGCTGTTCACCTCCTTGTTCTTC
Source organism: Clostridia bacterium (assembly GCA_017435305.1). The sequence continues at coordinate 26,585 of JAFSFH010000013.1, forward strand.
TGCTTTAGTCAGGTGACCGTCGGCACCGGCGGCTTTAAGCTGTCCTGGGTCGGATTTGCCAATTTCTACACCGTGCTGTACGAGCACGGCACCTACTCCACGGAGCTGATCCCCACGCTGGGCAGCTTTATGTACACCATCCCCCTGGTGGTGGCGCTGAGCCTGATCGTGGCCGTGTTCCTTAATCAGAAGTTTAAGGGACGCATTGTGTTCCGCTCCATTTTCTTCCTGCCGGTTATTATTGCTACCGGCGTCGTGATGCAGTACATCCAGGGCGATGCCGCCGCCGAGGCGTTGCGTTCCGGCGGTGCCGGTGCCGCAGCCGCCAGCAACGGCGTGGACGTCACCGCCATCCTGGAGGGTATGCACCTGTCGGAGGAACTGACCACCAATCTGGTCACCTTCGTCAACGACATTTTCGATTTGTTCTGGGCGTGCGGCGTGCAGATCGTTCTGTTTATCTCCGGTCTGCAGTCCATCCCGGAATCCCTGTACGAGGTATGTCGCGTTGAGGGCGCCAATAAGTGGGAGGAGTTCTGGTACGTGACCTTCCCCATGCTCAGCGGCAGCACCATTCTGGTTATCATCTTTACGGCCATCGAGAGCTTTACCGATTCCAGTAACCAGATTATGACGCTGGCATACGATACGCTGTCCAAGCAGATTTACGACATCAGTGCGGCGATGCTGTGGCTGTACTTTGCGCTGGTGGGTATTATTCTCGGCTTGGCGATACTCCTGTTGCAGAAGCTGGTCTTCTCCAAATGGGCTACGGAATGAGGTGATTTGAGTGTTGAAAAAATGGTTTAATTTAACTGACGCTCAGTCCGTACTGGTGAAGAAGCGCGCTGTTAGCGGCGTTCTGTCCTTCTTCCGCTACTTCTTCCTGTTGGCCCTGAGCTATGTGGTTCTGTTCCAGCTGATCTATATGATCACCTACGCCATTCGTCCCACCGCGGACGAATACAACCCCAGCATCGGTTGGGTTCCCTCTCAGCTAACCTTCCAGAATTTCGCCGTTGCCATTGAGGCTCTGGAGTACGGTAAGAGCGCGTTGAACTCCGTGTGGATCATGCTGGTGGCGGCAGGCATCGAGGTGCTCAGCTGCTCGGTGGTTGCCTACGGCTTTGCCCGCTTTGAGTTTAAGGGCAAGAATGCGCTGTTCTTCCTGGTTCTGGTAACCATTATGGTGCCCACTCAGATGCTGGTGGTTCCCATGTATCTGAACTTTAAGAATTTCGACGTTCTGTGGTTGGGCGAATTGGTGCTGAACCTTACCAAGTCGCTGGGATGGAATGACGGCGCCGGCTTTGATCTGCGTATCAATCTGCTGGATACCGCCGCCACGTTCTACCTGCCCTCGCTGTTTGCGGTGGGCGTCCGTTCCGGTCTGTTTATCTTCATCTACCGTAAGTTCTTCGAGGGTCTGCCCCGCGAGCTGGAGGAGGCCGCCTACGTGGACGGCGCCGGCCCGCTGCGCACTTACGTTTCGGTCATTCTGCCCTCCTCCGGTGTGGTGTTCCTGACGGTCACCATCTTCTCCTTCATCTGGCACTGGAATGAGAGCTATCTGTCCGGTATGTTCCTGAGCAACGACCCCACGTTGGCGGTTATGCTGGAGCTGTTTGAGACCTCGACGGTGGGTGGCACCGACACCCGCGGCGGCGAGATGGCAGCCTGCTTGCTGTTCGTATTGCCGATGCTGGTAATTTATATGTTCCTGCAGCGTAAGTTCGTGCAGAGCATCGATCGCGTGGGTATCGTTGGTTAATGCCCGCAACACATTCGTAACATATAAGGAGTTATTATTATGGCTAACATTATCAACGGTATCTCTTTGCCCAACATTCCCTGGCAGGAGCGCCCCGCCGGCTGTGGCGACGTGGTGTGGCGCTACGACGCCAACCCCATCATCAAGCGCAACCCCGCCAAGGGCTGCCAGCGCGTGTTTAACAGCGCTGTTGTACCGTGGGGCGATGAGTTCATCGGCGTGTTCCGTGCGGACACCACCATCACCACCCCCAACCTGCACGTGGGTCACTCCAAGGACGGTATCAACTGGGAGATCGAGCCCGAGTCCATTGACTGGCGTGATGAGAACGGTGAGCCCTTCACCTCTACCTATTACTACGATCCCCGCGTCACCTGGATCGAGGACGCCTATTACGTGGTTTGGTGCACCGAGGACCACGGTCCCGTGCTGGGTATGGGTAAGACCCAGGACTTTAAGTCCTTCACCCGTCTGCCCAATATCACCCTGCCCTTTAACCGTAACGGCGTTCCCTTCCCCCGTAAGGTGAACGGCAAGTATCTGATGTTCAACCGTCCCTCCGACGACGGTCATACCCCCTTCGGTGACATTTGGTTGAGCGAGAGCCCCGACCTGATCTATTGGGGCAATCACAAGCACGTGATGGCTCGCGGCACCAACGTGTGGTGGGAGTCCACCAAGATCGGCGCCGGCAACGTGCCGATCGAGACCGACGAGGGCTGGCTGGTGTTCTACCACGGCGTTATCAACACCTGCAACGGTTACGTATACTCCTTCGGCGCTATGCTGTGCGACCTGGAGGATCCCTCCAAGGTGCTGTACCGCGGTCGTGAGTACCTGATCACCCCCGAGAAGGATTACGAGACCGTGGGCTTCGTGCCCAACGTGTGCTTCCCCTGCGCTACGCTGGCGGATGCCGATACCGGTCGTATCGCCATCTACTACGGCGCTGCGGATACCTATGTGGCGCTGGCCTTCACCACCGTGGACGACGTGATCGACTACCTGAAGAACAACCATCAGTAATGAACAAAAACCGCCCCTGCCGTTTGGTGGGGGCGGTTTTTTGTTATTTCGCTCTTTGGTAGCCTTCCCCTCGAGGGAAAGGTGACCGGGCGTTAGCGAGGTCGGATGAGGTGTTCCGCGGAGCGGCAAGCTTTAGTCAATACTTTATGAAAATCGTGATATTTTGTTATGAGTGGGGGAGATTTTGCAACATTTTGTGTGCTATACTGTAGCCAATGACAATACTCTTCAGGGAGGATTTCGTATGATTTTCTTTTTCGTTCGCCACGGCGACCCCATTTATAATCCCGACAGCCTGACCCCGCTGGGTGAGCGGCAGGCGGAGGCGGTGGCCAAGCGCCTGTGTATGTTCGGGGTGAATAAGATCTACGCCTCCACCTCCAATCGGGCGATTCTGACCGGCAGGCCCACCTGCGATATCCTGGGCAAGGAGCCGACCCTGCTGGAGTTCTGCAACGAGGCCAATATCGCCACCGATTTTATGATCGGGGAGTGGCCCCATCCCGACCAGGACTGGGCCTGGCGGCATAAGGACGTGCGCCCGCTGTTTTTGGACCCCGAGGTGGTGGCGATGGGTCACGACTGGTATAAGCATCCCAAGCTGGCGGAGTACACCTTTGCCCACGGCATCGAGGCGATGTACGAGGGCGTGGACAAACTACTGGCGGAATTGGGTTACGAGCACGACCGCTATACCGGATGCTACCGTCCGGTGAACGACAACGATAAGCGGGTGGCGCTGTTTGCGCACCAGGGCTGCAGCACGGTGTTCCTCAGTTGTCTGCTGGACATTCCGTACCCTGTTTTTTCCACGCGGTTTGATATGTGCCACAGCGCCTTTACCGCCATTGATTTCCATCCGGATAAGAATGGGGTGGTGGTACCCCGCGTGATGACCCTGTCCAACGATTCTCACCTGTACCGTGAGGGCCTGCCGTTGAAATACAACCACGACGACCGTTGCCGTTTCTAAAGATTGTAAAACACCGCATCCTCCGATGCGGTGTTTTCTTGCGATAAACAGCGTTTTTCACTAATTAACACAGAAAAGAAATGAAAAATCTAAAATTTTTGAACTTTTTTCATAAAAAGTCATTGCATTTTCAGGAAAGTTTTGTTATGATAGCAATGTGTTGTATTATGGGTTGATACTCTGCCCATTTATCTGTCGTGACCAATTCACAATACAACAGATACCGAGCTTTCGCCGCGGAAAAGAGCGAAAATTTCCCATAAGCAAGCGGTCGGCACCGTCTGTGCCGCCGCACCGAATATTTTTTGAGAGGAAGCGTGAAACACATGCGTAGAATCGCAAAGAAGATCCTGCTACCCCTGCTGTGCGTGGTGGCTCTGTGCGCCAGTGCCGTTGGTATGCTGGGCATCACCGGCTCTGCCAACGGCTCTACCACTAGCACTATCTTGGCGGAGTACGACATCGACTCCTACAACGGTGCCATCCAGACCGGTAAGGCCGGTGACGGCATCGTTACTGCCTGGGACATTCTGGAAAAGGATGGCTACATTGAGGGCGTCTGGATTCCGTGGCTGACCCACTCCTGGTTGGGTTCCAGCCTGGCTCCCAACGACCTGGAGAACTACGATAGCTATATCGGCTCCGACGGCTCCACCAAGGATTATTGGCAGGCCATGAACCAGGTGGGTATCGATCAATATGATAACACCCAGCTGGAGATGGAGATCTTCAACCTGAAGGCTCTGGGCTATAACGCTATGGCGTATGCCGGCTCTCCCTGGGCTGAGGGTCGTGAGAACGACCTGAACACCTGGGAGTGCACCGGTGTTAAGGCTGAGTATCTGACCAATATCCGCAGATTCCTGGACATCTGCCGTCGGGCAGGTATGCCGGTGGTGTGGTACCTCCATTTCCACTCTTCCGCCGTGCCCGGCTACGCTAATTTGGATATGTGGTATAAGATCGCTCAGGTCCAGGGTAACAAGGAATACGCCGATTCTTATGCTGAGAATTTCGTCAAGCCCGTCTGCGAGGTGCTGTCTGAGTACCGTGACGTGGTGGTGATGTGCGGCATCGCCGACGAAACCTTCAACGAGATTAACGACTCCGACCTGGGCGATAAGTTCGCCGAGAAAAATCGTGATCAGTACGGCGTCACTGAAGAAGATTCTATGTACTTCCATGCTCAGATCGGTAAGATGGTCAAGCAGGTGATGCCGGATATGCCCACCACCTGCGCCGACAATGCCGACCAGTATGCCATGTATGGCGATGCCATCCTGGATATGCCCGGCCGTAACCAGTATTCCGACGGCACCAGCGCCTCCACCAACGTGACCAACGCCTGGGCCACCGGTCCTCTGATGGCGGGTGAGTACGGTATGGGTGGTTCCTCCGGTGCTTACACCGAGGATGACTGGTCCTCCACCATGATCGCCAAGCGCGAGAATTATCTGAGTACCGGTTACAGCGGCTTCTTCCAGTGGGCCTATGAGCCGGTCTTTAAGACCGCCGGTGCTGCTGCCCCCAACGGCAACCAGATGATCCGCACGGGCGGCACCAGCCCCTACGACCTGCGTACGGGTTGCTATAAGGCCTATTACTGGGCGATGGAACGGCAGGGCAAATCTGCCGATGCTCCCTCCGCTATGTACTATTGCGGCAAGACCATCTCTATGACCAGCGGCGGTAGCCACGTCGGCAATGGCAAGGTTTATTACATCCGTCCCGAGAACAACGCCACCGTTACGGTGCAGCGTTCCACTGATGGCGGTGCCACCTGGACCACCATCAATGGTACCACCACCTATGACACCAATGCAGGCAACCACCGCGCTTGCCTGACCGACCCCAGCCCCGTGACCAGTGGCTCGGTGCAGTACCGTGTCTCCGCCAACGGCTATATGTCCTACACCAATGTGTGGACCTACTAATCGAAAGGAGGATTTTGAATTATGAAACATTTTAGAAAAGTTTGTTCTGTCCTCCTGGCGGTGCTGATGGTGGCGGTGATTATGCCCACCATCATCAACATCGAAACCCCCGTTGAGGCCGCCGAGGCCGGTGTGATCACCAACGGCAATTTTGATACTGGTGATGCCACCGGCTGGGATATGAGTGAATGGAGCATTAGCATCACGAACAATTCCTCTTATCGTCGTAGTGGTTATGGCGCGCGTATTTCCGGTGCCGCTGATGTGAATGCGGTTTTGTTAACTCAGGTGATTCCGGTCAACACCAACGCTACCTATACGTTCTCTTTCTACGCAAAAGCCCCCAAGACCGGCTGTGACTATATCGCTTGCTACACCTATTCACTGGATTTAGGTACCACTGCCGGTAGTTGCAACAGTTCCCTGGTGTCCCAGGCGACGGTCAACACCGGCTCCAGTAGCTGGACGCAGATCACTTACACTGTTAACACCGGCTCCAATAAGTACCTGAAGATTCGTTTCATCGCTGTCGGTGGCGGAACTTACGACGACTCTGCGATAGATGATGTTTCTTTGACCGCCACCAATCCCGGCGATACCGGCACCCACGCCAAGCCCTCTCTGGTGAATTTTGCCACCGACAAGAACCGTCCCAACAGAGATGCCAACAACATCATCGTGCAGCCCGGTTTTGAGTCTACCACCAATGCCCAGTGGAATACCACTGCTTTCCTGACCAACGGTGTGCAGGTGAAGGAGGATGCCTCCATCGCTCACTCCGGCAGCAAGTATCTGTACTATTACCGTGGCAACGTGGCGGTAACCACTTGGTCCATGTTTGAGATCACCTGTCCCACCGCGGGCAACTATGTGTTCTCTGCTTGGGTGCGTACCCCCCACCTGTCCTCTACCAACACGGGTAAGGCCAGCATTGGTATCATCGACCGTGACACCGGCAAGTTCCTGACCTATAGCGGCAACGATTACTACGGTCACTATTCCACCGATGAGATTCAGCTGCGTTCCACCGCCACCGACGATGATTGGCACCTGCGCTCTGTGGTGTTCTACGTGGGCGCCGCCAATTCCAACGTTAAGATCGGTATGTACGGTCTGCAGTCCACCATGTACGTGGACGACATCTCCGTTCACAAGCTGGAGAATGGTGTTACGTACGAGGGCGACCAGAAGGGCACCTTGTCCGTCAGCAGCACCTCTGTCACCAACAAGTATTGCGAGTCCGAGGACAACCTGATTGCCGACTGCAACATGAACAGCGACGTGTCCGAGGATTTCTGGATGAACTCCTCCGGCTGGAATAACGGCTTCCTGAACTTCCAGACCGACGCCCAGAGTGCCCCCCACGGCAACACCCTGCACTATAAGGGTACCAACCCTGGCTCCAATAAGCTGTATAACTACATCAAGTTTGTCTATGTGGAGCCCAACACCAGCTACACCGTGTCCTTCGACTATCGTGTGGCTGCCGCCGGCAACCAGCTGATGTTCATCGACAACAACATTGAGTCGCCTCAGGTGTTTCACAAGCCCTCTCTGGGTTCTGCCAGCAACAGCTACAAGACCTATGCTTTCACCTTCAATTCCGGCAACTATAAGCGCATCGGTATCGTATTCCGCGATCACGCTTCCGCTGAGTTGTATTTCGATGACTTCCGTTTCTTCAAGACTTCTGACGGTATCGCCACCGAGCCGGAAGAGGAGATCTTCCCGAAGTTGAAGCCCCAGCATCCTGATGAGGGTGTCAGCCGTATGGAAATGACCGAAGGCAAGTTGGGTCTGGCCTTCAAGTTCACCTTGGAGTCCAGTGGTTTGACCATTGATGAGGAAACCATTCGTTTCAAGGATGGCCGTTATGACATTGACTACACCAATGGTAAAGTGAATGTTTTCCTGGATGGCAACACCTACAAGTTGGTCAAGGCCGGCGCTCTGATGACCAACGATTCTTCCGTGGGTCAGGATGAGTCTGCCTTTGTCCTTGAGAATGTCAAATCCGACAATACGGTAATTGACGTGTTTGCTCAAAAGGCATGGCAGCCTCCCACCGACATACTCACCTATGTGATGCGTATTGTCAACATCCCCGAGAGCCATATGTCCACTGTGATTTATGCTCGTCCCTACTACGTCTTCCAGTATGATGAGAACCGTCAGATCACCGTGTATGGTGACATTGCGTTTGACTCCTACAAGAAGATGACCGATATCAACGACGGTTGGCTGGAGTGGGACTAATCCCTCCGCTGTAATTAGCAGTTAAACAACAGAATCCCGGTCACGGTCACCGTGGCCGGGATTTTTAAAGCAACCTGTCAGAAATCCATAAAACGAGGAATGTGACTATGCAACAATTCAACGACTGGCTGAATACCATTCAGCATAACGGACAGGGTATCGAGCTGTATAATCTGACCGGCACCGTCTGTATGACGCTGTTGGCGGTTTCTATACTGCTATACGTCTGGCGGCAGAGGCTGAATCCGTTTAAGGCGATTCCCATCGGGATGATCGTGTACTATTTTCTCGGCTATGCCCAGCATATAATGACCTGGTATCGCCGCGATTTTGCATTTGGTGAGGGCTTTTTCGGCACCTCCAATATCGGCTACGCCTTTACGCTGTTGCCGCTTATCTGCTGGCTGTGCGATATTACCTTTAATCTGCCCAAGGGCACGTCCGGTGAGTTGGCGGCAGTTTCCACGCTGGCGTGGCACGTCGTGGGCCGTTCCGGCTGCACCTTCTCCGGCTGCTGCCGCGGCATTGATTGTGAGTGGGGCATCTACTCTGTGTATGCCGGTGGCAACACGTTCCCCGTCTGCTGGCTGGAGAGCCTGCTCTCCTTGGGTATTTTGATTTTCCTGCTGGTGCGTATGCTCCGCCGCGGCGTTCTCCCGGAGGATACCCGTCCCCGTAAGCCGCTGGTGCAGTGGTACTACCGCCGTCGCCGGCAACCCGACAACGGGCGCGCCCTGCCGTATATGCTGCTGATGTATGGCGGCGGTCGCTTCTTCACCGAGTTTTTGCGGTATCACCCCGAGGAGGATATTCTGTTCGGGTTCCTGCCGGAGTTCTCGGTCCACGCCCTGCTGATGGTGCTGGTGGGTGCTCTGACGCTGTACCTTAATCTGCGCAGAACGAAAGCCGCCGAGGTGGGGGAGGAGCCCCTGCCGGAGCTGAAGGCTCAGCGCCGTTAAATCGTGTTATCCAACAGGCTGTGACAGCATTGTCACAGCCTGTTTTTTTGCGCTTTTTCACCATTCTCCACCGCCGATGGAAAAATAGCCGAAAACACAGGTAAAAATAGCCGAAAATCGTGAGATTATGACACATTTTCTGGTGGAAAAGTATTGCAAAAAAGTCCCGCATATGATAAGATTAATAATGCAGAATGGCATCAGTGTGGGTTTTTGTCTTTATAGTAACCGAAAGCAGCGCTTTTGTTTGCGATATCGGCCCACAACAGGGCTGTACGCTTACCGCGCTGCGATGCTGATTTTGTTCTATATTTAATTTTTCTTAAAGGAGGAAAATGTCATGAAAACAGCGAAGTTCCATCGCCTGACCGGCGTGCTGTCTTTGGTGTTGGTAGCGGTTATGCTGCTGACCCTGGTCGGCTGCACCGGCGGCAACCCCAACGAGCCTGATGACGGCGATAAGAGTGACGTGTCTACCACCACGACCACTACCACCGCCGCCAGCAGCACCAAGCCTACGGAGTCCACCACCAAGCCCTCCGGCAGTGGCGGTCTGCGCACCAACAAAAACGATAGCAAGACCAACACCACCCAGTCGGTGACAGCCACCACGCCCTCCATCGATCCCGGTGAGGACGTACTGGCCGGCGCTAAGAAGGCCGGCCTGAAGGGCACCAAGATCGAGATGCTGCTCTGGTGGACCTCCGGCAAGGACGATAAGGCCGAGGCCGCTACCTTCAAGAAGGAGACCGGCATCGAGGTTACCTACAAGACCGCGGCTATGAAGAAGTATCAGGACACCCTGACCGCCCGCGTTTCTTCCGGCAACCCCCCCGCACTGGCCGCCATCATCAACGAGTGGTATCCCGCTCCCATCACCCGCGGTCTGATGCAGCCCATCGACAACGTTAAGGGTTGGAACTTCAAGGATAAGGACGTTTACGCTCTGTCCCTGATGGATCAGTTCTCCCACAAGGGCAAGCACTACGGTATCGCCCTGAAGGGCTCCAATATGACCACCTTCGAGGTGATGTTCTTCAACAAGTCCATCCTGAAAAAGTGCAAGGTCAAACAGGATCCCTATCAGCTGTGGAAAGCCGGTAAGTGGAACTGGGACACCTGCCTGGACATCGCTCTGAAGTGCACCGATAAGGATGCCAAGCGTTCCGGTATGTCCAACGTTGGTCAGTATTTCTGGATGCTGTCCGCCGGTGAGGACTTCGTTAAGTCCACCAAGGCCGGTCTGAAGAACAACATTAAGTCCTCCGGCGTTCTGAACGCCTGGAGCTGGAACTGGAACCTGATCTACGATAAGAAGGTCATTGACACCACCTACACCGGCCAGACTCCCTTCTATCAGGGCAAGGCCGCTATGCTGGGTGCCGGCTCCTACATGATGCAGGCCGATTCCAGCCACAAGAACTACGTTCCCCAGAACATGAAGACCGACTGGGGCGTCGTTCCCTTCCCGTCCCCCAAGGGCAAGACCGTTGCCGCCTGTGAGGGTACCGTGTGGGGCTTCCCCACCGGCGTGAGCGGCAAGAAGCTGCAGGCCGCTGCCTGGTACCTGCGCTACTTCCTGGACGACTATCATTACTCCGCCCGCGACTTCTATCCCAAGGATGAGTGCTGGGAGGTTATGAAGTGGATGTGGGATCAGCCCATCCAGTCCTATAACTCCGTTGGTGTTCTCACCTACAACGGTGAGTACGATGCTTACACCATCCAGTTCGACCTGGTCGATAACGCCGATACCAAGGCTAAGCTGAACGCCGGTATCGAGAAGTGGGATGGCATTCTGAGCGCCAACATTAAGAAGATCGAGAACGAGTTTGCGGAGTAATCAACCTTTCAGTTGATTGTAAACCCATTGATTGGTGTGACCTCGGCCCCTGGGGTCGAGGTCACAGCCAACCGTTTGAAAGGATGCAAGAGATGAGTAGAATCAAACTTAAAATGTTACTGCCCATCCTGTGCGCCGTCACTCTGCTTTTCAGCATGGTGGGGACCATTATGGCCTCCGGCGTCACCCAGACCTGGCGTGACGAGCCCAACGAAGTTGAAAAGATCTTAGAGCGTGACGGTTATCTGGAAGGTATCTGGTACCCCTGGTTCCAGCACAAGTGGTTGGGTCACTGTCTGACCGGCAACGACCTGATGGCCGATGTCTTAGGCAGCAACAACCCCATGCAGGTCGGTATCGATCAGTACGGTGAGCTCAATATCTACCGTGAGATCTACAACCTGAAGGCGCTGGGATTCAACATCCTCGGTTATGAGGGCTCTCCCTTCGGCGAGGGCGTTATTTACAACAAAAACGGCGACGTCATCGGTATCAAAGAGGAATATCTGAACAACGTGCGCCGCTTCCTGGACATCTGTAAAGAGGTCGGTATGCCGGTTCTGTGGACCGTTTGCTTCCACACCACCGCCATCAACGACCTGTACGACGATGGCAAGCTGGTTTGGGACCGCGTGGCTCAGGCCTACGCCAACCCCGAGGTGGCCGACCACTATGCCGAGCGCTTTGTTAAGCCTCTGTGTAAGGTGCTGGCCGAGTACCCCGAGACGGTGGTGATGGTCTCCGCCGGCGTTGAGCTGGAGAACGAGATCAACGACAGCGAGATCGGTAACTACTTCGATCAGCGTTACACCTACGGTGTCAACCAGGAGAATATGCTGTACTTCATCAATGCGGTCAACGAGATGGTGAAGCAGGAGCTGCCGGACGTGTCCCGCACCATCAGCTCCACCTCCACCGATATGTCCATCTACGAGGGCATTGACTTTGACTTCATTGGTAAGAACCACTACACCCGCAGTGCCAGCGCCCCCAACATTGAGGAGCTGCGCGGCACCACCCCCATGCTGGTCACCGAGTTCGGTCTGGGTGACGGTGTTATGGAGGAGGACGCTCTGTGGACTTTGAAGCAGTCCATGTTCCGCGATAACTTTATCAACGCCGGATACAAGGGCTGGATGTACTGGTGCTGGTCCAACCAGGGCTACGGCGGTGCCTACGACCTGCTGGCCGGCGACGGTAAGTCTACCACCGATTTCCGTGACGGCGCCTACGCCATTAAGTTTAAGGCGGACGCCTATCGTGCCGAGCATCGCGGCGAGGACATCGTCCTGGATACGCCGGTCCTGTTCTGTAACAAGGGCTCCGGCACCATCGAGTGGATCGTTTCCCGTCAGGCGACCAAGCTGTCGATCCTCCGTTCCTTCAACGGCGGTAAGACCTGGGAGACCCTGGTGAAGAAGGGCGATCCCACCAAGTATCAGGGCAACTTCAAGGGCACTTACGTGGATGAGAAGGTTGCCAATATGCAGCCGGACGGCACCAAGGTTATGTATAAGCTGATCGCTTATGATGACGACGGTAACGCCTGTGAGTCCGTTCCCTCCAACAACGCCAAGGTTGTTGGTCCTCCCGTGGACGTTTTCGCCGACTATAACTGTGACTTCGAGGACGGTATGGAAGGCTGGGAGGAGTTCGGTAAGAACGGTGAGTACGATGAAGGCGCCAACTATAAGGCGCAGGTCATCGAGGTTGACGGCAAGAAGGTGCTGGAGTTCCGCCAGAACTATAAGGTGGAGGATGATGGCAGCATCACCCCCGCCGGCGACTGGTCCGGTATCCACCTGGACGGCATCACCGTCAAGCCCAACACCCAGTACAGAATGGTGATCAAGTATAAGATCGCTCCCGACTCCATCTTTGCAGATGAGGAGTCCACCGAGACCAATAAGATGTCCGGCTTCCTGTTCGTGCGTTATCAGGAGGCAGACGGCACCGGTAACGGTCTGGGTGACTTTGAGGACGGTCAGGAGACCGCCTACTATATGCTCTCCGGTAGTAAGAACGAGTGGAGAGAGGACGGCGGCACGTTTAAGACCAATGCCAGCGATAAGCTGGGTCTGGATCTCCGTACCCACGCGTTGGCCGGTAACAACCCCGTCCACTATTACATCGACAGCATTCAGCTGTTCGAGGTGATTTAAGGAGGTGGAGAGAATATGTTTAAGATGAATATGAAAAAAGCATTGGCTCTCCTGGCCTCCCTTTTGATGCTGTGTACGCTGATTCCCCTGAGTGCGATTCTCGCCACCGCTGACGTCAACAATCTGGTGGTCAACGGCGATTTCGAGAACGGTACCAACGGCTGGGCAGTGAACGCCGGCGCCTCTATTGCGGGCGGCGACACCCACGCCGGCAGCGGTGCTCTGCGGATGGAGAACCCCAGCGCCTGGGGCGAGGCCGCCACGCAGGTGGTGGCCGTTGAGGCGAACACCAAATATACCCTCACCTGGTATTCCAAGCGCGTGAGCGGTAACGGCGCCTTTGACCTGTTCATTATGAACAACAATGGCTACGCCAACCTGGACCGTGAGGGCGCTAACTGGATGAACGAGACCTCCGGCAACTGGGTCAAGAACGAGTGCGTTGTCAGTACCGGCACCGCCACCCAGGTTCTGCTGAAGTGGTCCTGCGAGGTCGCCAACGCCGGTGTCATTCTGGTGGACGACCTGACCATGGTCAAGGTCGGCGGCGCCCCCGACGCCCCCGATGTCGATGATACCGTGATGAATATGGACTTTGAGGACGGCGTGGCCGTCTTCACTCCCGGCTCTGTGGTTTCCGATGGCAGCAACTGCCTGAAGTGGACGGCCACCGGCGGCTGGAGTGCTACTTATCGCACGGTCACCGGCGTTCAGAAGAACACCGAGTACACCATCACCTTTAAGGCTAAGGGTAGCGTGGCGGGTGCCATGGGCATCACCATCCAGTCCGGTGACTGGGGTGCCTTCTACAACGGCCCGACCTTTGACGTCACTACCGCGTGGAAGGAATACACCCTTACCACCAATGTAGAGAATATTCCCACCAGCAGCGGCTCCATTCTGTTTAAGTTCCAGGATGTGGGCGTGGCTATGGATCTGTACGTTGACGATCTGGTTATGGTGAAGAAGGGCTCCGAGCCCGACGTCCCCGACATTCCCGACGTTCCCGGCACCAACGTGGTGGTTAACGGCGATTTCGAGAATGGCATCAACGGCTGGAATCTGGCCGCCACCGCCCTGGTCGTGGGGGATGATACCCACGCCGGTAACGGCGCTCTAAAGCTGGAGAATCCCACCGCTTGGGGCGAGGCTGCGACGCAGGTCGTGACCGTAGAGCCCAACACCGAGTACACCATCACCTGGTATACCAAGCGTGTGAGCGGCAACGGCGCCTTTAACCTGTTCACGATGAACAACAACGGCTACGCCAATCTGACCACCGTCAGCGGTCAGAACTGGATGAACGAGACCTCCGGCAACTGGGTTAAGAACGAGTACGTCGTCAATACCGGCGATGCCACTCAGGTTCTGCTGAAGTGGTCCTGCGAGGCCGCCAATGCCGGCGTGATCTACATCGACGATCTGATCATGGTAAAGGCCGGCGAGGAGCCTGTGATTCCTCCCGCCACCGGCAATCTGATCGTCAACGGCGATCTGGAGACCGGCGAGGTTGCTCCCTGGGATAACCTGTGGGGCTCCAACACCGTCTCCATCGTGGAGGGTCATAACAGTTCCAACGCGTTGAACGTCATTTCCGGCACCTGGAAGCACGTCCGCCAGAAGGTGACTGTGGAGCCCAACACCGATTACGTGCTCACCGCCTGGTCTAAGGGCGCTGTGGATATGACCCTGCTGGTCAAGGATGGTGCCGATTCCGTCAACGTGGCTCAGGCCGGTTTTGGCAGTGGTTCCGACTGGACCAAGACCTCTGTGGAGTTCAACTCCGCCGGCTACACCGAGCTCTATGTCGGTGTGATGGGTAATACGGACAGCTCTGTGGGTACCTTCGACGATTTCGAGTTGGTTAAGAAAGAGGATGAGCCCGTTCCGCCTCCCGCCACCGGCGATCTGATCGTCAACGGAGACCTGGAGACCGGCGAGGTTGATCCTTGGGAGAACGTATGGGGCGCCAGCACCGTCTCTATTGTGGCGGGTCGCGACAGCTCCAGCGCTCTGAACGTCATCTCCGGCACCTGGAAGGTTGTCCGACAGAAGGTGACGGTGGAGCCCAACACCGATTACGTGTACAGCGTCTGGTCTAAGGACGCTGTGGAGATGACCCTGCTGGTCAAGGACGGCGCCGACACCGCTAACGTGGCTCAGGCCGGTATTGGCAGCAGCTCCGACTGGACCAAGACCTCTGTGGAGTTCAACTCCGGCAGCTACACCGAGATCTACGTCGGTGTGATGGGTAATACGGATAGTTCCGTCGGTACCTTCGACGATTTCGAGCTGACCGTCAAGGGCGATGAGCCCGATGAGCCCGACCAGCCCGATGTGCCCACCTATCCCACCGAGCTGATCAACGGTGACTTCGAGAACGGCACCGAGGGATGGGCTGTGAACGGCTCCTGCGCCAGCAACAGCACCGACGCCCATAAGGGTGCCTCCGCTCTGCAGCTGGATAACCCCAGCGCCTGGAGTGAGGCCGCTCTGCAGGCGGTTTCCGTGCAGAAGAATACCAACTACGTTATCACTTGGTATGCCAAGCGCGTTTCCGGCACCGGCGCTTTCAACCTGATTCTGATGAACGACAAGAATGATAACTATTCTGTGGACGGTCAGAACTGGATGAATGAAACCTCCGGCGACTGGACCAAGTATAAGGTCGTTCTCGCCACCGGCGAAAACACCGTAATCAAGTTCAAGTTCACCAACGAGGCCGCCAACCCCGGCGTGATCCTGATTGACGACGTCAGCATGATCATCGAGGGATCCGAGCCTGTGGATCCCACCGGCAATCTGATTAAGAACGGCAGCTTTGAGGATGGACGTGATGAGTGGAATTGGGGCGGCGATTCCGTCCTGTATAAGGATGACTATTATGAGGGCAGCCAGTCTGCCAAGCTGTCTCACTCCGCTCAGTGGGGCGAGGCTCTGGCTCAGTACGTTAAGGTTGAGCCTCAGACCGAGTACGTCATCCTGTTCTACACCAAGCGCCTGAGCGGCAAGGGTGTGTGGAACCTGAATCTGATGGATGGCGACACCATCAACACCACCAACAAGAACATCCCCGTTTCTAAGGATAGTAAGCTGTGGTTCGACCACGAGACCAAGAACGAGTGGGTTGAGCACCGCATCGAGTTTAACTCCGGTGACGTGACCAAGGCCTTCGTTAAGTTCAGTCCCGAGTCGACCGATTCCGGCACCTATCTGGTGGACTACGTGGGTATGTGGGTGAGAGGCAACGAGCCCTCTCCCGACGATCCCGATAATCCCATCGTTCCTCCCGCTTCTCCCATGTATATGACCTCCTACGGTGTGCTGCACAACCGCCCCGAGTATGAGGAGGACAACGTGCTGGAGAACGCTGACTTTGAGTCCAGCGGCGGTCAGTGGAAGGACGGCTTTACCGATGACACCGTGTCTGTCGTTAAGGATAAGACCACCCTGTCCGGTAATAAGAGCCTGTTCTTCGATACCTCCGATAAGGAGTCCGAGACCAAGCTGATCTTCTGGTTAGACGTGGAGCCCGAGACCGAATACGTATTCTCCACCTGGCTGAAGGGTGCGTTCCTGTCGGATGACAACCGCGGTCTGGCCACCATCGGCGTGGTTAAGCCGGACGGCACCTTCCTGGCCGACTATGTTGAGAACGACATTAAGCGCTTCCTGAATGGCGAGCGCCAGATCGTTCCCACCGCTTGGGATAACGAGTGGCACCTGCGTAGCGTGGAGTTCAACTCCGGCGAAGAGGGTAAGGTCGGTATCGCTATTGCGGGTACCGGTTCTCAGATGTGGATCGACGATATGGCCCTGTATAAGGCCACGGCGGGTGTACAGTACGTATCTCCCAATGCCGGCGGTAACGTCGCTTTGGACTTCGCTATTGACACCTACACCTGCCAGGATGAGGATAGCCTGATCCCCGATCCCAACTTCGACACCAAGGATAAGTCCGGTTTCTGGGCGGACAGCTACGGCTGGCGCAACGGATTCCTGACCTTCGAGGAGAACGAGTATGAGTACGGTACTTCTCTGAAGTATACCGCCACCGAGGAGAACGCTCCTCTGTCCATCATCAAGACCATTAAGGTTAAGCCCAACACCGAGTATACCTTCTCTCTGGATCTGAAGATCATCGAGGATGGTTGGGGTAAGCTGGTGCTGATGGATGGCAAGAAGCGTAATCCCGTCAACTTTACGGAGATCACCTTCGATTCCTTCGCCTACGATGCCGATTCCGCTTACTACGGCTGGTTCACCACCGCCTGTAAGTTTGACACCGACGTATACGATGAGATCTCCATCGCGGTGGTGGATGACGGCGGTATTGTTCTGATGGACAATATGCGTCTGTATGAGAGCAGCAATGGCGACTCCAGCGTATCCGATGCCTTCGTACCGCCTCCGGAGGAGGAGTCGGATGACTGGTACGGCGACGACTGGTACGAGGACGAACCCATCGAAGACGAACCCATCGAGGACGTGATCATCGATACTCCCGTGGAGCCCGAGACTCCCGGCGGTGACGGCGACTCCAAGCCTGTGGATAACAGCTCTACCTTCCTGCCGCTGATTATCGGTGGCTCTGCCCTGGCTCTGGCCGGTGGCGTGGTGCTGGTCATCATCCTGGTGAAGAAGAAAAAGAAAGCCGCCCCCGTGGATGCCGCCGCTGCGGCTGCTCCCGAGGCTGCTGAGGCTGCCGAGCCCACCCCCGAGGAGAACGCGTAAGACACCGTCTTAAACGTCGTATAACCTAATTAAAAACCGGCAAGGAGTTTGCTCCTTGCCGGTTTTCTTTTGCCGTAAAAACAGCCCTCTGCCGCGAAAATGGCAGAGGGCTTACGTTAGCTGTTTAGTTCATAGGTTTCCGAGATCTCGGTTACCGGCTCGCTTTGGTTGCGCTTCGCTTTGTTCTGCTGCTGATACTCCTTGGGGGTGATGCCGTATTTCTTACGGAATACCGAGATGAAGTAGGAGGCGGCAGAGAAGCCGGACTGGGCCGAGATGGTCTCAATGTTCAGGTTGGGGTTCTCCAGTAGCTTGACGGCGTATTGGAGCCGCAGATCGGATATCATCTGCATGCAGGTGGTGCCGGTGGCCTGCTTAAACAGGAGGGCCAGATGGTTGGGGGAGACGTGAGCTTTTTCGCCCAGTTCCTGCATGGAGATCTTTTTGCGGAAGTTGTAGAATATATACTGTAGGGTCTGGTGCACCACCGGATTGGCGGCGGTGTAGGAGGCGAAGCGGTTCTCGTTCTGACGGCTTTCGCGGATGATGGTCAGGCATAGATAGGACAGCATCAGCTGAATGCTCAGGCTCTGGGTGTTATTCACCTCAAAGCAGTGGAGCAGCTCATTGAGTTGGGTCAGCAGACGGCTGAATTCGGCATCGTTGAAATGGATGGAGTGTACGTGGTCGTGCTGCAACAGCAGATCCCGCACCTCACCAAAGATAGCCTGCTCGTCGAATCGGAGATGTACCACATGCAGGTCGGTGCCGGGGTCGGGGATCAGCGCGTGAATGTCCATGGGGGTCAGCAGATAGGCACATCCCTCCGACAGGGGATAGTTGGTGCCGTTGTACTGATGGGTGCCGGTGCCGTCCAGCACGATCTCGATCTCGAAGTAATCGTGCCAGTGGAGCTCGCGGCTTTGTTGCCACCAGTCCTTAACGATGCGCTCATCAATGGCCAGGAAGAATGGATTCTGCATACGATACATATATCCCTGGTCAGCAGAAATAAAATGGGATTTGATCATGCCGTCGCTCATGGGTTGCCTCCCTAAAAAGAAATACAGACATTATTATATCAATTTTTCCCTAAAAAGCAATAGTTTTATTATAATTTTATCTAAAAAAACCAGAAAATAATGAAATATTGAAAAATCGGCTGTATGTTTTCCTTGTCGAACGTGCTGTAAAGCCCTTTCGCTTCACAGCAGAAATGCCCCCGACAATGGGCATCCATTGTCGGGGGCATTGTTCGATTTTGCTCGCGGGCGATTTATTCGCCGGTGTATTCCTCGTCCTTGTTGTAGCCAACAATGCGGGAGGACTCGTACACGCGCTCATCATCAAAGGTGTAGCCGCTCTCGTCGATGGAGTTGGCTATACCGGCGGACTTCAGGTTGTGCACGCCGTCCTTGTCGTAGCGGGTGATGATCACGTCGCCATTCTCCTGGATGCGGAAGGCACACATGGTCAGAGCGGTGTCTACGCCGGTACCGTTGGTGCCGTAAGAGGAGACGTAACCGAAGTTCATATAGGTGAATTTCAGCTCGGTCTCAATGGGGGCGTTCCGGTAGTTGGTGTGATCCGGCACCACAATGGTCTCGCCCTTGGGCACGTAGACGGCGGCGCCGCCCAGATAGTCGTCGTAACCACTGCCGTGGTTGTGGCCAATCAAGAAGATGATGTTCAGACCGGCCTCGCTGGCAGCGTTCAGGGCGTCCACCACATACTTAGCACTGGCACCCATGCCGTCTTTCGCGGTACGAGCATTGTAGTGCAGCGGGATGTGGCTGGTGACGAAGATGGGCTTGTTGCCCCAGCCGCTGGCCAACTTCTCGTTGAAGTAAGCGGTCAGGTCCTCGGCTGCCTTCTGGCCGCCGCCACCATAGCAGTTGTAGTTATCCTCGTGGAGGATAAACACGCCATAGGGAGCGTTGGGGTTGTCGTTGTTGCCATAGGGAGGCAGCAGATCGATGCCGGCGGCATCGTGGTTGCCCTGGGTGTAGTATTTGTCAAAGTTGACGGTGTCGGTAATGACGCTGTCAAACAGGTTCAGACCTGCGTTACTGTCGTCAAAGTCGCTGCCCAGCGTGATGGTATAGTCACCACCGAACAGCAGACCGTCGAACATACCGTAGCCGGTGTTGTTCTTCACAGAATCGGTCAGACCCTTCAGTACAGCCAGACCGTCCTCGGTGCTGCCGTAATACTGATAGTCAGAACCGGAAATCAGCACTACCTCGGACAGGTCGGTTACCTTGTCGGGGCTTGCATAGGCGTGGACAGCAGCACGACGCATATCGTACTCCTCGGTACCCACAAACGCGGCGTTGTACTCCACCAGATCCAGGCTCTCGCCGCCGGTCAGGGTCAGGAACCAGGTCAGAGAGGCAGTGTATTCTTGCTCGTTGGCGTCGGCAATCTGCACGGTGGCCAGGTTGTCCAGAGCGGTGTCCACAGCCACAGCGTCGTCGTACAGCCACACCTTGGCGGTGGATTCGGTCTTGTTGTCTTCCGCCCAAGCCAGATCGGCATCGTTGGCGACAACGATGTACTGCCAACGCTCGTCGGCAATGACGGTATCGGCGTCACAGCCGGTGGTGGTCCACTGGCCGTTGTCGTCGTTCTTGCGATAGGTGCCGTCGATGTAGCTGCCCAGGATAACCTGGTCATAATCGGCATCCTTCAGTATATCGTACAGATAGCTGTCGACGCCGTCGGTCTCACCAACGGTCAGCAGGCGCACGGCACGGCGGGTGCTGTCCACGCCGGCATAGTTGTTGTGGGCGATGTCACCGTAGACGGTGACCTGCTCGCCGTTCAGCTCGTAGATGTAATAGGGACGGGCATAGATCTCGGTTTCGGTGGCGTGATCGGGGATGTTGATGATACGCACCGCAAAGGTGATGGAACCGTCGCTCAGATCCAGCAGATACTTGGCATTGACGTCGATGGTCTTCTTGTCGTCCACGTTTTCGTGGGTCATATCGCCGGTACCGATGGTCTCCTGGTTGGTGACGATGGCGCCGGAGCCCACCAGTGTGCCCAGTGTGTCGTTGTGCTTAAACAGCTTGATGGAGCCCTGGTTGGCAACCAGCTGGTTACCATTCACCACCTGAGCGCCCTCTACGGCCACGTTAAAGCGGAAGGCCAGACCACGGCTGTCATCGGCGGTATCGCGGATGCTGGTTTCGCCGCCGGACAGTACCTCGGCGCGGTTGCCGCTGTTGGACAGGTCGATCACCATCACGTCGTCCACGTAGAGCTCGTCGGTGGTGCCCTTGCCGGAACCGTTGAAGTGGAGGTAGGCTGTGGTGCCATCCGCCACAAAGGTGGTCTCGTACTTGGTCCAGATGCTCGCACTCAACCAAGCAGTTTGAGTGTTGACCTTGTTGGAATCTCTCAGAGAGAAGTTCATACCGTTGGAGACAGCACGATACCAGAAAGAGAGCTGATAGGTGCGGCCTTCCACAACGGACAACTGCTGATCCAGGGTGCCGTTCCAGTCGCCGGGGCCCTTGATGCTGACGCCGTAGCTACCGTTACGGGCAGCAGAGGAGGAAACGGCGGTGGACTGATATTTGGTCCAGCCATTCAGGTTGCCGGTCTCGAAGTCGCCGTTGGTGGACAGATTTTCGACGGCTATCTCTTCCTTTTCCAAGGAGATGTCGTCGACGATAGCAGAGCCGCCGGTGTTGCCGGCCATCACACCTACGTAAATGCTGGTGTATTCGCCGGTGTTAAAGGTGACACTGTATTTCTTCCACTCAGAGCCGGAGCCCAGGGAAATCTGGGCGATGTTGGTGGTGTCGCCGCCGTCCTTCACCAGGAAGGAAGCGGAGGAGGCGTCCTTGGCCCAGCCGGTCAGCGTGTAGTTGGTGTTGGCCTGAACCGACACCTTCTGACGGGTCTGGTTCCACTGACCGCCCTGGAAGTTCAGGGCATAGGAGCCGGTATGACCGGCGGTCATAGACAAGGTGCAGGCGCCGTACAGGTTGGTCCAGCCGGTGGTGTCGCCGGTTTCAAAGTCGCCGTTTTGCAGCACGTTGTTGGAACCCTTCAACAGGACGGCGCTGTCGACGATGGCCGTGGCGTCGGCTTGGCTACCCATAACGCTGACGTAGATGCTGCTGTAATCACCGGAGTTAAACTTGATGGTATACTTGGTCCAGTCGGTGCCGGTAAGAGCGGCCTGAGCGACGTTGGTGGTGTCGCCGCCGTCCTTGACCAGCAGTGTCATGTTGCTGGCCGCTTTGGCCCAAATGGTCAGCTCGTAGTCGGTGTTTGCATCCAGGTTGACCTTCTGGCGCACCATATTCCAGGCGCCGGAGGTGGTGACCTGCAGGCCGTAGGTGCTGTTATAGCCCTCCACGATGGAGGTGGTGCAGTAGCCGTACAGGTTCTCCCAGCCGGTGATGTCACCGGTGGCAAAGTTGCCGTTGACCAACAGGTTGCCGGTCACGTCGGTCTCGTTCACGCTCGGCTCAGGCTCGACGGGGGTGTCGGGCTCGGGCTCCTCTTTGCCGTCAGCACGGACCAGCACCACGTCGTCAAAGTAGTACTGACCGGCGTTGGCACGGTAGTTGGAGAAGATAATGTTGGGGTTGGTGTTGTTACCGCTATTGAAGGGGATCTGCACCTCAATCCACTTGTTGTACAGAGCGGCGTTGGTGATGGTGAAGCGCACACGGGTGCTGGAGGAGCTGTCTACCGTCTTGACCTCGATGCCGTTGGAGACCACGGCGGAGGTGCTGTAGGTAGCGCTGTTGTCGCCCACGGTCACCCACCAGCCGGGGTTGGTGCCGCTGGCGGCATAGGTATACATCTTATAGGTCAGGATGTAGTCGGTGTTGGCGCTCATATTGACGGCCTGCTGGAACATATGGACAGAGCCGCCGGTCTCGTTGGTCTGCATCACCTTGCCCTGACCAGCGCCGGTGGGATCCTCAACCACACCGATGGTGGACACCAGGTTGGTCCAGTTCTCGTTGCCGGCCTCAAAGTCGCCGTTCTTCAGCATATTGTAGTCGGCGGGAGCATCGGGCAGCTCCGGATCGACAGGGGTATCGGGATCTTCGCCCTCTACGGTGCCGCCGTTGACGTTGTTGGGGCCTTCGATGGTGATGTCGTCGAAATAATACTGACCGGCACCGGTGCGGTAGTTGTCAAAACGGAACTCAACAGAGGTGTTGGAGCCGGTGTTGTAGGGGATGGCAACCTCGACCCACTTGTTGGTGTTGGTGGTTACGTTCAGACGCACACGGGTGCTGGAACTGCTGGACACCGTCTGAGCCGTCAGACCGGTCACAGCAGAGGTGCTGTAGGTGGCGGTGTTGTCACCAATGGTGACCCAGAAGGCCGCATTGGAGGCGGTGGAATAGCAATAGACCTTGAATTTCAGCACAAGGTCAGTGTTCTCCTCTACGGTCACAACCTGATTAAACATCAGGTCACAGCCTAAACTGCTCGAGGTATAGGTAGAGTTGGTGTGCATTACCTTACCGTGACCGGAGTCGGTGGGGTCATCCACCACTTCGGTGATGGTGTCTGCGTCGTTGTGCATGGTCCAGTTGGCCGTGCCGGCTTCGAAGTCGCCGTTGTAGAAGTAGCCGTCGTAGTTCACACTAGCGGCGCTGACCAAACCGGACAGCGGCACCACCATCATCAGCATCAAAACCGACAACAGCAATGCCAGAGATTTGCGGAATTGCTTCATAGTGTTTCCTCCTTATGGTTTGTTGCGAGCGGATTCCCTTTATCCGCTCTTACGTTTCGCTATTATCATTATATACCATATCAATAGTTACAAAAAGGAACAAAACATCATAAAACGAGCACAAAACATTAGAAATAGGGGCATTAAACCCACAAAAATAGATACAAAGCAAAACTTTTGTATTGACAGCGTTTTTGGGGACAGGTATAGTATATATAAAGGAATAAATAAGTAGGTGAGGATATGTACGTATATCGTGGTGATTTAGGTAACTACGTGGACGCTGTGGTGGATATGACCAAGCCCATAATGGTTACCTCGGTGGGCAACATTCGCCCGCGAAGCGCTAAGGAATTTTTTACCACCCGTCCGGAGGGGCGGAAGGACTATCAGCTCATATACGTGGCGGACGGCTGCATCCATTTCGATTATCGGTCAGAGGAGCGGGTGGTGGAAAAGGGGCATATGGTGCTCTTTTATCCCGATGAGCCACAGGAGTATATTATGTATTCCAAGGAAAAGGCAGAATTCTATTGGGTGCATTTCACCGGCTATGATGTGGAGCGCCTGCTGACCCAATGGGGGATACCGCGGGATCGGCGTGTATTCTGGGTGGGTCTGGCCTCCGACTATCGCTGGCTGTTCTATCAGATGATTCGCGAATTGCAGAATCGGCACGCTCACTTTGAGGAACTGACCGCTATGAATCTGCAGCACCTGTTTCTGTTGATACATCGATATCTCGGCGGCGTCGAGGACAGCACCAAGGGCTTTCATGGCGAGATCATTCAGGCGCTGACCTGGTTTGATCGCCATTGGCGGGACGACATATCCATTGAGGATTACGCCGCCCACAACCGTATCTCTGCCTGTTGGCTTCGGCAGAAGTTTAAGCAGTATACCGGCACCACACCGATGCAGCACATTATTTCCCTGCGCATCACCAACGCCATCAACCTGATGGAGAATACCGACTACAACATCACCCAGATCGCGGAGGCGGTGGGGTACGATAACCCGGCTTATTTCCGTCGCCTGTTTCACAAGCATACCGGAATGTCCCCCACGGAGTATCGGAAACAGTTAGGAAAAAAATAAAAAGAAACATCCCCCGACAACGGATTTCCGTTGTCGGGGGATGTTTTAGGTTATGTTACCGCACAGGCTGAATCAGCCGGTGTACTCCTCGTCGGAGGTGGCGGTGACGATACGCTGAGGACCGTACACCGTCTCGTTGACGGGGATGGAGTTGATATACTCGTTGGTAACGTGAGGCACGCCCTTCGCCTTCAGGTTGTGATAGCCGTCCTTGTCATAACGGGTGATGATGACGGAACCATCCTCCTGAATCTTAAAGGTGGTCATGGTCAGGGTGGTATCCACGCCACAGCCGGTGTCGGCGAAGTAGCCCACGTAGCCGGCGTTCATATAGGTGAACTTCAGTTCAACTTCCTGATACTCCTTATAGTTCTCAGGCTTGGCGATCAGCATGGTGTCGCCCTTAGCCAGATAGATGGCGGAGCCGCCCACATAGGCGTCGTAGTCGCTGGAGTGGTTGTGACCGAACAGGAAGATGATGTTAAAGCCGTTCTCACCGCCGTAGTTCAGAGCCTCAACGATGCCCTGAGCATTTTTGCCGGCGCCGTAGTCGCTGATGGTACGCCAGTTGAAGTGCAGCGGGACGTGAGTCATCACGAAGATGGGCTTCTTCAGATCCCAGCCGTTCTCCAGCTTCTCATCGAAGTAGGCCTTCAGGTCGTTGGCCACATCGTTGTCGCTGGTGCCACCGAACTGACCGTAGTCCTCCTCATGGATGGCGAAGACGCCGTAGGTACCGCCAACGGGGTCGTTGTTGCCGTAGGGGTTCAGCATCTCCACGGTGGGAGCATCGTGGTTACCCTCGGAGTAGACCTTGTTGCCGATGACGAATTCACTAGAGAACTCATCCAGCACACCGATACCCTCGGTAGCGCTGTCGTGACCGTGGCTGGGGGTGAAGTCGCCGGGGAACAGCATACCGTCGAACAGCTCGTAGCCGTCGGTATTCTTGATACCGCCCAGGATAGCGTTGACGTTGGTCTTGTTCTTATCCCAGGAGCTGGCCTGGAAGTCAGAGCCGGCGATCAGCAGGGTCTCGTCCAGGTCGGTGACCTCGTAGGGGTTGGCCACAGCGTGACCCACCGCACGCTTGACGTTGAACGCGTCGTTGGTGACAGCGGCGGGAACAAAGTCAACCAGATCCAGGCTCTCGCCGGTGATGGCGGCATACCAGGTCAGGGAGGCGGTGTAATCGCCGTGCAGATCGTTCAGGTGATAGCCGTCAGCGGTCAGAGTGTCGCCCAGAGAGGTGCCACGCAGATTCTGGATAGCGGTACCGGAGGGGATGACGCCGTCAATGCCCTCGGTGTTCAGAACGGTGTTCTGGACGGTATCCACGATGGCATTGTACATGGTCATCTGGTCGTTGTTGTAGTTGGGGAAGGACTCGTGGGTGGAATCCTGCTGATAGGCCCAGGTCATGTGCCACAGAACCTTGGCATCGGGGTTGGTCTTATACTGGTTGACCCAGTTGACGATGTTCTGCAGGTTGCCGAAGGTGCCGGGCATACCGGAGTTACCGGACACCTGCTGAACGGTGATGACATCCCAGTTCTCATCCTGCAGAGCGGTCAGAGCCTGAGTGCCGTTGGTGTTGACCCACTGGCCGTTGTCGTCGTTCTTGTGATACTCATAAGAGCCGGACTGGTTGGAGATGTAACCCCAGTGCTGATCCAGAGAGCAGCCGCCCACGTACAGGTTACCCAGGATGACCTGATCGTACTCAGCGCTCTTGAGCACGTCGTACAGATAGTTGCGCATGGCATCCACCGAGAAGCTGTTGCCGATGGCCAGAATCTTCAGGGAGCGGCGCACGCTGGCGACAGCCTCATAGCTGTCACTGGTGACGTCGCCGTACACAGTGACCTGCTCGCCGTCGATTTCATAGGTGTAGTAGGGGCGGGCATAGATCTCGGTACCTACGTGATCATCGGGGATGTTGATGATGCGCACGGCGTAGAACATATCGCCGTTGTCCTCGTAATCGGTGACGTATTTGGCAGGCACCTTAATGACGTTGCCGTCATTGACGTCAGCCAGGGTCATATCGCCCTCGCCGACGGTAGCCTGGTTGGTGACGACAGCGCCGGCCTCAACCAAAGTGCCGATGGCATCGTCATACTTGAACAGCTGCATAGAGCCGGAACCGGATACGTACTGGTTCCCCTTGACAAACTCGGCGCCGGTTACGTTGACAGCAAAGCGGAAAGCCAGACCGCGGTTGTTGTCATCCACGTCGCGGATGGAGGTGCCGGAATTCTTCAGAATATCGCAGCGGTCCATCTCGTCGCCGGACAGATTCTCCAGCTTGATATCGTCGATCCACAGCTCGTCGGTGGTGTTCTTACCGGAGCCGGAGAAGTTCAGGATCAGCTTGGTGACGTAGCCGGACTCGAAGGTGGCCTCGTACAGGGTCCAATCCTGCTTGCCGCTCAGATAGTTACCGGCCAGCTTGGTGTTCTGGTTATCCTGATCCTTCAGGGTCATATTCAGACCGTTGTGGGGGGTCTTGTACCAGAAGGACAGCTTGTAGGTCTTACCGACCTCAACAGCGATGTCTTTCTGGGTCAGACAGCCGCCCCAGCCGCCGTTGCCGATCAGCTTGGCACCGTAGTTGCCGTTCTTGGCAGCTTCAGCGGAAAGAGTGGTCTGCTGGAAGGACTCCCACTTGGTCAGACTGCCGGCCTCAAAGTCGCCGTTCCAGATATAACCGTCAAAGTTGGGATCCTTTACCTCAACCACAGAAACGTCGTCCAGATAGACGGTGGTGGCAATGTTGTTACCGCCGCCGCAGATGTTGATACGAGTGGTGGTGTCCACAGCCTCAACTTCCAGGGTCATGGTGGTCCAGGAGGTGCTGGTAATCCACTTGCCGACCGCAGTGGTGCCCACGGGGTTCTGAATCTGAACGTTGACACCGTTGGCAACCGCCTTATAAGAGAAGGTGATCGCATAGGTGTGGCCGACCTCGGTGGCGAAGTCTTGATAAGCCAGACCGCCCCAACCGCCGTCGCCAATCATTTCCAGACCGTACTTGCCGTTCTGGGCAGCAGCCTTGGTCACGGCGGTGTCGGAATAGACATTCCAAGGAGAGATGACGCCGGTCTCAAAGTCACCGTTGTAGATGAAGCCGTCGAAGGAGGGAACCTTCTGGCCGATCAGGGTGATATCGTCCACCAGCACGTCTTCGGCGATGCCGTTACCGCCGCCGCAGAAGTTAAAGCAGAGGGTGGTGGTGGTGGGAACCACGTCCCAGGTCAGCTGAGTCCACTCGGTGGCGGTGAACCACTTGCTGGCCAGGTTCGCACCGCTGGTGCCGCCGTCCTTGATCTGGACGTTGACACCGTTCTGGTTGGTCTTCAGCCACAGGCTGACGGTGTAGGTGTTGCCGGCCACGACGGTCACGTTGGTGTTCAGCATGCCGCCCCAGCCGCCGGTGCCCTTCAGGTTGGCAGCATAGGAGCCGCCGTGAGCGGTGGTGGAGATAACGGTGGACTGATGCTTAGTCCAACCGGACAGATCGCCGGTCTCAAAGTCGCCGTTGACAACCAGGTTGTCGCTCTCCTCCTCATCGCTCTCGGGCTCGATGATCTTAGAGACGCTCAGATCGTCAATCCACAGGTCCATAGCCGTGCCGGCATCCTGGAATTTGAACAGGATAGCGCCGCTAGAGTTGGGGGTGTCACCAATGTTGGTGGTGATGGAGTACTCGGCCCACTCGGTGGTGGGCTTGAAGGTCTCATTGTAGTAGGTGCTGCCCCAGCTGCCGTCCTGGAAGGTGACGAACATAGAGGCGCTGGTGCTGGCCTTTGCCTTAAAGGTGACCAGATAGTTGGCGTTGTCCTCAAAGCCATTAACGGTCATATAGGTGGAGCTGTAACCGCCGGTTGCAGACCACTTCAGGCAGTTGCTGGCATCGGGGCCCTCGGCCACAACGGAGCCGGACTTAAAGCCCAGAATGCCGTCGTTCCAGTCTTTCTCCCAGATGGACTCGTAGGTGGTCTCACCGGGATTCTCAGGCTCCACAGTCTCCTTCTTGATGACGGTGAAATCGTCAACCCAGAAGTCCTGGATCGTGCCATTGTTCTGGATCTTCAGCATGACACTCTCATAGGTGTCACCGGTGTTGAACTCGATGGAATGGTCGGTCCAGGTGGTGCTGGTGCTGAAAGATACCTGATCGTACTCGCCCCAGGAAGAGGTCTGTACGGTGATGAAGGCACTTTTGCCCAAACTGGTCTTCATCTTAAAGTTGAAGACGTAGTCGGTGTTCTTCTCCAGAGTAATGGTCTTACGGATCTCGCCGTAAGCGCTGTCGCACGCCCAATACAGCACGTGATTGGTGCTGTCGTCGGGGTCGACAACAATGGACTGACCCGGGCCGCCGGAAGTGAAGCCGACGTTGCCGTCTTCAAAATTCCAGCTCAGGATGGTCTCATCCTCTGCGGCTACGGACACGATGCCCATAGGCAGCAGGGTGCACAGCATGGCCAACACACCGATGATGGCCAATACTTTGCGAAGCTTGTTTTGCATAGCGTTTCCTCCTTTTATATTTAATAATGCAAATAGCCATCATCAGTATATCAAAAATTGGTTAAAATTGCAATAGGGACATATATTGATGAATGATATTTTTATACCAATATGTAGAATTCTAATATAAAAAAGCCCCCTACATCGGGATTTTCCGATGTAGGGGGCAGAGATTATGTCCTGTAAAGCCTGTTTGCTTTACTCCTCATATTGGCGATCGTCGTCGGCGGTGACGATGCGGGAGGACTCGTAAACGGTCTCGTTGGGCTCAAAGGTATCCTGCAGCACCGTGTTCTTGACACCCTTGGATTTCAGGTTGTGAATGCCGTCCTCGTCCCAACGGGAGATGATGACCGAGCCGTCTGCCTGGATGCGGTAGGTGGTCACGGTCAGAGCCACGTCGGCACCGTAGCCGTTGTCGGCGTTGTAGCCCACGTAACCCACGTTCATATAGGTGAAGTTGAGGGTTACGGTATCCCAGTTGTACTTGAAGTTCTCACCGTACTCGGGCACCATCATGGTGTCACCCTTCTTCAGGTACACAGAGCCGCCGCCCAGGAAGTCATCGTAGCCGCCGGAGTGGTTGTGACCGAACAGGAACAGAACGTTCAGGCCGTTGGCACCGGCCTCGTTGAGTACGTCCACCATAGGCCGTGCGGTCTTACCGCTGTTGCTGGTCTCGGTGCGCATACTATAGTGCAGCGGCACGTGGCACAGCACGAAGATGGGCTTGTTGCCCCAGGTGGGATCGGCCAGCTTCTCATCGAAATAGGTCTGCATGGCAGCGGCGGTTGCCTCGCCGCCATTACCGAACTGATCGTAGTCCTCTTCGTTGATGACGAAGACGCCGTACTTACCGCCGGCGGGGTCATTGTTGCCGGTGGGGGACAGACCGGGCAGGTCGGGCGCATCGTGGTTACCCTCGGTGTAGATCTTGTTGCCGCTGACGTAGGGATCGATGGCCTGATCCAGTGCCTCAATACCGGTCAGAGCCACGTCGTAGCCCATCTGGGCGGAATAGTCGCCCACGGCGAACATACCATCAAACATACCGTACTTTTCAGCGATGCCGCCGTCCAGGATTTTTTTCACCTGGGTGGCACCCTTTTCGTCGGTAGAGGCCTGGAAGTCGGACAGACCCAGGATGATGGTTTCGGACAGGTCGGACACCTCGTAGGGGGTGTAGACGGCACGGGCTGCCGCCTGCTTGATGTCGGCCTGATAATCCACGACGGATTCGGGCCAATAGGTCACCAGATCCAGGCTCTCACCGGTGAGAGCACGGTACCAGGTCAGGGAGGAGGTGTAATCGCCGTAGGTGTCCTTCAGATGATAGCCGTCGGCGGTCAGGGTGTCGCCTAGACCGGAGGTGCGCAGATTCTGGATGGCGGTACCGGAGGGGATCACGCCGTCGATGCCGCTCACGGTCAGCACGCTGTCCTGCACGGTGTCCACGATGGCGTTGTACATGGTCATCTGATCGTTACCGTAATAGGCAAAGCCGGTGTGAGTGGAATCCTGCTGGTACGCCCAGGTCATGTGCCACATAACCTTCGCATCCGCGTTGGTCTTGTTCTGGTTGATCCAGTTGACGATGTTCTGCAGGTTGCCGTAGGTGTTGGGGTTACCGGAATCGGGGGAGGCCTGCTGGATGGTGATGACATCCCAGTTCTCGTCGGTCAGAGCGGACAGGGCGGTGGCGTTCTCGGTGTAGACCCACTCGCCGTTGTCGTCATTCTTCTGATACTGATAGGCAGCCAGACCGCCGCTCAAGTTGTTCCAGTGGGTATCCAGGCTGCAGCCGCCGATGTACAGGTTGCCCAGGATCACCTGGTCGTAGTCGGCGCTCTTGAGCAGGTCGTACAGATGGTTCTTCATGGCGTCCACCGAGAAGCTGTTACCGATGGCCAGCACCTTCAGACTGCGGCGGATGCTGGACACGTGGCTATAGCTGTCGCTCTCGATATCGCCGTATATGGTCACCTCTTCGCCGTCCAGCTCGTAGGTGTAGTAGGGGCGGGCATAGATAGTGGTGTCTACGCCGTTGTCGGGGATGTTAATAATACGTACCGCATAGCTGGTGGAGATGTCATCTAGCTCCATCAGATACTGAGCAGGCACGTCGATGACCTTCTTGCCGTTGACGTCAGCCAGGGTGAAGTCACCCTCGCCGATGGTGGCGTCGTTGGTCACCACGGCACCGAAGGATTTCAGGTTACCGATCTCGTCGCTGTACTTGTACAGGTTCAGAGTACCGGTGTTAGCCACGTATTCGTTGGTGTTCCGAATCTCAATACCGTTGGCGTCCAGAGTGAATTTAAAGGCCAGACCGCGGGTCTCCTCCTCGGTATCGCGGACGCTGGTGCCGCCGTTGGTGATCAGGGGATTGCGATCGATCTCATCGCCGGACAGATTCTCCACCTTAATGTCGTCTACGTAGCATTCGTCGTGGGTGCCGACACCGGCGGTGGTGGTGGCCAGACCGGAGCCGCTGAAGGTGATCTGCAGGCTGGTGGCATAGCCGGATTCAAAGGTGGCCTCGAAATACTTCCAGCCGGTGACGTATTTAAAGCTCAGATAGTCGGATACCAGCTTATTGTCGCCGTCCTTGACGTTAAAGTTGACGCCGTTCTCCCAGCCGCGATACCAGAAGCTGATCTTATAGGTCTTGCCGGCTTCTACAGCGATGGTCTGGTTCAGCAGACCGCCCCAGTTGGCGTCGCCGTAGATGTGGGCGCCGTAGTTGCCGCTATAGGCGGCGGAGGCGGACAGTGCCGTCTGCTGATAGCTGCTCCACTTTACCAGAGAGCCGGCCTCAAAATCGCCGTTGTATACGTAGCCGTCAAAGGAGGGATCCTTCAGCTCTACCACGCGGATGTCGTCCACGTAGATGTCCTCGGCGACGCCGTTGCCGCCGCCGGAGAAGTTCAGCAGGGTAGAGGTGGAGGTGGCGGTGAACTCGAATTCCTTATAGGTCCACTCGGTTTTGTTAAACCAGGCATAGGCCAGCTTGGCCTTGTCTGCATCGGTCTCGGTGGTATCCACGATCTTGATGTTGGTGCCGTTGGAGTTGGCTTTGATCCACATAGACAGCAGATAGATCTTGCCTGCCTCGGTGGTAAAGGTCTGGTTACCCATACCGCCGTAGGAGCCGTCGCCCAGCAGATTTAGGCCGTATTTGCCGGAATAGGCGGCATCACGGGAGATAGCGGTGCTCTGGTGAACCTCCCAGTGGGTGGTCTCGCCGCACTCGAAGTCGCCGTTGTACAGCCAGCCGTCGAAGGAGGGCTGTTTCTGCTCGTACACCTGCACGTTATCAATGAGGATGGTGCCGGGGTTACCGCCGCTGACCTCGGTGGAGAATTTCAGCTGCAGGGTCTGGCAGTCGCTGTTCGCCTGGATAACGTACTCGTGCTCCACCCAGCCGGCGGAGGCGGCCTTGTTCATCCAGTTCTGGCCGCTGACCTTGGTGTGGCTGCCGTTGACGTACAGGTTGAAAGCGGCGGTGTCGTCGCTGATACGCTTGGACCACCATCGGATGGTGTAGATGTTGCCGGGGGTGGCGGTGATCACGTTGGACAGAGCCGCCTCAGCATATTGCACGGTGATACCGGAGATCTGCAGAGCCTTGTTGCCATCCTTCGCATCGGTCACGATGGAGTGGGTGCAGTTCTTGATGGTCCAGTTGGCCTCGTCGTCCTCGAAGCTGCCGTTGAGCACCAGGTTGGCGTTGTCGTCCTCTTCGGATTCCACAACCTTGGTGACCGAGATGTTGTCGATGTAATAGATACCGGTATCCCAGCCGGTTTGCCAGCCCAGATACAGCTTGGTGTTGCTGCCGGAGTTAAATTTGACGCTGACCGTCTGCCACTGGGTGGTGGAGGGGGTGGAGGTCTCCACGATCACCTGGGTGGAGAACCAGCTGTTGATACCGACGATGGTCTTTATGGGACGACCGGCGGTGGCAGACAGAATGTCAAAGGTGAAAATGTAGTCGGTGTCCCGCTCTACGGTAAAGCCGGCACCGTCAGAGGTAAAGTTATAATACACAGAGGTGAACTTGTACACGCTGTTACCGGCTTCGGGATTAGCGACCGGCAGGTCAGCCGCATTCACCACCTCGGCGGTACCGTCGCCGCTAGAGCCGGTGCTGGCGGTCCATCCGCCAATGCCGTTTTCAAAGTCGTAGGTATACACAGCCTCGCCCTGCTCCTCGCCGCCCTCGGCGACAGGTGCGCCGGTGATGGTCAGGTTATCCACCAGAATGTGTCCCTGGTCGGCGGTGAAGGTGCTGTTGGAGCTGGCGCCGGCAAAGCCCAGGCGGACGGTGGTGGCGCTACCGCTGTTAAAGGTGTAGGTCACCTGGGTCCAGGAGCCCTTGTGATAGTCGGTAGACACCTCGGTGGCGGCAGAGTCAATATAGGTGCCGCCGCTGCCCACCACGTTACCTTTACTGCTGGTGTTATAGGCACCAAAGGTGTAGTTGACCACAGTGCCCTGAGAACTGCTGGTGCGCAGAGAGCGATACCAGAAGCTCACCGTATAGGTGTAGTCGGGCTCCACCGCCACGTCCTGATACAGGACGAATCGCTGGTTACGCCAGGCCAGGATAGCGGACTGAGAGCCGCTGTGGGCATCATCGGCGTAAACGTAGGACTGTTTGGTGGAATCGTAGGCGCTCCAGTTGGTGGGCAGAGCGCCTGCGGTACCGGTTTCAAAGTCCGCGTTGGCGATGGCGGCATCCGCTGCAGAGACGGCAATGGCACCCAAGGGCAGAAGGGTGCACAGCATCGCCAGAGTCAGCAACAGCGCGCCGATCTTACGAAAAGTGACTTGCATAAAAAAGTACCTCCTAACGGATATATTTACGGATAATATCATTATAGTACATTTATTCTAATATTTCTACTTGTATAATGACACGTACGTGTCAATATAGTACGGTTTCCAACGGCTTGAATATGCCTGGACATAAAGAAAAGTCCCCCTGCAACGGATGTTCCGTTGCAGGGGGACTTGTTAGGTTTTACCGTTTATCAACGATGATGGAGATTAGGCCAGAACGGTCCAATCGTCCAGAGCGGCGTTGACAGCGTCGGCGATGGCAGAGAACTGATCCTCGGTCATATCCGCAGAGCGCTCGGTGATGGTGTGGGCGTCCACACCGGAGAAGTAGCAGGCCCAGGTCAGAGAGCCCAGGAAATCACCGTACATCTCGTTCAGGTGATAACCGTCGGAACCACCCTGAGAGGCATCGGGCATATTGAAGATATCGCCCAGGCGCTCACGGGCGTTCTGCACAGCAGAGCCCACGGGGATGATGCCGGTGATGTCTTCGTTGGGCACGATGTACTGCTGGGTGGCGGCGATGATGTTGTTGTACATGGTCATCTGATCCCAGTTGTGATAGGTGTAGGACCACAGGTCGCAACCCTCACTGTAAGCCCAGATCTCATGCCACTTCACGTCCACGTTGACGTTCAGAGCGTTCTCCTGGATCCAGTCGATGATGCCGGGGATGTAGGAGTACTCGCTGTTCTGACCGCCCACGTAGTCGGGAGAGGCCTGCAGGGTTACGTAGTCCCAATCCTCGTCACGCAGCACGTCGATGGCATAGGGGCTGGACTTGGTTACCCAAGAGCCGGTCTCGTTCTTGCCATAGCGCTCGTGGCCGTTGGTGTTGGTGGAGATGTACTCCCAGTGACGGCTCAGAGAGCAGCCGGGGTAGTACAGATAGCCGATGGTGATGTCCTCATAGCCGGCCTGCTCCAGCATCTGATACAGGTAGGTACCCATAACGTCAACGGAGAAGGAGTGACCGATGGACAGAACCTTGATGGACTTAGTGGTGTCGTAGCTGGCGCACTTGGTCACCTTATAGGGGTTGGCAATGGCGCCGTTGACAGCGGTGTTGATGTCCTCACGGCAGCCGGCCACAGCGCTGGGCTGATAGGCCAGATCGGACACGTCGTCGCCGGACAGGTAGGCATACCAGGTCAGGGCGGCGATGTAGTCGCCGTAGTTGGCGCTCAGGTGATAACCGTCACCCTCGCACAGCTGGGCGGCCTCGATGTTGGAGGAGGTACGCATATTCTGGATAGAGGTACCGGCAGGGATGACACCGTCGATCAGACCGTTGGTCAGCACCTTGCTGTTGACGTTATCCAGAATGGAGGTGTACATCTTCATCTGGTCGTTGCTGTAGTTGGCATAGCCGCTGTTCTGGTTGACCTCGTCATAAGCCCAGGTCATGTGCCACAGGATCTTGGCGTTGGGGTTGGTCTTATTGTCATCGATCCAGTTCAGGCAGTTGTCCAGGTTGCCCATGGAGTTGGTCAGACCGGACTTGGGAGAAGCCTGCTGGATGGTGATGTAATCCCACTCCTCCTCAGCAATCGCGGTGGAGAGCTTGTAGAGGTTCTTGGTGGTCCAGGCACCGTTTGCGGAGGTGCTGGTCTTGTAGAAGTCGTAGGCGGAGTTGTTGTTGCGCATGTTGCTCCAGTGAGTATCCAGGTCGCAACCGCCGATGTACATATTACCCAGCACGATCTCCTCATAGCCGGCAGACTCCAGCACCTGATACAGGTGGTTGTTCATAGCGTCCATAGAGAAGCTGTTGCCGATGGCCAGGATCTTGATGGAGGCCTTGGGGTTGGCAGCGTGGTTGTAGTTCTCGGACTTGGTGCTGCCGTAAACAACTACTTCGTTGCCGTCCTCGTCCTCATAGACGTAGTAGGGACGGGCAAAGATGTTGGTGTTCAGACCCTGCTCGGGGATGTTCAGGATACGCACAGCAAAGGCGAAGGCATCCGCCTCAACCTCGCACAGATACTTGGCGGGGACGTCGATGGTCTTCTTGCCATCCACAGAGGCCAGGGTCATATCGCCCTTGCCGACGGTCATGTTGTTGGTCATAACCGCGCCGGCCTTGACCAGGGTATACAGATCGTCGCGATCCTTATACAGCTTGATATCGGCAGACTTGGACACGTACTCGTTGGTGTCCAGGATTTCAGCGCCGATACCGGCAATCTGGAAGCGGAAAGCCAGACCCTTGCTGGACTCAGAAGCATCCTTGATGCTGGTCTGACCGCCGGTGATGATGTTGTTGGGGACGGGATCCTCGCCGCCCACCTTCTCGATGGAGATGTTGTCGAACCACAGCTCGTCGGTGGTACCGATACCGGAACCGACCAGCTTGAAGGTGGCGGAGGTGTTTTCACCGGAGTTGAAGGTGCCCTCGACCAGCTGCCAGTCGGTGCTGACGGAGGTGGCATAGTACCGGTAGTACAGGTTCTTGGCCTTGCCGTCGCCGCCGTTTGCCTCGCTGTTGGCCTCGGTGGCGATGTCGTCGCTGATCTGGATGTTCAGACCGTTGGACACAGCCTTGACAGCATAACGGATGATGTAATCGCGGTTGGGCTGCAGAGAGAAGGTCTGGGTCAGCAGACCGCCCCAGCCGCCGTTGCCCTTGGCGATCAGACCGTAGTCGCCCTCATACTTGGCAGAGGGATCCACCACGACGGTAGCCTGATGGGTGCCCCAGCCGGTGGCGTTACCGGTCTCGAAGTCACCGTTGATGATGTAGCCGTCGTTGGAGGGATCTTTCAGCTCCTTGATCTGCACGTCGTCGATGTAGAAATCGGGAACGGTGTCACTAGTCAGACCGGAGAAGTTCAGACGGATCAAAGACTCGTCGGTTGCCAGGAACTCGTGCTTGACCTGGGTCCACTGGCCGGCGTTGGTCTTCCAGGTGCCGCCGTAAGTGGTGCCGGAGGTCTGACCCTTGATGGAATAGTTGAAGCCGACGTTGATGTAGTACCAGAAGGACAGCTCGTAGGTCTTGCCGTTGGTTACGGGGATGTCCTGATAGGCGATGCCGTTCCAGCCGTTGCCCTTGGCGTGCAGACCGTAGCTGCCGGTGTGGGCAGCGGCGGCGGTAACGGTGGTGCCGTTGTAGACGGTCCAGCCGGTGGTGTCACCGGTCTCAAAGTCGCCGTTCTCGATGGGGGGCTTCTTATAGCACACCACGTCATCGATCAGGATGGAGCTGGCGTTGCCCGCCACCTCGGTGGAGAACTTCAGCTGGATCGCATCGCCGGAGGGCTTAATGGTCCAGGTGTGCTCCACCCAGCCGGTGGCAGCGCTCATCCAGTTCCGACCGGAGACAGAGGTGTATTCGCCGACAATGTACAGATTGAACACGTCGGAACCGCTCAGGTGCTTAGACCACCACTTAATGACGTAGGACTCGCCGGGAACCACGGTGATGGCCTTGGACAGAGCCGCAGAGCCCCACTGGCCGGGAGCGGTCAGCTTCAGGGCGTTGGAGCCGCCGTGAACGTCGTCGGTGACGATCTCTTTGGTGCCGCTGTTGCTGGTCCAGTTGGTCAGGCCAGCCTCAAAGTCACCGTTGAGAACCAGGTTGTCAACAGAGGGAGCGGCAGGGGTCTCGGGCTCGTCGGGCTCGTCGGGCTCGACAACTTCTTTCTTGGTGATAGTCATGTTGTCGACATAGTAGGTACCGCCGCCCTGGGGCTGCCAACCGGGGTACAACTTGGTTTTGCTGCCGCTGTTGAACTCCAGGGTGATGGTCTGCCACTCAGTGGTAGAGATGGCCTTGATCTCTTTGGCCACATTGCCGCCGAACCAATAATCGGTACCCAGCATCACAGCAATGGAGGTGCTGCCGGAGACGGACAAGGCCTCGAAACTTAAGATGTAGTCCGTGTTTGCCTGCACGGTGACGCCGCTCTTGTAAGCGGTGAAGTTCCAACTACTGGAATAGTGCTTCATCGCGCTGTTGTCGGCGTTCGGATTGGCAACCGGCAGATCGGCGGCACTCACAATTTCGATGGTACCGGGCGAGTTTACGGTCCAACCGTCTATACCGCTCTCAAAGTCGTAAGTGAAGATGGGGGTCTCTTCTGCAGCAACGCTGATAGCGCCCATGGGCAGCAGAGTGCACAGCATCAGCACAGCAGACAGTACGGCAATGATTTTGCGCATGTTCATACTTGATTTCCTCCTAAAAATATTTTTGGAAACGTTAATAGTGGAAGAGTGGGGCGGCTTCCGTAGAGCCGCCCGTTCCGATGAGAGCGTTCTCTCATCTAAGGTGACACAAGCAATCAGAACCTGCCTCAAAGCGGTATGTTTCGGTGCTTTTCACCCAATTTGTTTTCGTAAGGCGCCAGCCTTACTTCATCCAAATTGAGCAAAAATCTCTCGAAACTTCCTCGCTTTGAGGTCGAAGATTTTTAAGGGAGCGAATTTTTGTTCAAACAAGGCATAAAACGCAGGAAATACTGTATGTATTTCCGAGTATTTTAACGATGTGTGAGCAAAAATCCGTCTCTTAAAAACAGATTCGGATTGCTTGTGCCACCTTCACAGCGGCAAACCGAAGCGCGGAGATAACGACTATCTCTCCAACGCGTGGATGCAGCGCCCGAGAGAACATTCTCCTACTATCCTTTTTATTATAAAATATTACATTAGAAAAATCAAGAAAAATCACCCATTTACCATTGGGCAGAATGGACAACTTTCTGATAAAGGATTTGGTTAAATGGGACAAAATATGGTTGTGCAAATTCTCACGCCCCTACTCACCGACGATGTAAAGTTAACCGCCTTTTCAGACTGTAGGAAAGGCGGAAATGCCCCACTTTCCGTTTCTGTTTCCCTCCCATATTGATCGGTATCGTAAAGTCGATTTACACGTCGCCTGCTTGCCTCTCCCTTTGGGTAGCGAAGCGACATCCCGCGGTAGTGAATGACAGTCCGGTGGACTGTCAGAGCCGCGGGTGGACCGAGCCGCAGCGAGACGGTGGCATTTGCGGAGCAAATGACGGAGAGGGTTTTACCTTTTTCCGACCGACCCCCTCAAAAAAATCCCGCCCGTGACGGATACCGTCACGG
The DNA here is from genome assembly GCA_017435305.1 of Clostridia bacterium. Next base: position 65,520 of record JAFSFH010000013.1, read on the forward strand.
GCGGGGGATAGGGTTTATCTAACGATTAGGAATGAGTGGAAGCGGTGATAGCATAGGGGGTAGTCATCGCGTTGTTGACCGCCTCGGCAATCGCCTCAAACTCCTCCGCACTCAGGTCGCCGGTGTAGCCGTTCATCACGGTGGCATCGTCGCCGGAATAGTGGCAATACCAGGTCAGAGCGGCGGTGTAATCACCGTACTTGCTATTCAGGTGATAACCGTCGCTGCCACCGGTAGAAGCATCGGGCTCATTGAAGTTATCGCCGATGAAGGAGGTACGACCATTCTGGATGGAGGTGGCGCAGGGGATAATGTTGTTGATCGCCTCGTGGGGAACAACCTTCTCCCTGGTGATGTTGATGATGTTGTTGTACATCGTCAACTGGTTGTAATTGTGATAAGTGTAGCTCCACAGGTTACAACCCTCACTGAAAGCCCAGATCATATGATAGTCGGTCTTGACCGCACTGTTCAGAGCGTTCGCCTTGATCCAGTCGGTGATGGGGGTGATGCACTCGTACTCGGTCATATTCACGTCTACCTTGCCGCCGTTATTTTCCAGCGTGACCTGACTCAAGGTTTGACCGCCGATGTAGTCGGGGGAGGACTGGATGTTGACGTAATCCCACTCTTCATCCTTCAGAGCAGACAGAGCAGTGACGTTATACTGCTTTACCCAATTGCCGTTGGAATTCTTGCCGTACTCATAGTCGGCACGGTTGTTCTGGATATTGTACAGGTGCTTGGGCATGGGGCAACCGCCGATATACAGGTAGCCAATAATGACCTCGTCATAGCCGCCCTCTTTGAACATATTCCACAGATAGGTCTCCATAACGTCCTTGGAGAAGGAGTGACCGATGGACAGGATCTTGATGGAGGACTTGGGATTGGAAACCTTGGCGTAGCTATCGGACTTGATGTCGCCGTAGACGATGGTCTCCTGACCGTTCTCCAGATATACGTAGTAGGGACGGGCATAGATAGTGGTGCCGGTGTGGTGCTCAGGGATGTCCAGAATACGCACGGCAAAGGAAACGTCCTCAGCCGATAAACCGGCCAAATACACGGCAGGAATGTTAATAATCTTGCCGCCGTTGACAGCATCCAGAGTGAAGTTGGCAGCACTCTGGCCAACGGAATCCTGGTTGGTCATTACAGCGCCCATACGCACCAAGGTATACTCGTTCTCGTCCAGCACGATCTTACCGCTGCTCTCCACGTACTCATTCTCAAAGGTCTTCTGGCAGCTGGTAGCTTCTACGCTGAACTTAAAGGCCAGACCGTAACCGGTGCCGGCGGTGGCTTCCTCAGCATCACGGATGCTGGAGCCGCCAAACCGAATCAGCTCCTCGGGATAGATCTCGCCGCCCTCACGGCCAACCATTACGTTGTCCATATAGACGGTGACGGTGGCGCCGGAGTTACCGGAGCCGCAGACGTTGAACACAGCGGTGGTAGCATCGGCAACGAAGGTCAAGGTGATGGCAGTCCAGTCGCCGGCGTTGTTGGTGGCATAGTAATTGGAAGCCAGCGTGGTGGAACCGCTGGTGACCTGCAGGTTAACGCCATCCGCCAGGACCTTCATCATCAGGGTTAGGTTGTAGGTCTGGCCAACCTTCAGGTTGGAGATGGTCTGGTTCAGCAGGCCGCCCCAGTTGGTGCCGACGCCGGACAGCTTCATACCGAAGTTGCCCTCGTACTTGGCCTCGGCGCTGATGGCGGTGGACTGGTGGACAGCCCAGGGGTTGTTCTTACCGGTCTCAAAATCGCCGTTGTAGATGTAACCGTCAAAGGAAGGATCCTTCTCCTCCACGACCAGCACATCGTCCAGATAGGCCTCGTCGACAAGGCCGGTATTACCACCGCAGAAGTTGATGCACAGCACGTTGGTGGTGGGGGTAACGGTGAAGCTACCCTGAGTCCAGACGTTGCTGTTATAACCCTTGGAGGTCAGGTTGGTGCCGGTGGTGCTGCCGTCTTTGATCTGGAAGTTGACGTAACCCACGGTAACATTGATCCAGAAAGAGACGGTGTAGGTCTTGCCGGCCACCACGTTGACGGTGTTCTGATAGACCATACCGCCATAGTTTTTGGCGGGGTTGGTGATGTGAGCACCGTAATTACCAGAATGTGCCGCCTCAGCCTTGGCGGTAGCGGCCTGGGCGCAGTTCCAGCCCTGCATGGTGCCGATCTCGAAGTCGCCGTTGGTGATATAGCCGTCGAAAGAGGCCTCGGGGTTCTTGGTCAGAACCACGTTATCAATCAGCACTGTACCGCTGGTGTTGGCGGCTTCGTTGGAGAATTTCACCAACAGACTGGTGGTGGTGGCATTGATCGTCAGTTCAACCTGGTACTGTACCCAGTTACCGGAGGTCTCGTTCATCCAGTTCTGACCACTGGTGCGAGTAGCGCCGTCATAATACAGGTTAAATATGCCGGTGCCGGACACACGCTTGGCATACCAGGTGAGGGTGTAGGCCTTGCCGGGCTCTACGGTCACGTACTGGTAGGCGATGCCGGAATAGGCAGTAGTGGGATCCTTCATCTGCAGAGCAGAAGCGCCCTCCTGGCCGCCGCTGACGACGGAACCGGCAGAGCTCATGGACCAGCCGTTGGTGCCGTCCTCGAAGCTGCCGTTGACGATCAGATTCTCGCCGGTGGGAACTTCGGGTTCAGGTTCAGGCTCGGTCTCCTTGGCGGTGACAGCCACGTCATCAATCCAAACGTAGCTACCGGTGCCCTTGGCCCAAGAGGACTGGAAGTAGATCATTAGGCTGGTGTAGCTACCGGTATTGAACTCATAACTGCAATCGGTCCAAGTAGAAGAAGAACCGACTGTATAACGGGGGATCTGCGCACTGATGTCGGCCCAGTTGCTCTGGAAGTTCACCATCAGACCGGCGTTGGCAGTTTTGCCCTTGAAGGTCAGTACGTAGTCAGTGTTGGCAGATACGGTGACCGTGACATAGGTCCAAGCATAGTCAACGGTGGTGCAATCCAGCTTCAGCGACTGGCTTCCGGAACCGGGGTCGGAAGTGTCGACAGAAACGGTGGAAGAAGTGCTCCAGCCGCTGGTGCCGCTCTCGAAGGTGCCGTTGCTGACCAGATTGGTAGCCGCAGACACGCTCAGCATACCCAGGGGCAGCAGACCGCACAGCATCACCAGGGTCATCAGGACCGCGAGAGCCTTTTTGATATTGGTTCGCATAGGTTTTTCCTCCTTAAAAGAAAAATGATATGGTCGCGAGATAGGGGATGCGGGGATAACGGCATCAGGTCCAGCCCAATTCGCCGTCGTTGTAGGGGAAGCTGTTGGGGTCTTCTGCGATCGCCTCGTCCGGGCGGATAGAAATTTCCTCGAGCAATGGTTTCCGGTACAATTTCTTCACCAAACCACAACTCCTTTCACCAATAATAATGGGTATCGACAAAACACCCAATTCTAAACATTAGTTTACTATACATTATTAAGAAAGTCAAGGAAAACCAACCCCCAAATTGGCAATTTTTTGTGTTTTTTTCATAAAAAGACAACTGTAAAATGAGAAAATATAAGCAAAACCTCAAAAACGCGAAACGTTTCGTTTTTTCAAAATTCGGATACGGAAAAACAAAAAAGCAGTCTGCCGTAGCAGACTGCTCAGAGTGCAGATATTAGGTCCAGCCCAGTTCGCCGTCGTTGTAGGGGAAGCTGTTGGGATCCTCAGCGATCGCCTCGTCGGCATAGAGGACCAGAGATTCCACCATAGGCGCATCATAAATCTTCTTCATCACCATATCTCCTTTCGCTCATGCGAATAATACATCATATATACATTTATTATTATAGCGATCACCCTATCCGTTGTCAAGTGGTTTCCTGTCATTTTCCGCATTATTTCGCAAAATCCGATCCGCTGCCGTCTCCTCGCAGGCTCTCTCCCGCGCCGTTCCGCACTCACCTCGAATTTCCCCGTAGGGGACGACACACGGCCGCCTGCGAGATATAATCCACACTGGTCGGTATCGTAGGGGAGGGTCTCTGCACCCTCCCATTGTGGCACTTTTCATCGGAGGATCGCTTATCCTTACAGATTTCGTCCTACGTTTGTTAAGCAAAAAGGAAAACCCCCACCGACGAATCGGTGGGGGTTTGATGCTATTTAATCAGCTCGAAAGCGATTAGATAACGGCAGGGGATTAGCCAATGTTATCATTGACGCAAGAGGACACCACGTCACCGTCAACAGTGACCTGCTCACCCTCAGCATCCTCATACACGAAGTAGGGAGTGCAGGAGATGGTGGTGCCGTACTGAGTCGCGGGGATGTTGACGATACGGATGGCGTAGTAGGGAGCGTCCTCGCCCTCCAGGACAATCTTCTCAACGGGGATGTCCAGAGTCTCATGTCCGTTAGAGACCTTGGCGCCCATCTTCACCAGCTTGTAGGTGCCGGTGGAGTCGGGGGTCACGTAGGCGTTGCTGTAATCAGCCCTGTACTGGGTGCCCTCAACAACAGCCATGCCGGTGATCTTGTCGGTGAGACAGAACTTGAAAGCCAGACCGGACAGACCGTCGTTAGACTCCTGCATAGACGCACCGCCATAGGTCTTGACCTCGTACTCAACCACACGGATGTCGCCGCAGACGTTACAGTCAACGTCCATATCGTCGTCATAGGTGTGCTCGCCGGTGGCGGGAACAATGACCATCATGCGGTTCAGAGGCATGCCGGTGGCATTCTCGTTGTCCCAGCAAACGCCGCAGTGCTCGCAGGTCCAGTACTCGATGTTACCGTTCTCGGAGCAGGTAGCCTCGACAGCGTCAACGTGGGTCAGGGAATGAGCTGCGTTGGGGTTGGTCAGCTCGTAGCAAACCATACACACAGGATCGCAGGGATAGAAATACTCATGGCTAGCCTCGGCGGCGCAGGGCAGACCGCAGTTGACGCAGTTGCCATCCTGGCAGGGATATTCAGCATCGCTGACGCAATCGCCGGCAATGCGGACGCTCATCATATTGGTCTGAATACGACCGGTGGAATCCAGCCAGGCAACACCGCAGTACTCGCAGTACCAGTACTCAACGTTACCGTACTCGATACAGCTGACGGGATCCTTGGCCTCCACGTGGATCTTGCTGTGCTTCGCACGGGGGTTGGTCTGCTCACCGCAGTTCATGCAGTACTGATCGCACTCATAGAAATACTCGTGCTTAGCCTTGGGCAGAACAACGGACATCAGGTTGGTCTGCATGGTCAGAGCCTCGTCAGCCCAAGCGACGCCGCAGTACTCGCAGTACCAGTACTCGATGTTACCTTCAGCCTCGCAGGTGGCATCCTTAGCAGCAACGTGCAGAATCTTGTGCTCGGCATCGGGGTTGGTCAGCTCGTAGCACTTGGAGCAGACCTTGTCGCAGGGATAGGTGTACTCGTGCTCGCACTCGGGAACCTCGGGCTCAGAGCCGTTAACGGTGATGGAGATGGGCTCCCAAGACCAAGGATTATTACCGAGACCGTAGAAAACGATGTTCTTGTCGTTGTGGTTGATCACGTTGATCTCATAGGTGCCGGAGGGGGCAGTGTCCTTTACCTTGAAGGTAACGGTGTAGAACAGGTTGGTCTTAACAGCCTGAGTAGCAGTGGCGGTCTCCCGCAGGAACTGTACCAGGCAGCGCTCCATATAACCGGTCTCCTCGTCGATGGGGGAGAACCGAATGTACTTATTGTAGGAGGCGCTGAACTTGGCGCCGACCTCGATGGGGGGCATCCACATTTCTTCGTCCTCATCGTAATAAGTAACCAGTTCAAAAACGTCAGGGTCAAAGCCCAGCTCAATCTGGGCGCCGATCAGACCCAGGTCTTCGTGACCATACAGGGAAACTTCTACCGCGACTTCATCGCCGGCGTTAACTTCCTCTGCGTCAGCAACGAGCTCAATAGAGTACTCGCCGGCAGCGGAAACGGCAGCGAAAGGAATCATGGTACACAGCAGAAGCATAGACATGAGAATTGCAAACAGCTTTTTCATTGTGTATACACCTTTCTGGAATTTCTCGGATATGGCAGGATGTCGTACCCTGCTTGTAGCAACCATACTATAGTGGCGTAGGTGCCAATGTGTTGGCTATAGTCCGAGGATTTTTAAAAGAGTGTCACCGGATGAGGACGCATACCGTTGTTTATGACGGTATGCGTCCCTCGGGGTGATTAGGAATTACCAATTGAGCTCGGTGTCGTTATATATTCACACCGGACCCAGAGTAACGTCATAACCGGCCAGCCACTGACCCAGCAGAGCTGCGTCGGTCAGAGTGATCTCGCCGTCGCCGTCAGCATCGGCAGCAGCTTCATCCACGGTTACTTCGTAACCGGCCAGCCACTGACCCAGCAGAGCTGCGTCGGTCAGAGTGACCTCGCCGTCACCGTCAGCATCGCCGTAGATGATCTCATCATCGGGCTCAGAAGGCATCTCGTTAAAGCAGATATCGCAGTAGTTATCGCCATCCGCGTCGTCGTGAGCCAGGTGGTTCCAGCAGACGTCGCAGTAATCGTCGGCATCCTCGTCCACGTGATCAGCGGTGGCGGGATAGGTCAGACCGCAGCCATAGGCACACTCGCCCTCCAGGCAGGGAGCCACGGTGCCGTTCTCGTGACCCAGACCGGCCACGAAGCCGCCGCAGTAGTAGCAGACGCCGTCCTCGCAGGCGGGGGTGTCATAGTTGGCACAGCCGTAGCCGGCGACGTCCTGATCGCACTTGGAGCAGTGACCGTCCTGACAGGCAGGAACGCCGGTGTCGTGCTCGCCGGCGCCGTAGTTCTCGGTGCCGCAGACCTCGCAGGTCCAGGTGGCGCAGTCAGCCACGCCCTCGGGACGCACGCAGTCCACGGTGATTTCGATGAACCAGGGGTTGAGGATGCTCACAGCATTCGCATCGGCAAAGTACTCGTTGCAACCGGGGCAATACCAGTTCTCGATATTACCGGGGTTGGCACAATCGACGGGATCCTTAGCGGCATTGTACTCCATGTTGCCGTTGTGATAGGCGGGGATTTCCTCGGTGTAGGTACCCTCGCCGCAGGTGCAGGAATAAGTCATGGTACCGGGCTCGGTACAGGTGGGCTCCAAGGTAACCTCGCCTACAAACTCGCAGACGTGAGCAGGGGCAACCTTCTCCATAACGATGTTATCGAAGGTGCCGTAAGCCTCAACCTCATTACCCATGAAGGAAACCAGGATGGCGGTGTTCTCGCCGGAGTTGAACTCGACAATGTTCTCGGTCCAATCCTCACCGCCGTTGATACCGACGTTAGCGATGTTGCCGGTGTCGGCAGCATCCTTGACCAGCAGGCTCATGGCCTTCGCGTTCTTGGCCCACACGGTGATCTTATAATCGGTGTTGGCCTCGACAGTGATGGGCAGCTGACGAACGTGCTTCCACTGACCGGAAACGATGTTCAGAGCAAAGTTGTCGTCTTTACCGCCACGGATAACCTCGGCAGTGGGGCAGGAACCCCACAGGTTCTCCCAGGGGGTCAGAGCGCCGGTCTCAAAGGTACCGTTGACGATGTAGCCGTCGTTGGAAACTTCAGGCTTCTCAAACATGAAGATGTCATCCACGGTGCAGGTGTCACCGGCGTTGTTGCTCATGAAGGAGAACAGGATGGTGGAGTTGTTGCCGGAGTTGAACTCGAAGGTGATGGGAGTCCACTCGGAACCGGCGTTCAGGCTGGCCTGAGCAACGTTGCCGCTGTCGGCGTTATCCTTAACCAGCAGGGCGTAATTGGCAGCGTCCTTAGCGTACATCTTGATGACGTAGTCGGTGTTGGGCTTAACAGCGATACCGGTCTGACGCACGTGAGCCCAAGCGCCGTTAGCAACAATCTTCATAGCGTAGTCGCCGTTATGGCCGGCAACCAGCTCGACGTTGTTGGAACCCCACAGGTTGTCCCAGGGCAGGATCTTGCCGGTCTCGAAGTCGCCGTTGTAGATGTAACCATCAAAGGAAGGATCCTTGATCTCAGTGATCTTGACGTCATCGATGTTGATGGTCTTAGTGGCGCCGTCCTCGGAGGTCAGTTTGAAGATGATGACCTCGGAAGCACCGGTATTCAGGGTGACAGTGTGGTCGATCCACTCGGTAGAGGTGCTGGTCATCCAGATCTGACCGGAAGTAACCGGCATGTTGGCGAAAGCCGCATCCATCAGAGTCATGTAGGTAACACCGCTACCGGAGACGCACTGGGACTTCCAGGTGATCTCGTAGTTGGTGTTGGCCTTAACAGGCACGGTCTGCATAGCAGCCTCGGACCAAGCTCCGATGTTCTCCAGCTTCAGCACGCCATCAGCGATGGTGGCGCCGTTGCCCAGAGACCAGCCGTCGTTGCTGGAGAAGTCGCCGTTGACGACCTTACCGATCAGAGCGGGATCCACAGTCTCAACGATCTTCAGATCATCGATGTAGTAGATGGGAGCGTTGGCGGCAGTGTAGCCGGAAGTGAACAGCACGACGGCGGGGTTCACGGTGCCGGAGTTGACGGTCAGCTCGTAGTCCTGCCACTCGGTGGTGACTTCGACAGTTTCCACAACGTGAGCGGGGGCCCAGTCGTTCTGAATCTTGAAGTTCAGTTCGGCGTCCTTGTTGGCCTTAGCCTTAAAGGTCACCTTGTACAGGGTGTCGGACTTGATGCCGTTGACGTAGGCGTAGGTGTTCTGCCAGTCAGCGGTGGTGGCATCAAAGACGATGTAGCCATTCTCGTTGACGGCTCTTTCGAAACCGCCGTTGGTGCCGTCGTCGAAGTTTTTATCCAGAGCCACATCGCCGGGAGCGGCGAAAGCGCTCATAGGAACAACGGAGCACAGCATCAGAACAGCAGCCAGAATGGCAACAATCTTACGAATGTTTTTCATATGTTTTTTCCTCCTTACAGATTTTGGGCGTTTGCCCGTTTGATTGGTGGGCATCCGCCCGGGGGAATGGGTTGGTGGGGAATGGGTTATGCTTGACGCATTACCACTCCAGCTCACCGTCGTTGAAGGTCTTGCTGCCTTCCAGCGGAGCGGCAACAGCCTCCTCGGCGACAAAGGCCAGAGCCTTCATCTCGGGGGTGATGTACTTTTTCATTTGGGTTCCTCCTTTCACCGAAATTTTGCTTAGAAACAATACGCCAAAATAATGGTATTAAACCATCCTCTATTATATAACGGTTTCCAGTTTGTGTCAATATATATTAATTAATGAATAATAGAAAGAAAATACTTTCCTTATTATCGGTAGCGAAGTATTGGCAAGTGTGGTGATGTATCCGGATGTCTATAATGTCGTCGTTCTTTTTTCGTTGCGAAATTCTCTCCGACGTCTCCCCATAGGCTTCTTCCGCGTCGTATCGCACTCACCTCAAATTTCCCCGTAGGGGACGACACACGGCCGCCTGCAAGGTCTATCCAAAGTTGGATAGAGTAATAAAGCCTCCCTTGTAAAGGGAGGTGGTTGAGGAGGCGTTGCCGACGAAACCGGAGGGATTGTTTTTTGAAACACCTCATCCGCCACTCACATTGTAAGTATCATCTTTTTGTTCACACTGGTCGGTATCGGAGGGGAGAGCCTCTGCGCCCTCCCATTGGAGCTTTTTGCGTCGGAGGATCGCTTGTCCTTACAGATTCCGTCCAACGTCTGTTAAGAAAAAAGGAAAACCCCCACCGCCGAAGCGGTGGGGGTTCAATGCTATTTAATCAGCTCGAAAGCGATTAGATAACGGTATGGGGATTAAACCATGAAGTCAGCGGCACAAGCGGTGTAGGAATCCAGTTCCACAGTAACCTTCTGACCGGCATTATCCTCGTACACGAAGTAGGGAGTGCAGGTGATCAGAGTGCGCAGCTGATCCTCGGGGATGTTGATGATACGGATGGCATAGTAGGGAGCACCCTCGCCCTCCAGAACGATCTTCTTAACGGGGATGTCCAGATTCTGCTTGCCGTTGGACACCTTGGCGCCCATCTTCACCAGCTTGTAGGTGCCGGTGGAGTCGGGAGTCACATAGGCGTTGCTGTAATCGGCAACGTACTTGGTGCCCTCGACAACAGCCATACCGGTGATTCTGTCGGTCAGGCTGAACTTGAAGGCCAGACCGGACAGACCGTCGTTGGACTCAGCGATGGAGTTACCGCCGAAGGTCTTGACCTCGTACTCAATCACGCGGATGTCGCCGCAGACGTTACAGTCAACGTCCATATCGCCGTCATAGGTGTGATCAGCCATGGGCAGCTTAACAGCCATCAGGTTGGTGTTCAGGTGGCAGTACTCATCCAGCCAGGCGGAACCGCAGATGTCGCAGTACCAGTACTCGATGTTACCCAGCTCGGTGCAGGTAGCATCCTTGGCAGCAACGTGGATCACGTTGTGAGACACGGGCAGGATAACGTTCTTCAGGTTGGTAACCTCACGGAGCAGCTCGTCGGTCCAGGCAGCGCCGCAATCCTCGCAGTACCAGTACTCGATGTTGCCTTCCTCGTAGCAGGTAGCATCCTTAGCCTCAACATGGATCACATTGTGAGACACAGGCAGGATAACGTTCTTAGCGTTGGTGATGATGGTGCAGTCGGCGTCAGCATAGTAGACGTCGCAGTTCGCGCAATACCAATACTCAACGTTGCCTTCCTCGAAGCAGGTAGCCTCCTTGGCAGCGGTGTAAACAGCGTTGTACTTGCAGGAGGGAGCCAGCTTAACGGCCATCAGGTTGGTGTTCAGAGTGCCCTCGGCATCCAGCCAAGCCATACCGCAAGCCTCGCAGTACCAGTACTCGATGTTGCCTTCCTCAGTGCAGGTGGGCTCCTTAGCAGCAACGTGGGTCAGCTCATCGTGAGCCATGGGCAGCACGACAGCGCGCAGGTTGGTGTTCAGGTGGCAGTACTCATCCAGCCAGGCGGAACCGCA
>JAFSFH010000014.1 GCA_017435305.1 Clostridia bacterium
AAAATTTATGTTCTTTTTATAAGAATCCCCCAGTCCTCGCATTCGCTCGGACAGCCCCCTTTAGGCAAGGGGGCCTTGGTTTTGTGCGGTTGTTCGTATGCAAGTGTCAGTTGCTTCACACACACTTGTGTGTTGCCAGTATCATAGGGCTTTGCCCGCATATGGAAAACCCCCGGCTTAGCCGGGGGATTTTTTTCGTATCTTTATTCCGTCTTGTGGATCTCGTTCCACAGCTGCTGTGCCTGCGCTACCGCGTGCAGGCGGTTGCCGTACCGCATCACAAACTCCAGATGGGGCTTGGCGGCGGCGGCGACGTTCACTTATTGCACCTGCTCTCGTAGGTTATCCATACGGCGGTCCAGCTCGGCGGACAGCTCGGCGCAGAATTTCAGCTCCTTGGCCATCTCGTCGGTGAAGTCCACGTCCTTTTTATACCGCAGCTGGTGCTCCAGGCTGGCCCAAAAGTCCATGGCCTTGGTGCGCAGCTGGATCTCCACCCGCATCTTCCGCTTTTCGTGGGCCAGATAGATGGGCACCGCCACGATCAGGTGCAGGCTGCGATAGCCGTTTTCCTTGGGGTTGAGGATGTAGTCCTTGCGCTGGATGAGCTCCACGTCGTCCTGACCCAGCAGGGCACGGGCGATGGTCTGCACGTCCTGGGGGAAGGGGCAGACCACCCGCACGCCCGCCACGTCGTTGAGGTGCTGCTCGATGTTCTCCACCGTCACGTCCAGACCGCGGCGGGTCAGCTTTTCGCGGATGCTGACGGGGGATTTCAGACGGCACTTGATGCTGCTGATGGGATTGCGGTCGTACCGCAGGGAGTATTCCACGTTCAGCACGTTGAATTTGGTCTCGATCTCCATCATCGCACAGCGGTAATAGGCCATCAGCTTGGCAAATTCCTGGAATTGCTCCTTGGTCTCCTCGGTGAGGGAGTCAATGTTGACGGGGATACCGTTTCTATTATTTTCCATCGTAGGCCACCACGCTGTCCACGTCGTACTTTTTCAGCACTTCGCGACCGTTGAGCCCCTTGAGCTCCAGCAGGAAGAGGATCTTGACCACCTCGCCGCCCAGCTCCTCCACCAGGTCGGCGGCGGCGTGGATGGTGCCGCCGGTGGCGATCAGGTCGTCCACCAGCACCACCTTCTGCCCGGGCAGGATGGCGTCCTTGTGCATCTCGATGGTGGCGGTGCCGTATTCCAGCGCGTAGGTCTTGCTGATGGTGGCGCAGGGCAGCTTGCCCGCCTTACGGATGGGGACGAAGGGCTTGCCGGTGTTATACGCCAGCGGCACGCCGAAGATAAAGCCACGGCTCTCGGCGCCGGCGATGACGTCGAATTCCACACCCTCCAGCTTTTTCTGCATCTCGTCGATGGCCAGCTTGAGCCCCTCGGCGGACTGCATCACGGTGGTGATGTCGCGGAACATAATACCCTTTTCGGGAAAATCCGGAATGGTGCGGATGTAATCGGCTACGGTTTTCATAATAGACACTCCTTATTTGGTAATCGGACCGATATAACGGTATCATTATAGCAAACTTACAGAGAAAGGTAAAGACAAATTGTGAATTTTCCTCCGAATGGGGATAAATTGCGCCGCAGAGGGGCAAAAGTATGAAATGGTGCTTGACTTTTGCGGTGTCGTTGGCTATAATAGGTTAGCACAAATGTGACACGACCCGTTAGCTCAGTTGGTAGAGCATTTGACTTTTAATCAAAGGGCCCGGGGTTCGAGTCCCCGACGGGTCACCAAAGAAACAGCCGACACCTTATGGTGTCGGCTGTTTCTTTTTGGCTCCCCTGTGGACCGAACCCCCGAAACGGCTCCGCCGTTTCGTGACGGGGCGATGTGGGCATCGCCCCCTACAGGTTCTATCCCACATCGCATAGAATCAAGCCTCCCTCTCCGAGGGAGGTGGATTTCGCCGCAGGCGAAAGACGGAGGGAGTTGTAATCTGTGACGAGTTTAGAGTTATGACAACCGCTGCGGGGGGGGAAAACCATCAAAGCAAACTGTATCTTGCTGCGCACATACAAAAAGTAGAGACCGGCGTCATGGGAGCCACGACTGCTGCAAAAACGCAGCAGGCCCGGAACCTGTTACCGATCTCTAAGTACAGTTTAGCAGAGGATCTTGAAAAAATCAACCCTTACAAGGTGAATTGAAGAAAATATTCCCGTGAAAATTTTGAACGATGCGCAACAATACTTCGTTTTTTGCGGGCGGGCACAGAGGCCCGCCCCTACGACACCGACTCACGTCGCATAGAATCAAGCCTCCCTTGTGTAAAGGGAGGTGTCTGTGGCGTTAGCCACAGACGGAGGGATTGTCAACGATGCGGGCGGTCGAGGACGCCCGCCCCTACGACACCGACCCACATCGCATAGAACCTGTAGGGAAGGCCATTGGCCATCCGCGGACGGGCAATGCCCGTCCCTACAAATTTCGACCAACGCTGTAAAGAACCTGTAGGGGCGTGGACATTCGCCTGCGGCGAAGTCCGTGACTGTCCGCAGATGGAACGTACCCCAAACGAAAAACACCCCCGCCATAGGGCAGGGGTGTTTTCTCATTCACGTAATTATCCGTTGCAGTCGTGGGTGACGTTAAGGATCTCGCAGATCTGCTTGACCGCGTCACCGTAGCTGTCGAACTGCACCACGTAGTCGCACAGTTCCGCGTTCTGCTGCTCGTACTCGATGGCGGCCAGGCGGTTGACCTTATCCTCAATGGAGGAATTCTTCTTCAGAATGTTGGTCATCAGCGCCTTCTTGTCGCGCTTCATATAGATGGTGGTCACCTTGGGGAAGTGGATCTTCATAGCCATAGCGCCGCAGATATCGGTGGTGGTCAGCACCTTTTTGCCGCGGGCGAGGATGTCCTCCACGTCCGCCTTTCGGCTGCCGTAGCCGTGACCGGCGTACATGGTGGACTGGAACATCTCGCCGCTGTCGCACATGGCGCGGAACTCCTCGGGGGAGACGTAGTTGTACCACTTATTCACCTCGATGGCGGTGGGGTCCTGGGTGGTGTAGCTGATCAGCTTCTCGTAGCAGTGGCGCTTGCCCAGGAACTGGGTGGCGATCTTGGACTTACCGCTGCCGGAGGGACCGACCAGCACCACGATGTCGGGGTTAACGTGCTCGGCGCCGTCCTGACGGATGGAATAGCTGTCCGCGATGACCTCCACCAGCTCCAGGAACTGGTCGTAGTTGTTCACCGCCAGCATACCGGTGGCTTCGTGGTTCCAGGGGCGCCGCATCAGGATGGGGTAGCGGGCGCTGGAGTTGAGGATGTTGTGTAGGGCGTCGTCGAACAGGATGTCGGTGTGGATCTTGTCCTTTGAGGCGCCCATAAAGATGTGGTCGTCGGGGATCTCGGGGAATTCCTCGCGGATCCGCTGGGCGCGGATGCCCATAAACTCGGGGGGCACGGCGGTGCAGATGTACACCTCGGTCATCTGGCTCAGTCGCCGCACGAATTCCCGCGCCCCCTCGTACACCGGCTGGGTGCGGTAGAATTCGGGGTCGCTGAAATAGGGATAGATTACGTCGGCGCGGGTGCCCAGCTTGCCCCAGCGCTCTTTTTCGTAGATGGTCAGGGGCGGGTCGAATTTGTATTTTTCATTGGCCAGTCGCACGGCGTAGCTGGTGCATTCCATCAGCAGGTCGTCGATGTCCAGCGTTGTTGACAGTCGATATTTTCTACTCATAGGGTTTCCTCTCTTTCTTCAAAGTACCGCCGCCAGGGATAGCGGTCGGTGAAGGTAAACAGTCGGCGGTATAGGTTGCCGAACAGGTGAATAAGCGTACCGTTGATAAAGGCGCTGACCACGGTGCCCACGCCGACCCCCTCCAGCCGTCCGAAGAACAGCAGACTCAGCACCACAGCGATGACCAGGCTGGTACAGTCGTAGACGGTCTTGACGGTCTTCAGCGGTTTGCGCCATTTGGCGGAGGTCTCCTTGACGAACAGCTCGTAGGCGGCGGGGGGGAAGTAGCTGGTGAGGATCAGCGCGATGGCCGCCGAGCAGGTCAGCAGTCCGGGGATGTACAGGGCGATGCGCACCGCCAGCAGGTCGGTGGGGATGAGGGATACCACCGCCAACGCGCCGTCCATCATAAAGCCGTAGAGGATGGCGGTGGCAAAGGTCAGGAGATACCCCCATTTCAGCCGCCGCACGACCAGCAGCATCAGCGCCAGGGCGATCATCTGGGTGGAGTATTCCGCCATACCGAAGGTGAAAAAGGGCAGGTATTGGGACAGCTTCAGGTGCAGCACGTAGGCGGGGGCGGTCACCATGGACACGCCGAAATCCCCCTGCACCATCATAGCGGTGCCGAAGGCCAGCACCACCAGGCTGACCACAAAGGCCACCTCGGTGTAGAACACGGGTTTTCGCATGGGTATCTCCTCCTTTCTTGGTTAAAAAAAGCAGCCCGCCGTGTTTGATACAGAAACACGGAAAGCTGCTATATCACTATTATAAATGATATGAATGGAAAAATCAAGCATTTTATGTCGACCGCCCTTTTGTCCCCCTACGTTCCCCAACCCAACTACGATAGAATCCGTAGGGGCGGCAACCTGCCGCCCGCAATACCGACCAACGTAAGCTTTGTAGGGGGGCATTCCATATGCCCCCGTTGGTACCACAAGAACGGGCGGATGATATCCGCCCCTACGAAACCACACCGATGTAGGATAGAATCCAGCCTCCCTTGTGTAAAGGGAGGTGTCTGTGGCGTTAGCCACAGACGGAGGGATTGTCAATAACACGGGCGGTCGAGGACGCCCGCCCCTACGAAAATAGCCCACGTCGCATAGAACCTGTAGGGGCGTGGACATTCGCCTGCGGCGAAGTCCGTCGAGATTTTGCGGCGTTGCCGCAAAACTCGCGGATATCATCCGCCCGCGGGAGCGCACAGAGGCGCTCCCCTACAACCCCATCCCACGTCGTATAGACTCCGTAGGGGCGTGGACATTCGGCTGCGCCGAAGTCCGTCGAGATTTTGCGGTGTTACCGCAAAACTCGCGGGGCTCTGTCCCCTCCCGCCGAAAGACGCCACCATCAAAAAAGCGTCCTCCCCAAGGGGAGGACGCTTTTCACTTACATTCTCTTTTTCTTTGCCTCGGCCTTCATCCGCAGCTCCTTGTTGAGGATGCGCTTGCGCAGGCGCAGGCTGTCGGGGGTGACCTCCAGCAGCTCGTCGTCGTTGATAAACTCCAGGCATTGCTCCAGGCTGAGGACGGTGGGGGGCACCAGGCGCAGCGCCTCGTCCGAGCCGCTGGCGCGGGTGTTGGTCACGTGCTTTTTCTTGCACACGTTCACCACGATGTCCTCGTCCTTGGGGCTCTGACCCACGATCATACCCTCGTACACCGGCACGCCGGGTCCCACGAACAGTGCGCCGCGGTCCTGGGCGCCCCACAGACCGTAGGCGCAGGTCTCGCCGGTCTCGTGCACCACCAGAGAGCCCTGCACCCGCTGGGGGATCTCCCCCTTGTAGGGCTCATAGCCGTCGAACAGGCTGTTCATAATGCCGTTGCCGTTGGTGTCGGTGAGGAATTGCTGGCGATAGCCCATCAGTCCGCGGGAGGGGATGCGGAATTCCAGATGGCTGATGCCGGTGTCGCGGGTGCCCATATTGACGATCTCCGCCTTGCGGGCGCCCAGGCGCTCCATCACCGCACCCACGTACTGCTCCGGCACCTCGATGACCAGCAGCTCCATGGGCTCCAGCAGGGTGCCGTCGCTGTCGGTCTTGTAGATGACCTGGGGGCGGCTGACCGCGAACTCGTAGCCCTGTCGTCTCATCGTCTCGATCAAGATGGACAGGGACAGTTCACCGCGCCCCGACACCTTGAAGGCGTCGGTGGTGTCGGTTTCCTCCACCCGCATGCTCACGTTGGTCTCCACCTCTTTGAACAGGCGGTCGCGGATGTTGCGGCTGGTGACGAATTTGCCCTCCCGTCCCGCAAAAGGGGAGTTGTTTACCATAAACAGCATAGAGATGGTGGGCTCGTCAATGCGGACGAAGGGCAGCGGGTCGGGGTGCTCGGGGTCGCAGGCGGTCTCGCCGATGTTCAGGTCGGTGATGCCGGTGACCGCGATCAGGTCGCCCAGCCCCGCCTCGTCGCACTCGGTGCGGCGCAGACCCTCAAACTGGTACAATTTGCCGATGCGGGCGTTCTGGGTGGAGCCGTCCTGGCGGCACAGCACCACCGGCTGACCGCTCCTGACGCTGCCGCGCTCCACCCGTCCGATGCCGATGCGGCCGGTGTAGTCGTCGTAGTCGATGTTGGAGAAAAGAATCTGCAGGGGACCGTCCGCCTCGCCCTCGGGGGCGGGCACATGCTGCAGGATGGCCTCGAACAGGGGGCGCATATCCCCCTCGCGGGCGTCGGGATCCAGGCTGGCGTAGCCGTCCCGACCGGAGGCGAACAGCACGGGGAAGTCCAGCTGATCCTCGTCGGCGTCCAGCTCGATAAACAGATCCAGCAGCTCGTCGATGACCTCCATGGGTCTGGCGCCGTCGCGGTCGATCTTGTTGACCACCACCACGGGGGATTTGCCCAGTCCCAGCGCCTTTTTCAGCACGAAGCGGGTCTGGGGCATACAGCCCTCAAAGGCGTCCACCAGCAGCAGAACGCCGTCCACCATCTGCAGGATGCGCTCCACCTCGCCGCCGAAGTCGGCGTGACCCGGGGTGTCCACGATGTTGATCTTGGTGTCGCCGTAGCGCACGGCGGTGTTTTTGGACAGGATGGTGATGCCGCGCTCGCGCTCCAGGTCGCCGGAGTCCATAACGCGCTCCGCCACCGCCTCGTTCTGGCGGAAGGTGCCGCTCTGGCGAAGCAGTTGGTCCACCAGGGTGGTCTTGCCGTGGTCCACGTGGGCGATGATGGCCACGTTGCGCAGATTTTCTCTCTTTCCCATATTGATACTTCCTATCTGTGTTAAAAAAACTGACCTGCCGCGGAATTGACTGCACCAGTATAGCACAATCCCCCCGCCGATACAAGGGGCAAAACCCCGAAAATTCCCGCGAAACCCCCGCCACGGAGGGGAAAAGCCGAAAAAAATAAAAA
This sequence comes from Clostridia bacterium, assembly GCA_017435305.1. The sequence continues at coordinate 7,102 of JAFSFH010000014.1, forward strand.
AAAGAGAAAATAGTGCTTGCTTTTTGTGTGGGGGTGTGCTATAATCTCGTTTGCACCGCAAGAGAAGTCAAGAGGCGGGGTTGAGGAAAATATCCGGGTGTGGCGCAGTTGGTAGCGCGCTTGACTGGGGGTCAAGAGGCCGTGAGTTCAAGTCTCGCCACTCGGACCAAAAATAGGGAGTACCCATTCGGGTACTCCCTATTTTTCATCCTCGTGGTGGATGGAGGTTCTTGAATCACCGATGTTTTCCGCCACAGGCGGAAAACTCAGCATCCACGGCAAACCGCAGACCGGCATAAGAACGACTGCTCGTCTTGCCGTGGATGGGAGTTCAAAGTCTCGCCACGGAAAGAAGGGGCAACGCCCCTTTTTTCGTGGTGGATGGAGGTCCTTGACTCACCGACGTTTTCCGCCGCGGGCGGAAAACTCCATCGTTTTGGCCGACCGCTAACCGATATATCGGCAAGCAATCCCATCTCGGCCAAAATGTGAGTTCTAAGTCTCGCCAAAGCAAATCACAATGACACTTATCTTAAAGATTAGTGTCATTGTAAAAAAAGAAAAGTGTCATCGTGAGGAAAAATATCTCAAAATTATGCGTTAAAATTCTAATTAATATTGCAAACTCGCCATATTCATGATATAATAATGCAATAAAATTGCGAGGTGTACTGTTATGACAATTTCTGAAGCAATTAAAAAAATTCGGCAGGATTGTTTTTTAAGTCAAGAAGCGTTTGCAAAAGAGCTAGGTGTTGCCTTCACCACTGTTAACAGATGGGAAACCGGTAAGGCAAAACCGACTTACAAAACTATGAAGCTCATAGACCAATTTTGTCAAAAAAACAGCATTGATTTTGATATTAGAAGCAATCTTGATTAAGGGGAACTACAATGAATATAATTGATTTATTTGCAGGTTGCGGAGGATTAAGTCTCGGCTTTGAAATGGCCGGATTTAATATTCCCGTTGCAATTGAAAAAGATGACTGGGCATCCGAAACATATAAAAAAAATCACCCAACAACAAAAGTTATCACAGAAGACATTACTCAAATTTTGGATTTATCCTCAATCTTGCCCGATGGTATTAAAACTATAGATGGCATTATAGGCGGTCCTCCGTGTCAGGGTTTTTCCTTGAGTGGAAATAGAGATAAAAACGACCCTCGCAACAGTTTGTTTATGGAGTTTGTCAGATTTGTCAAGCAGTTTAAACCTCGTTTTTTTGTAATGGAGAATGTTACTGGCATTCTTTCTATGAAAACTAAAAGCGGTGATAATGTAAAAGATCTAATAAAAGCTGAATTCAATTCAGCAGGATATACTCTAGAAACCTTCACTTTAAACGCCGCTGAATTCGGTGTTCCTCAAAGCCGTTTAAGAGTTTTCTTCATTGGCTTGAGAAATGACATTCCATATGACAAAGACAAAATTGAACCCAAAGGATTCCTTTTTGGAAATAAGCAACGCACTATCACGGATGCAATAATGGATTTGCCACAAATTGCTGCCGGAGAAGGTTCGGACACTATGGAATACTCAATGCGTCCCTTCACCAAATATCAAGAGTGGGCAAGACAAAATAGCACGGTTATTCATAATCACGTTGCTATGCGCCATACCGCAAGATTAGTGGAACGTTTCGCACAGATAAAATATGGTCAATCTGTAGCTGACGTTGCTGAAGAATATCAGCAAAGGAAGCGTGGAGAAGCTGATAAAATCAGTGGAAAAGTATATTCGCAAAATAATATGCGCCCCTATCCTGATAAACCATCCCCCACTATTCCCGCAAGTTTTCAAAGCAATTTTGTACACCCGTATTTGAATAGAAACTACACTGCTAGAGAAGGTGCAAGACTTCAATCCTTCCCAGATACTTATATTTTCTGTGGCAAACGCACAACAATGTCTTGGGAAAAGAATCTTTCGCAATATCAGCAAATCGGGAATGCTGTCCCGCCGTTACTCGCAAAAGCAATAGCAAAAAGCATCGTGGATTATTTCGCATAATCCACGATGCTTTTATTTTTGTTCAAACAACTTACCTGGTGTTGTTATTATAATCTCGGACAAAGCATTTTGCACGGCTGTAGAAATCTCATGCCAATATTGATAGAGTGCTTCACCAGAAAATTTATCTGAATCAGTTTCTTTAGGAATATGATTTTTAGGTATTTTGTTCTTTTTAAGCACAAACATTTCGTTCAACGAAGAATTTGCTCGAGCAGATATTATATGTTCGTCCTTTACATCTTTATAACCCATCAATACGTATGATTTCACATATGGGGCAGCAGCTCTCAACTTGTCACTGGTAAATTGTACTTCGCCAAACATTGTTGCATCCAAATATGTTTTGACCTCTACTGCAACAATTGGAAAAATAATATCTTCGCTTTTGTTCCCAATCTTGATTTTAGTTTTTCTGCCTATACAAAAATCAACATCTTTTGGAATAACTGAAACGATGAGTTTGTTATCAATTTTCAAGCCCGCATAAATAGATTTATTATAAATGTCAAATTTTTTTGTTTTAATTTCTTCTAACCCACAAAACAAATAAGTACTTATTTCCTCCAAAAAAGACGAAGAAAATTTAGAACGCTGATCCACTTTATTATCACTTGCAAATTGTCGGGTTTTACAGTAATAACTCCAAAACAAATCTGCCGCTTTATCAAAATTTTTTCTATTAATCGGATCACTATCAAACGTTAATTTTTCAATTTCATTTCTAAAAACTTTATATGTGTTGTTATAAAAATCTTCAAGTTCGCTCTTTAAGTTTTTATAACCGTTTACTGCCTTCCCATTTCCATCTTTTTTCTGATTAATTTTTTCTAAAAGATTATTTTCATGCATATATACCATACGCTATCACCCTCATCAACTCTTAAGTAATCTACCAACATTTTTAACAATATCTGGTTTGGAAACATCTTTTATTACTTGTGTAATTTCATGCCAATATTCGTATAGAACCGAAGCCTCTACAGCTGAAGACTCATTTTTGCGAAGAGAAAACATTTCTGTCAATACTGAATCCTGGCGCGCCGCTATAATGTGCTCATCGGCAAGGCACTTATATCCCATCAGCACATATGTTTTGGAGTTGGGTGATGCACTACGAATAGCCTTACTTGAAGATTTAATTTCACCAAACATTGTAGCATCAAGATAAGTTTTAACCTCAACAGCTACTACTGGTAAGATTAGTTCGGTCGAGGGTTGTCCATCGATAGAGATATTAACTTTTTTACCAATACAAAAATCCACATCTTTTGTTATGAGATCTATTCTCTTATCTTTGTCAATTTTAAGACCTGCATAAACCTTTTTGTTAAATACGCCAAACTCGCCAGTTTTGATTTCTGGTATATCTTTAAACAAATATGTACTGATTTCTTCCAAAAATGTAGATGCAAATTTTGATTGTGATGTTATTGAATATTTATGAGAAAATGAATCAATTTCCTTATAATACTCGTTGATGATTTTTGCAGCTTTTTCGAATGCTGTTTTATCCTTCTCTGTGAAAGAAAGAGCTTCAAGCGATCTTCTTACCGGGAGGTATTTTTTCTCATAAAATTCCTTAATTTTGGTTCCGTGACCTTTATAATTTGATGTAATTTTATTCAAAAGATTGTTTTCGTGAATATATAACATTTATTTTTCCTCCACAAACAATTTATAGGTGTCAATATCAAGAGCATCAGCAATTTTCTGAATGTTATCAAGAGAAATACTGCGCCGAAAACATTCAATATCACTAATATAGGTTCTATGTAACCCACACAGTTCTGCAAATTTTTCTTGAGAAACACCTTTTTTAATACGATATTTGCGGACATTAGTACCAAACACTTTAATAATATCCATTACTTTCACCTCGACATCTTTCTACATACATTTTAGTTGTCAGAACACAATAAGTCTACATACAATAAGTGTATGGTTGTATCCCCGTTTCCGGTTGCATTTCAATGCAACTACGCATTTTCGCGGGCGGTCGGGGACGCCCGCCCCTACAAACCACCCTTGCGCCGGTGCAAAATCCCAAGTCTTTCACATTCCCCCCAAAAAACATTACAATCTTGTCATAATTATAGCCAAGGGCGGAAAAACCTGCTATAATGCCTCCTGTATTCGACCCGTATGCAAGGAGGGATCCCCGTGGAGATCATTCGTGAGTTTTTCGGCATCGGCGGCTATACCCGCCCGCCCGAGGGCGCCTATTCCTGGCAGCACCTGACCTTTGTGGGTCTGCTGCTGGTGACCATGACCGCGCTGGGCGTGTGGCTGGGTCGCCGCAACCGCACCCGCGACACCCGCGCCCAGAACCGCGTGATGGTGTGGGCGGCGGTGCTCATCGACGGCTTTGAACTGATCAAGATCGCCCTGGCCTGCTATGAGAAGCACCTGAGCGGCGATGCGCCGTGGTACGACGGCATCCTGTACAACCTGCCGCTGTTCCTCTGTTCCATCCAGCTCATCACCATTCCGCTGGCCGCCTTTACCAAAGGGCGACTGCAGGAGGCCTCCGCCGATTTTGTGGCGGCTTTCGGTCTGTTGGGGGCGGTGCTGGGCACCGTGGGCGCCGCCCAGAACTACAACGCCTATCCCGTGCTGAGCTTCACCAACGTGGTGTCCGGCGTCACCCATTGCATCAGCGGCTTTGCGGCGCTGTATCTGTTCTGTGCCGGTATGGTCAAGCTGGAAAAGCGAAACATCCCCATCACCTTTGGGGTGTTGGGCGGCTTCTGCGCGGTGGCCTATGGGGTCAACCTCCTGGCTGATTACAACTATATGTTCCTGATGGCGGGGGACGGCACCCCCTACGACATTCTGTATAATCTGGTGGGCGGCAGTCCCCTGTGGTATCCCCTGTGTGTGGCGGCGCTGCTGTTCGTGTATCTGGGCGTGTTCTATATTGTGCGCGGCGCTATTATGAAAAAGAAAGAAAAAGTTACCGTATAAATATAAAGACCTGTGCATCTGCACAGGTCTTTTTTTATTCCATTTTATTGCGGGTGTATTTCGGCGGCGGCGGTGCACACTGTTTGTGTTATTTTAATGAAAATGGGGTGATCGACATAAAGCCGTTGATCGAGATGCGGGGAATCTGCAAGGAATACACGGTGGGCGGACAGAGGTTGGACGCGCTGAAGGACGTGGACTTTACGGTGATGCGGGGGGAGATGGTGGCCATACTGGGACCCTCCGGCAGCGGCAAATCCACCCTGATGAATCTGCTGGGGTGTCTGGACACCCCCACGGCGGGGGAGTATCGGCTGGACGGGCAGGCGGTGGCGCGTATGGGGGAGCGGGCGCTGTCGGACGTGCGCAGTCGCACGGTGGGGTTTGTGTTTCAGGGGTTTCACCTGCTGCCGGAGCTCACCGCCCTGGAGAACGTGGAGCTGCCGCTGATCTACCGCGGTGTGCCGGAGGACACCCGCCGCCGTCTGGCGCGGGAGAGCCTGGAGCGGGTGGGTCTGGAGCAGCGGATGGATCACCGCCCCGCCCAGCTGTCCGGCGGACAGCAGCAGCGGGTAGCGGTGGCGCGGGCAATGGCGGGACGCCCGCCGCTACTGCTGGCGGATGAGCCCACCGGCAATCTGGACACCGCCGCCGGCGGCGAGGTGATGAGCCTGCTCAAGCGGCTTGGCGGGGCGGGACACACGGTGGTGATCATCACCCACGACCCCGCCATCGGTGCCGCCTGCCCCCGCCGCGTCCGCATCGAGGACGGACGGCTGTATGAGAAATGATGGACATTCGCCTGCGGCGAAGTCCGTCGAGATTTTGCGTCACAGCCGCAAAACTCGCGGTGCGGACGGCTGTGGGAGGGATGATTTTTAATGAGGAATGAGTAATTAGTAATGAGGAATGATCTCACAGTTTTGGAAGGACTAAAAAAAGACCCCCGAAGGGGTCTTTTTTATTATATGATCGTCCGGGTAGCGGACGCCTTGGCTCTCCCTCTGGGAGAGCTGTCACCGCAGGTGACTGAGAGGGCCTTGCATCCGCTCTTGAATCATACGATCGATCTGTGTGCATACACCGCGAAAATCCGTATCGACATCCTGATTGGAGAATCGCAAAACCTCTAACCCAAGAGCCGTCAAATAAGCGGAACGTTCCAAGTCGTGTGCCATCCCTTGCGACTCATAGTGTTGAGAGCCATCCAATTCAATAACCAGCTTGGCGGAAGCGCAGTAAAAATCCACAATAAACTTCCCAATGATCCGCTGTTTATAAATTTTCACGGGATATTGGCGGAGAAAAAGATACCAAAGCTTGCGTTCGTGTGGTGTCATCTCCCTACGAAGACGCCTGGCGTTTTCTAATTGACTGTTGTCTTTTGGTATGGTCATATTTTCCCCTCTCAGTCGGCTCCGCCGACAGCTCTCCCAAAGGGAGAGCCAAGTTTAGTGAGCAGCACAGCGCATCGAAGAGCGTACAAAAAGGTGTTCTTAATCGGTTTGGTCAATTATTCTCCTATTACTCTTCATATTTTAAACTCTAACCCATTTATTGTTTCTGTATCAGTCGATTCTTTGGGCACGAAATCCTTACGAACAGTAACTAAACTTAGCGTTTGATATCCTAACTTATGATAAAGTTTTATTGCATCCATATTTCTTGGGACAACATCAAAACAAACCGCGTTATAGGGCGGGGTATTTTTAATTATTCTCTCAGCTTGTCGGATGCTTTCCGTTGCAATCCCTCTATTGCGAAAGTCTTCTTTTACGAAAACATCTTCTATCCAAGCAACGTTTCCGCCTCTATAGCCAATACGCAAGAAACCCACAACAACATTCGCATACACTATCACGTACAACTGATTATCTCGCGTTGTCCAGTCTTTTAAATTCTGTTCGGCTACATTCGTATCAATATTGCCAATTGTATTTCCGGAACTAAGTCCCATATGGAACCCGAAAAACTGTGCAATACATTGTACTATATCTTCTTTGTAATCATCCGTGTATAACTGCAAAATAACGTCCATTGCAATATGCCTTTCCATTGGTTGTTCACATTTTACAGGATCGCTTGCGTGGCGGCGTGGAGTTTGGCGTAGTAGCCATCCCGCTCCAGCAGTTCGGCGTGGGTGCCGGTCTCGCGGATGCCCTCGCCGTCGATGTAGGCGATAAGGTCCGCGTTGCGGATGGTGGACAGGCGGTGAGCAATAATGAGGGTGGTGCGCCCCTGGGACAGCTTCTCCAGCGCCGCCTGAATGTGCGCCTCGGTGACGGTATCCAGCGCCGAGGTGGCCTCATCCAGCAGCAGGATGGGGGGATTCTTCAGGAAGATGCGGGCGATGCTCACCCGCTGCTTTTGACCGCCGGAGAGCATAATGCCCCGCTCACCCACGTAGGTGTTGTACCCGTCGGGCATCTCCATAATGGCGTCGTGGATCTCCGCCTTTTTGGCGGCCTCCATCACCTCTTCGTCGGTGGCGTCCAGACGACCGTAGCGGATGTTGTCCATCACGGTGCCGGCGAAGATCATCACGTCCTGCTGGACGATGCCCACCTGCTCCCGCAGGGAGCGCAGGGTCACCTGACGGATATCCTGACCGTCGATGGTGATCTTGCCGTCCATAATCTCGTAAAAGCGGGGGATCAGATGACACAGGGTGGTCTTGCCGCCGCCGGAGGGACCCACCAGCGCCAGCGTCTTGCCGGCGGGGACGGTGAGGGACACGTGCTCCAGCACCTCCACCCCCTTATCGTAGGCGAAGGTGACGTCCTGCACCTCGATGCGCCCGCCGCGGCACACCAGCGGGGTGGCGTCAGGGGCGTCCACGATGTCCGGCTGGATAGCCATCAGCTCTTGAAAGCGGGTGAAGCCCGCCATACCGGTGGTGTACTGCTCGGCGAAGAAAGCCAGCTTGCGCACCGGACCCAGGAAGGAGGACACGTACATGGTAAAGGTCAGCAGATCCACATAATCCAGACCGTCGCTGAAAATGAGGATACCGCCCGCCGCGATCACCGCCAGGTTGATCAGATTGGTGATCACCTCGGTGCCGGCGTGGAAGATGCCCATCTGCTTATAGAATCCGCGGCGCGCCTGCCGATGCTGGCTGCAGCCGTCGGTGAATTTCGCCATCTCGTACTCCTCGTTGGTGAACGCCTTGGCGGTGCGGACGCCGCTGATGCTGGATTCGATGTTGGAGTTGATGACCGCCACCTTTTCTTTCACCTTGCGGCTGGAGGCGCCCATCTTCTTGCGGCGCATCACCGTAAAGCCTACCAGCAGCGGCACCAGCAGAGTGATGACCAGCGCCAGCTTCCACTGGAAGGTGAACATCACGATCAGCGAGCCGATGAGGGTGATGCAGGAGATAAACAGGTCCTCGGGACCGTGGTGCGCCAGCTCCACCACCTCAAACAGGTCGCTCACCACGCGGCTCATCAGCTCGCCGGTGCGGTGCTTGTCGTAGAAGCGGAAGGACAGCTTCTGCAGGTGTCCGAACAGCTCGCGGCGCATATCCGTCTCCATATACACGCCCAGCAGGTGACCCCAATAGGCGATAACAAACTGCAGGAAGCCCCGCAGCAGATACGCGGCGGTGAGAATCACCATCAGCCATACAAAGGCGTCGATCTTGCTCTGGGGGATGAGGGTCTTCAGCGCGTAGTTGGACATCAGAGGGTAGATCAGATCCACCGCCGCCACCAGCAGGGCGCAGAACAGATCCAGCACGAAAAGACCGATATACGGCTTGTAATACGAGGCAAAACGTTTCAGCATAGGCGCGCACTTCCTTTTCATTCACTAAGGGTTTTGTGTATGTTATCCTAGGCTCCCTCTGACGAGGGAGCTGTCAGCGAAGCTGACTGAGGGAGAGATTTTTTTACAGCCAGATCGATTTGTTCGCATACGCTGCGGTAATTATGAATAATATCGGCATTGCAAAATCTTAAAACGGTCAGATTCATATTCTCCAGTTCTTTTGTACGAACCATATCTCGGTCGGCTTGCTGTGCGGTATAATGCCCGCCGCCGTCCAATTCAACCACAAGCCTCGCTTTGGCACAATAGAAATCGGCTATATAATTTCCGATTGCCTTTTGTCTTTGAAACCGTATGGGATAGTTTCGTAAGAATTCATACCATAGTTTTCGTTCCCACGGGGTCATATGCTTTCTGAGAGCCTTTGCAAGAGGGATGTTGATTTTGTTATATTCCTTCATTTTCTCTCCCTCCGTCAAAAATCAAAGATTTTTGCCACCTCCCTCGTCAGAGGGAGGCTGTATATGCATTCAACAGGAGCGCTTATGCAAACAGGAATCACCAGCATAACAACAATTTAAAAACATTTATATTGTAACATTTTTTGCGCATGTTTTCAAGGCAAAAAACTTACCGTCTTGTTACGGCAACAAAAAATCCTCCTGTAAAAACTATTAAAAGCACCATAATGTTTGCATAGGAGTTTTGTCCCTTCTCATAACAATGGGAATACAAGGAGGAGTGTTTATGTTTGTGTTGATTTCCCGCCGAGGGTGGCAGTGGTGTCTGGCGGTGGTGTGCGCGCTGGCGGTGGGTGTGTGCGGACTGAGCCTGTCCCGCCGCCCTGCCGCTGCTGTGGCGGCGGAGAATTGGGGGCTGTCCTTTCCCGCCGAGGGTCAGCCGCCCGCGGGCAACGTTGCCGCCGACCGCCTGGCAGAGTACGGTGCATGCTATCTGGGGGATACGAATGAAAAGCGCATCTATCTCACCTTTGACGCGGGGTACGAAAACGGCTATACCCCCGCCATACTGGACACGCTGAAAAAGCACGGCGTCCCCGCCTGCTTTTTCGTGGTGGGGCACTATCTGGAATCCGCTCCCGACCTGGTCAAACGGATGGTGGCGGAGGGACACACGGTGGGCAACCACACCCACAGCCACCCCGATATGGCGCAGATCGGGGAGCGGGAGGCGTTTCTGGCGGAGCTCACCGCCGTGGAGGACGCCTACGCCGCTCTGACAGGGCAGCGGATGCCGCCCATTTACCGCCCGCCCCGTGGGGTGTATTCAGAGGAAAATCTGCGTATGGCGTCCGAGGCGGGGTATCACACCCTGTTCTGGTCGCTGGCGTACGTGGACTGGTACGTGGATAAACAGCCCACCCGTCGGGAGGCGCTGGATAAACTGGTGGGACGCATCCACCCGGGGGCGGTGGTGCTGCTGCACTCCACCAGCGCCACCAACGCGGCGGTGCTGGACGAGGTGATTACAAAATGGAAGGAAATGGGATACACTTTCGGGTCGGTGACGGAATTGTGGAAAACCTGACGGGCATACTAATCGTAGCCGTCTGTGACGGCGAATATCGGTTAGAAAGGAGCCCCTAACGATGGAAAAGGCCAACCGCAGCATCCACTGCACCGTTACCTCCTGCAAGAACCATTGCAGCTGTGAGGATTATTGCAGTCTGGACACCATTAACGTCGGCACCCACGAGTGCAGTCCCACTCAGGACCAGTGCACCGACTGTATGTCCTTCCAGAAGAAGCTGTAACCGAAAAAAACAGCCGCTATCGTCGGATAGCGGCTGTTTAACTGTAAAAGGAAACCACCAGTCGTGCTGGTGGCACCAAAAAGCTTTAGCTATGGGGAATCCCGCCGCAGCGGAGAGCCTCCCTTGCCTAAAGGGAGGTGGCTCGCCGCAGGCGAGACGGAGGGATAATCGCCTGAAGGGCGATATGCCGCACAGCGGCATAGAATCCCCCAGTCTTTTTGCCTGCGGCAAAAATCCAGCCCCCTTTAGGCAAGGGGGCCTTTGACGAACAATACAGCCCGTTTGTGTGCAAGTATCAGCAAATTTAAGCGCTCCCCGGCGCCGCTGGTATCATAGGATTCTACCCTAAGCATTTACTTTTTCTCGATTCCGCAGATGGATGATCTCGGTGGCAAAGGCCAGCTTGGTCAGCACGTTCTCGCGGGTCTGGGGATAGCAGTAGAAGGAGTCGTTTTCGGGGGAGATGTCAAAGCAGTCCAGCGGCTTAATGTACTGGAAGTCGTATTCCACGTGCAGGGCGTTCTGCTGGTGGGGCTTGCGGTGGATGTAATAGTCCTCGCCGCGGTAGTGACCCCACAGCTCCCAGCCGTTTTCGATGGTGTGGCGCACGCGGGCCATCCCCAGCTTTTCAAATTTCCAGCAGCGGGGCATCGAGAATACCTCCACCTCGTCCTCAAAGGAGTAGGTGCCGTCGGCGATCTGCTGTTCCACCTGCGCCTTTTCCCACTTATACCAGTCCGGCACGTGGGAGAATTCGGTTTCGCCGCTCTGGGCGGTGAGGGTCATATCCTCGTTCAGGGTCCAGCGCTTGCCGCAGGCCTCGCAGAACAGTTCGGTGCCCGCCGAGTTCATCTTATGCTCCGCGCCGCAGTGGGGGCACTGATACAGCACCTTATGCATACCCTGGGCGCGGAAGGGCTCGGTGACGCGGATGCCGTTATCCTTAACGTACTTATACTCGTCGTAGTCCAGCGCCTGCCGCAGATGGGCGTTGATCTCATCCACCGTCATATTCTGGATCTGTTCGGGGGTGAGGGTGAGGGTCATTACGGTGTGCAGCGGCACCTTCCGCTTGTGGCGGAAGTCCCAGAAGGGGGAGTGGATGTGGTTGCCGTGGTGCACCACCGTCACCACCGGCACTTTGTTCATTTTCACCAGCTTGCCCAGGGATTCGGGCATATACTCCAGCACGCCGCAGGGGGTGTAGCGGGCCTCGGGATACATGCTCAGCACGTCGCCCCGACGGAGCACCTTGGCGATGGACTTGATGAGATGCAGATCCATGGTGTATTTGCGGTGGCAGATGGCACCGATCCACTCCAGCAGAAAGGGGCGGCGGTAATAGCCGTCGATGGTCACCACGTTGTTAACCCGATGGGAGCCGGTGCCCATGGCCGCCAGCTTGAAGTCCACGAAATACATATGATTGCTCAGCATCATATACGGGGGCTTGAGACCCTCCATATTGACCTTCTCCACCTTCCACGGCACACGGGGCAGGGTCAGGCGGGACAGCAGCCAGATCAGCCAGGTGAGGATCTTGGGCTGGCGGATGGGATAGCGGGCGGTGTTATACCGCTTTTTGTTTTTGTAATTCACGTCGATATTCATAACGTTCACTCCTTGCATAGGGTAGAGCAACAAATCCGAACCCGCCTTAAAGCGGCGGATTTTGGCGCTTTTCACCCTATTTGTTCTTGAAAGGCATACAGCCTTTCATCGCCCCAATAGAATAAAAATCACACAAAATCTGCTCGCTTTCAGGTCGCAGATTTTAGAAAGAAGGGATTTTTGTTCTATCAAGGCACAAAGCGCAGTGAACACTGTATGTGTTCACGAGCATTTTAACGAAGATAGAGCACCAAATCCATCTTCCTAAAACGGAGTTCGGATTTGTCGCTCTACCCTAGGTAAGGGGCACAAACTTCTCACAATACTACCATACACGAAAACTGTCAAAAAAGCAAGAAAAATCACGCGCACGTTATCTTGAAATGATTGGCAGAGGGTGGTATACTGATTATGACAGATACGAAAGGAGATGAGGCTATGACTTGGTTATACGTGCTGCTGGGTGCTTTGGCGGTGCTGCTGGCGGTTTGTTTCGGTTGCTTCTTTTTGGCGTTTTATAATCCCGCCCGCACCGAAAAACGGCTGGAAGAGGAGCGCCTCATCCCCGGCAAGATCTACGAGCCCTTTTACCCCGACTTTGAGCGGTGGCACCGTGAGACCGAGGCGATGGAGCGGGAGGAGTGGAGCATCACCACCCCCGACGGGCTGACCCTGCGGGGTCGGTATTACCCCCTGACCCCCGACGCGCCGGTGGAGATACTGTTCCACGGCTATCGCGGTCACTCCGCGCGGGATATGTGCGGTGCGGTGCAGCGCTGTTTCTCGGTGGGGCACAGCGCCCTGCTGGTGGATCAGCGGGGCAATGGGCGCAGCGACGGACACGTCATCACCTTCGGCATCCGCGAGAGCGAGGACGTGGCGCTGTGGGCGCAGGAGGCGGTGCGCCGCTTCGGCGAGGACTGCACCCTGTATATCGGCGGCGTGTCTATGGGCGCCTCCACCGTGCTGATGGCGGCGGCGCAGGAATTGCCCCCGCAGGTCAAGGGGGTGCTGGCGGACTGCGGTTACACCAACGCCCGCGATATTATTAAAAAAGTGATCAAACAGATCGGGCTGCCTGCCAACCTGCTGTATCCGCTGGTGCGGCTGGGGGCGATGGTATACGGCGGCTTTGACCCCAATCAGGCGGACGCCGCCGCCGCGGCGGCCAACAGCCGCCTGCCCATCATCTTCTACCACGGGGATACCGACGATTTCGTCCCCTGCGAGATGAGCCGCATCAATTACGAAGCCTGCACCGCCCCAAAACGGTTGGTAATCATCCCCGGCGCGGGGCACGGGCTGTGCTATCCCGTGGACCCCGACGGCTACGTGGCGGCGCTCAAGGAATTTAACGCACAATATACCGAGAACTAAACGAAAAACCCCTCATTCCGAGAATGAGGGGTTTTCTGTTGTAAAAGGAAACCACCGGCAGTGCCGGTGGTTTCATAAAGCTTTAGCTATGCCCGGTCCCGCCGCAGCGGCTTGCCTCCCTCTGATGAGGGAGGTGGATTCGCCGTAGGCGAAGACGGAGGGAGAGAAACAAGAAGAGAAAAATCTCTCCCCCAGTCAGCCTATCGGCTGACAGCCCCCTCGTCAGAGGGGGCCTTAGTGCGCACCTAACCGCATAGCCCCTGCCTCCCTCTTGAGGGTAGCGAAGCGACACGAGCGGCAATGAATGACAGTCCAGTGGACTGTCAGAACCGCGAGTGGACCGAGCCGCAGCGAGAGGGTGGCACGGCGATAGCCGTGACGGAAGAAGTATCCACAAATACGGGCGGATATGGAATCCGCCCCTACGACACTAACCAAAGTTCGATAGAACCCGTAGGGGAGGGGCTCTGTCCCCTCCCGCGATAATACGGGCGGGCGCGGAGACCCGCCCCTACACCACCTATCGATGTCGCATAGAATCCGTAGGGGCGGCAACCTGCCGCCCGCAATACCGACCAATGTAAGCTTTGTAGAGGGGCATTCCATATGCTCCCGTCGGAATAACGCCACGGGCGGATGATATCCGCCCCTACAATACCACCCCACCCCATATAGAATCCGTAGGGGCGTTCTGCGAACGCCCGCGGGCGAACACAGTTCGCCCCTACAATACCAAATCAACGTCGAATAGAATCAAGCCTCCCTTGTAAAGGGAGGGGGACCGCCGTTAGGCGGTGGAGGGATTGTAATTAGTTATGAGTTTAGAGTTATGAGATCGCCTGCGGCAATCGTTATGAGAACCCCTGCGGGGTTCGTTTATCTCTCCCCAGTCAGCCTATCGGCTGTGCAAACCATCGGCACGGTGATCAGTGTGTTCAGCACGCGGTGATCTGATAGGGCTTTTTGAGGGCGTTGGAGACCGCCTTGGTGATGTCGCCCCAGTAGGAGCGGACGGGGCGATAATCCGTGGCGTCCGGTGCCTCTCCCGTGATGGTGCAGAACCAGGTCAGGGCGGCGGTATAATCGCCGTAGATGTCTTCCAGGTGATAGCCGTCGGAGGTGAGGGTGTCCCCCAGCTCGGAGGTGCGCAGATTCTGGATGGCGGTGCCGGAGGGGATGACGCCGTAGATGGCCTTGTTGGGTGCCACCTTGGACTGGACGGTGGAGGTGATGGCCTTATACATCGTCATCTGATCCTTGTTATAATGGACAAAGGCCTCGTGGGTGCTGTTTTGCTGATAGGCCCAGGTCATATGCCAGTATATCTTGGCCTGGGGCTCCTTCTGCTTGATGAGATCCAGCGTCTTTTGCAGGTTGACGTAGCTACCGGCAACACCGGAGGTGCTGCTGACCTGCTGGATGGTCACCACGTCCCAGCGCGCCTTGCCAAAGGCGGTGGCGGGGGTGGTGTCGGCGTGCTGGGACCACTCGCCGTCGGTGTTGAGATAGAAGGTATAGGCGGGTTTGTTCTCCCGCAGGTTGGCGTAGTGCATATCCAGCGAGCAGCCGCCGATATACAGGTTGCCCAGGGTGATGTCGGTATAGCCCGCCGCCTCGAAGATGTCGAACAGGTGGTTTTTCATGGCATCCACCGAGAAGCTGTTGCCGATGGCCAGGATTTTAATGGCCTTGCCCTTGGACTTATCCTTGGTGGTGGAGGTGGTGGTGGCCTCGGTGGTAAAGGTGACCACCTTTTTTTCGCTGGTGGTCGTTTTCTTGGAGGTCTCTTTCAGAACAGGCTGACTGGTGGTGGCCGTCGTCGTGGCGGTGGTGGTTTCGGTGGTGGAGGTGGTGTTCTCCGCCGTGGTTGTGGTGGTGGTGTCGCTCACGGCGGGGTCGGCGGCGGGCTGCTTGGCGGTATTGCCACAGGCGGTCAGCGTCAGCAGCAGTACCGTTGCCAGCACCAGCGCCGTTAGGTTACGCAAGTTCATCTGCATAGGATTTCCTCTCTTTCTGTCCGATGTGCAAAGCCGCCCGCCCCTGTGAGGCGAGCGGCGCAGCTACTCGGATGTATCAGCAGTCGGTGACCTCGTAGGGCTTCTTGACGGCGGCGTCCACCGCCTTGGTGAAGATGCTCCACTCGCTCTTCCACTGGGCGGGGCACGCGGCGGTCTTGGCCGACTTGCCGGTCAGCACGGCGTACCAGGTCAGCGCCGCCACGCAGTCGCCGCGGTCGTTCAGGTGATAGCCGTCCTTGGCGGTGCGGTTGTCCGCCTCATAGCCGCCGGGCAGGTTGAACACGTCGCCCAGCTTAGAGGAGCGGGCGTTCTGGATGGCGGTGCCGGCGGGGATGATCCCCGCGAAGCGGTTGGGATGGGCGTTGAAGATGTACTTCTTGGTGGCGTTGACAAAGGCCTGGTACTGCTTCATCTGATCCCAGTCGCAGTAGGAGAAGCTCCACAGCTTACAGTCGGTGGAGAAGGCCCAGGTCATATGGTAATAGACCTTCGCCTTGGCGTTGGTCTTGTTGCTGCGGATCCAGTTGAGGATGTTTCCCACGTCGGCGTAGTCGTTGGTGCCGCCGCACAGCTCGGGACCGGGACCGTAGTCGGGGGAGGGCTGCAGGGTGATGACGTCCCACTTCTCGTCCTTGATGGCGTACTCGGCCAGATTCTTGGCGTCGCCGTCCTTATACTGCTTCTCCCAGGTGCCGGTGTAGGGGTCGGTCTTGCTGTACTCCTCGTACTCGTAGGGGCGACCCTCCTTATCCGTGCCGGGGCGGCCGGAGATGTGATCCCACTGTCTGTCCAGAGAGCAGCCGGGGAAGTACAGATAGGCGATAACGATGTAGTCGTATTTGCCGCTGGACTCCAGCATATCCCACAGATAGGTGACCATGGCATCCTTACTGAAGGAGTGACCGATGGACAGCACACGCAGGGGGTTCTTGGGGAGGGCGGTGGTGGACTCGGTGACCTCCTCAGCGGTGGTGAAGGTGACCACGTGCTTACCGCTGGTGGTGGACTTGGTGGGTTTTTTGGTGCTGACGGGCTTCTTGTTATCGGTGCCCTTGGTGGTGGCGGTGGTGGATTCGCCCGCGGTGGTGGACGGAGCGTCCTCGCCCGGAGTGGTCTCGGCAGAGGTGGTGGTGCTCACGTCGGTGTCGTCGTCGGGCTGCTTGGCGGTATTGCCGCAGGCGGTCATGCCCACCACCATCAGCACGGCCAGCGCCAGCGCCAGTAAACGGAAAACAGTGTGTTTCATATCGTCCTATCCTTTCATACATTCCGCAAAGGGAGATTTATTATATGTTTATAATATAGGAATTGCACGGCAAAGTCAAGGGGGAGAAACCGCGTGGGCGGATGGCGCGGACGGGGAGCCGTGTGTTTTACCAACGTTGGATAGGAGAAAGCCTCCCGTGCAACAAGAGATAGAATTCCGTGCCTCCCCTTGTTAGGGGAGGTGGCATTTGCGCAGCAAATGACGGAGAGGTAGCCAATAGGCAAGCCGTAGTCGAGGACTCAGAACCGTCGCCCACCGCAAGATAAGAGGGGCGTTCTGGGCTATGTAGACGAGTTGCGGTGTGCGCTTGAGTTTTGCCTGCGGCAAAACTCTCCGGTTCGAGAGCCTTGACAGACCAACAGCAAGAAAAAAGAGAGATGGGCGGATGCCCTTCTCGTGGCCGGACTCTGAACCGTCGCCCACCGCAAGATAAGAAAGGCGCTCTGGGCTATGTAGACGGGTTGCGGTGTGCGCTTGAGTTTTGCCTGCGGCAAAACTCTCCGGTTCGAGAGCCTTGACAGACCAACAGCAAGAAAAAAGGGAGATGGGCGGATGCCCATCTCGTGGCCGGACTCAGAACCGTCGCCCACCGCAAGATAAGAAGGGCGCACTTGATTATGTGGCTGTTTGCGGTGTGCGCTTGAGTTTTGCCTGCGGCAAAACTCTCCGGTTCGAGAGCCTTGACAGACCAACAGCAAGAAAAAAGGGAGATGGGCGGATGCCCATCTCCCTTTTTGGTGCCGGTGGCCGGACTCGAACCGGCACGGTGTCGCCACCGGTGGATTTTGAGTCCACTACGTCTGCCAATTCCATCACACCGGCAGGTGCAATTACTTGCCTATTGTAGCACGGGTATATCGAAAATGCAAGATTATTTTTTAGATTTTCTGCGAATCAGCGCGGCAATCAGCACGATCAGCAAAAAACCGAACAGATAGCCTGCCCAGTCCAGCGCCACGTCCACGGCACTGGGGGAGCGCCCGGGGATAAAGTGCTGGATGGCTTCGTCGACGATCGCCACCGCCAGTCCGTACAGCCACGGCACCCGCAGCCGTTGCAGGCGGCTGAAGCCGCCCCACAGCAGTCCCAGCACCGCAAACTCAATGAAATGCGCCGATTTGCGCACCAGGATGGAGAAAACGGATATCCAGCTGCCGGGCGGGGGAACGTCGCTCAACCATTTGCCCGGTGCGGTGGCATGCTCCGTCATGGGTGCGGCGATGGCGTCGCTCTGCTGGAACGACACGGCAGCCGACTGCAGCGACATAGACCAGATGAACAGCGTGACCGCCGCGATGGCGATGCCCAATATCCACTTTTTCGTTCGGATCGACACGGCGGTCACCTCCCTTTTCGTGGGTATTATACTCCCATACGGCGAGCTCTGTCAACGGAATTTTGTCGGGCGCTCGTATCGACGGCGCAGCAGACCCAGCGCCCGCGTTTCCAGGCGGCTCACGTAGCTGCGGGAGATGCCCAGCCGCTGTGCTACCTGCCATTGGGGCATGGGCTCCCCCTCCAGCCCGTACCGCAGGGTGATGATCTCCCGCTCGCGGGGGTCGAGACACTCCTCCACGTACCGCCGCAGCACCCGCAGATCCAGCCGCTGCTCCAGATCCTGGGGCAGGGTGTCCTCCTGCGCCAGCACGTCCATCAGGGTCAGCGGGCGACCCTCCCCGTCGGTGTCAATGGGCTCGGACAGGGACACCTCCCGCTCGGTCTTTTTGGCGGACCGAAAGTGCATCCGTATCTCGTTTTCGATGCAGCGGCTGGCATAGGTGGCCAGCCGCCCCTTGTTGGCGTCAAAGGTGTCCACCGCCTTGATCAGCCCGATGGTGCCGATGGACACCAGATCCTCCTGATCCCGCGCGCCGCTGTAGTGCTTTTTGATGATGTGCGCCACCAGCCGCAGGTTGTGCTCGATGAGCAGCTGCCGCGCGGCGGGGTCGCCCTGTGCCATCGCCGCCAGCGCCTCCCGTTCGCGGGCGGCGGACAGCGGCTTCGGAAAGGAGCCGCTGTTCACCACCGACAACACCATAAAGAACATCTGTGACAGTATCTGCATCACCATCGGCCACATTCCGCATCCCTCCCAGCCCTATCGTATGCGGGGATGCGACCGCTCTTGCCAGTCCCACAAAAAAACACCCTCGGGTCATCCCCGAGGGCGCTCGCGTTACAGAAAAAAGGTCTTGAACTGAGTGCGGCACCGTTGGCAGGTGACGGTGCGGCGTCCCCGCTTGATGGGCAGGCGCAGGCGGGCGCTGCACCCGGGGCAACGGCGATAGCGATAGCGGCGGATGTTCCGCAGGCGCTCCCACTGAAAGCCGAACCACCGCCCGATGGGATTCCATATCCGCAGGAATCGCTGATTCTCCGCCTGACGGCGGGGGATGTTGCGGGACAGGGTGCGGAACAAAAGAAGACCCAGTATCCCCCACAGCACCAGCATAAACACCGTGCCGGCGATGGGCCGGTTGCGGAAAAAGCGAGCCACCACCCAGATGATGAAATAGGCGATAAACAAAAAGTGGTTCAGCTGGTCGGAGCCGTAGCGCCCCGCCATAAACTGCCGTACCGTGTTAATAAATCGTTGGAACATACTATCCCTCCAATGGCACCATTATACCACACTTTCCCCCGTATGTGTTATGAATGTGTAAACTTTGCGCAAACTAACGACGGAAAGGAGGGATGAACATGAAGAAAAAGTATGAAAAACCGCGCATTATGCCGGATCCCCTGCCGGAGAAGCCCGGCGTGGTGGAGCCGATCATCGCCGCGGGGGAGATGAAGTGCCCGCCCAAGTCCGGCAGAATCACCAGCGACGTGGACGGCAGCTATACCGGACTGCCTATTGGCGGCGGTCAGCCGGTGCAGGACGCTGACGATTTATAATCGCGGTGACCCCGCCGCCCCCTACTGCGACAATTTTCTCATACGGCTTGTCCTATACTGGAGGGGAAACTAACCCGAGAGGATGACCGCTATGAAACAAGCCGCCCTGACCACCGATACCTCCGCCGCCCGTCCCGTCACCCTGCTGTGGTGCCTGCTGGGACTGCTGGTGCCGCGGGCGACCCTGTTTGGGGAATTGGCGCCCTTCGGCATCGGGCTGGCGGCCTGCGGCGGTGCCGCCAATTTGCCGATGATGCTGTGTCTGACGGTGGGGTATCTGCTGTCCGGCCCCGTGCTGGAGCCGCTGCGGTATATGGCGGCGGTGGCGATGGTGGGCGGTGTCCGCTGGGTGCTGGACGCCGCCCCCCGACGGGGGCGCGGGCGGATGATACCGCCGCTGGTGGCCTTTGTCAGCAGCGCGGTGACGGGGCTGGTGCTGCTGGGGGTCAACGGCATCGACTGGTATCGTACGCTGTTGATCGTGGCGGAGAGCGGCGTGGCGGCGGGAGCGGCTCTGTTTTTTGACACCGCTATGACGGCGGTGGGGCAGGGGGAGGATTACCCCGTCACCACCGCCGCCCGCACGGCGGTGATGCTCACGGTGGCGGTGGCGGTGACCGCCGCCGCCGGCTTGGAGGTGGGCGGCTTTTCCCCGGGACGGGTGGTCGCCGCCTTTTTGGTGCTGATGCTGGCACGCAGCAGCCGCGTAGGCGGCGGCAGCGTGGCAGGGTGCGTGCTGGGCAGCGCGCTGGCGCTGTCCGCGCCCGGGTACACCGCGTTGGCGGTGGCGATGACCTTCGGCGGGCTGATGGCGGGTCTGTTTGCCCGCTTCGGGCGGTGGATCCAGGCGGCGCTGTTTCTGCTGGCGGCGGGGGTGGTGACCCTGGGGGACACCGACCCCGCTATGCTGATGTATTTGGGTGAGATGGCGGCAGGGTGCGTGCTGTTTGCCCTGCTCCCGCGGGAGTGGGATCGGCGGCTGTGCCGCCTGCTCCGCGTGGACGGCGACCGTCCCGCCGTGGAGGGGGTGCGCCGCCTGACCGCTATGCAGCTGCGGGTGGCGTCGGGGGCGATAGCCGAGGTAGCACACTCGGTGGACGCCGTGTCCAAACGCCTGGACGCCCCCACCGATCCCGCCGCCATTTACCGCGAGTGCCGCGCCACCGTCTGCGCCGCCTGCCCCATGCGCACCCTGTGCTGGGAGGACGAGGGCGCCATGCTCTCCCATCTGGCGCGGCTGACCCCTCTGCTGGAGCGGGACGGTCGGGTGGCGGTGGAGGATCTGCCGCCCTTGTGTCGACAGCGGGAGCGGTTGGCGGAACATATCGCGGCGGAATACCGCCGCTACGTTACCCGTGAGGGCGCCTTTCACCGTCTGCGGGAGATCCGGCAGGCGGTGGAGGGGCAAATGTACGGCACCGGCGAATTGCTGGAGGGGATGGCACAGCGGCTGGAGGATCCCCGTCTGGTGGACGTGGAATTATCCGCGCGGGTGCTGGCGGTGTGTCGGGATTACGGTATGACGGTGCAGGACGCCCTGTGCACCCGCAATGGGAGCGGGCGGCTGACCGTGGACATATTGGCAGAGGACACCGACCCGCCTGCGGGGCGGTGGCATCAGCAGATGGAGCAGATGTGCGGCTGTGCCCTGACCCCCGCCGTGACGGCGGACTGGGGCAGCCAGGTGCGGGTCACCCTCACCGAGCCCACGCGGTATCGGGTGGAGAGCGCGGTGGCACAGCATCGGTGCGACGGAGAGAAACTGTGCGGCGACTGCGCGCGGGTGGAGCCTGTGCAGGACGGGGTGCTGGCGGTGCTGTCCGACGGGATGGGCAGCGGCGGTCGTGCGGCGGTGGACAGCGCCATGGCGGCGGGCATCGCGGTACGGCTGTGGACGGCGGGGTTTTCGCCCGACGCCGTGCTGCAGACCGTGAATGCCGCCCTGCAGGTCAAGAGCCGCGAGGAGAGCCTGTCCACCCTGGACGTGGCGGTGGTGGATACCCACACGGGTCGCCTGGATAGCTATAAGGCGGGGGCGGCCACCACCTTTTTGCGCAGTCAGGGGCGGGTGTCGCGGCTGGATCGGTCGGGTTTGCCGGTGGGCATATTGCCCCAGGCGCGGTTTGAGCATACCCACGATACGCTGGCGGTGGGGGATATTCTGCTGATGGTCAGCGACGGCGCCCTGTCGGGGGGCGCGGCGGCGGTGGAGGAGTGCCTGCACGCCCATCCGGAGGAGGAGAGCCTGCAGACCCTGTGCGACGGCATCGTGGACGCCGCCCGCGCCGCCGAGGGACCCCACAGTGACGATATTACGGTAATGGCATTGAGATTGGTGAAGGCATAAAAAAGAGCGTATTGCCATAGGCAATACGCTCTTTCAAGTTATTTAAAATCTTTGCTAAATACAAATATTGTACCGATAGGTATGTTATAGATGTTATCGGCAGGGCTTTTAAAAATGAGGGTATTTTCGTCTTTAACTTCAAAACGATACGCTACATCACTCTGCGATGTAGCAACAAGTTCACCAAATTGGTCAAAGCCATAGGGACCTTGTTCTTCGAAACCTGATGAAGATAATAGTGCCAAGCCGAAAAGATTTTTGTCAGTGT
The DNA here is from genome assembly GCA_017435305.1 of Clostridia bacterium. The sequence continues at coordinate 29,416 of JAFSFH010000014.1, forward strand.
TCAGGCGAATATATGGTGCATCAGAAACCGTGTAATCTCCAATAGAAAAAGATTTATAATCTCCAACAGCGACATATGTGCCGTTTTGCACAGGGTTGTAACAGCCTATAAACGTAAATGCCATTTGCAATACGGAAAACACCAATAAAGCAATAGCCATAAATTTCAAAATCTTGGCTATCGGGAATCTCTTTTTACTCTCACAAAATTTGCCAAAGAAAAACAATGCCGTCAGCAAAGGCAAAAATATAACAAAAACCAATGAACCCTCTAATTTTTGAGGAATCAGGATGTCATTTACCAGTCCGTTTTGAATCATTGAACTTAATACAAGGAAAGCGGCAATAAAAACGATAAATATTATGAGTGCGATTAACCCTATGCGTAAATGCTTGTTCATTTTTCTCATCGTCGATCACCTCTGAGCGTATAATAGCATATAACAAGTAATAACGCAAGCGGAGGGATTCTGAACCCCGATTTTGCGCCGAGGTTGCTGTCGTCTCACCGTGCTGACGCAAAATCTGTGAAAACGCAAAGCGTTTTCTGGGGTTCGAATAATCAAATCGAGAAAAAACAAAACGGACACCCATAAGGTGTCCGTTTTGTTTTGGCCCGCCCGGAGGGATACAGCCGCAACGGCTACGCCGTGCGTCTTGCGTCCTTGCGGCATAGCCGCTACGGACTTCGCACCTAAAAACAGTCCACCGGACTGTTTTCTTAACGGTGCTCACCCTCTCAGGGTTCGAATCCCATCGAACGGAAAAAGAGAGCGCTGACCTAATGGTCAACACTCTCTTTTTTTGGGTTTACAGCTCAAAATAGCAACAACTAGATAAATTGGGATTTGTCAGTTTTTAATTTTTGATTTCCTTCAAATGATTTATCTGCCACAAACGTTCTTTCTTAACAGCATCCATATTATTCGGACATAATAAATTGATAACTTTAACTGCATAATCAGAAGCCACCATTGCGTGTTCTTTCATATGGCCTGTAGCAACAGCATGACCGACAACTCTCAATGCTGTGCTGATAATATCATCTTCACTTGATTTTGCCATTTGATGAATTTTAAAGCAAATCTGTCTAACATCATGCATACGAACATTGCCTTTTTGCCACTGCTCATTTATAAAAAAGCCTTCTTTTATTGTTTCATTATCCATGTCAGGATAGTTTATCAATTCAAGTATATGATGAGCCAACAATAATGCGTATTTACATAATTGCTCTTGAGAAGAAAAATCATATTCCATATCTAATTCTTTTCTTAACTCTGTATCATCAACTATTTTAATCTTTACTTTTGTCATCTGTTAGTCTCCTGCAAACTGTAAAGTTAATCATTATTACAATCTTCGACAAATTCTTATTTATCGAGATGATTATATCAAAGCAACATAAAAAAATCAAGGCGAAGCCTTGTATGTAATCATCACGAAGTGATGTATGTAATCCGTCGAAGACGGTATGTAATCCTTTCGCAGAAAGGTATGTAATCAATCCGAAGGAGGACTAATGCAAGGCTGAATCCTTGATGACATTCAGTTCGCGAAGCGAACTGATTACATACGCCTGACGGCGATTACATACCAATCCTTCGGATTGAATAAAAAAACGACAAGTTTCTGTTGAAGCTTGTCGTTTTTTTGGCCCGCCCGGAGGGATTCGAACCCCCGGCCTTTGGAATCGGAATCCACTGCGATATCCAGCTTCGCCACGGGCGGGTATATGCGCTCGGTTACGAGCAGGTTATATTGTACACTACTTTTCCACGCTTTGCAAGGGGAAATTTGTATTTTAAGTGACATAAAAACGGGCGGTCGGGGACGCCCGCCCCTACAAGCGCCAATCCGGCAAGATAGAATTCGTAGGGGTGGGCCTCCGGACCACCCGCAAAAAAACAGCGAAGAGGATTTCCTCTTCGCTGTTTTTCTTTCACTTATCACGATGCGAAGCGTCACATCACTCATCACTTGCCCGACAGGGCAATCATCACTTTTACTCCTCGTCCCATTGGAAGGAGCCGGAGAGCAGGGTGGTGGCGTCGGCGCCCACGGTCAGCAGACCGCCATCCAGAGTGGCGCTCTTTTCGCTGTCGTCGGGCAGCTGCACACGGCACTTGCCCGCCTGCACCGAGGTGATGAAGGGGGTGTGCCCCGCCAGCACCGCCAGGTCGCCCTGGGCGCCCCGCAGGTACAGGGCGTATACCTCGCCCTGAAAGCGGTTGCCGTCGGGGGTGGCGATGGTCAATTTGTAGGTGTTCATCCGTTCACCTTCTTCGCCTTGGCCACCGCCTCGTCGATGGTGCCCACGAACAGGAATGCGGACTCGGGCAGGTCGTCGTGCTTGCCCTCGATGATCTCCTTAAATCCGCGCACCGTCTCCTTCAGGGGTACGTAGGTACCCCCGATGCCGGTGAACTTTTCGGACACGAAGAAGGGCTGGGACAGGAACCGCTGAATCTTACGGGCGCGCTGCACCAGCAGCTTATCCTCGTCGGACAGCTCGTCCATACCCATAATGGCGATGATGTCCATCAGCTCGTTATAGCGCTGCAGGATTCTCTGCACCTCGCGGGCCACGGTGTAGTGCTCCTCGCCCAGCACGTCGGGGGAGAGGATGCGGCTGGTGGACTCCAGCGGATCCACGGCGGGATAGATACCCTGGGAGGCGATGGAGCGGGACAGCACGGTGGTGGCGTCCAGGTGGGCAAAGGTGGTGGCGGGAGCAGGGTCGGTCAGGTCGTCCGCAGGGACGTACACCGCCTGCACCGAGGTGATGGAGCCCTTTTTGGTGGAGGTGATGCGCTCCTGCAGAGCGCCCATCTCGTTGGCCAGAGTGGGCTGATAGCCCACGGCAGAGGGCATACGACCCAGCAGAGCGGACACCTCGCTGCCCGCCTGGGTAAAGCGGAAGATGTTGTCGATGAACAGCAGCACGTCCTGACCCTCGGTATCGCGGAAATACTCCGCCATGGTCAGACCGGACAGACCCACCCGCATACGGGCTCCGGGGGGCTCGTTCATCTGACCGTAGACCAGGGCGGTCTTTTCCAGAACGCCGGACTCCTTCATCTCGTTATACAGGTCGTTGCCCTCGCGGGTGCGCTCGCCCACGCCGGTGAATACCGACAGACCGCCGTGCTGCTTGGCGATGTTGTTAATCAGCTCCATAATCAGCACGGTTTTGCCCACGCCGGCACCGCCGAACAGACCGATCTTACCGCCTTTGGAATAGGGGCAGATCAGGTCCACCACCTTGATACCGGTCTCCAGGATCTCGGTGGAGGTGGACAGTTCGTCATAGGCGGGGGCGGGACGGTGAATGTCCCAGCGCTGGGCATCCTCGGGGTTGGGCAGGTTATCCACCGCCTCGCCCAGCACGTTGAAGATGCGACCCAGGGTAGCGCGACCCACCGGCACGCTGATGGGGGCGCCGGTGTCGGTGACGGGAGCGCCGCGGCGCAGACCGTCGGTGGAGGCCATGGCCACACAGCGCACGGTGTTGTCACCGATGTGCTGGGCGACCTCTACGGTCAGGGTGTTGTCCCCCACCGGCACGGTGAGGGCGTTATAGATGGCCGGCAGCTCGCCGTCCTCGAAGCGGACGTCGATAACGGGACCCATAACCTGGGCCACACTGCCGATGTGTTTTTCACTCATTGGTATTTTCCTCCTTTTGGATAGGAAGTTAGGCTCCCTCTCCGAGGGAGCTGTCGAGCCGCAAAGCGGCGAGACTGAGGGAGTAGCTGTTCTGCAATTCGCTTGGTGCGACTTTTTTGAGAAAGCGAAAAATGTCGACGGAGTAACGTGAAACGTTACTCCAACTCCCTCCGTCATTTGCTTCGCAAATGCCACCTCCCTCACAGAGGGAGGCGATGCTCTGTTCCGCGTTGGTGCGGATTTTTATTTACGCATTAGCGCCCGCGACGATCTCGGTGATCTCCTGGGTGATGTTGCCCTGCCGCGCGCGGTTGTATTCCAGCTGCAGGTTGGCGATCATCTCGTTGGCGTTCTTGCCGGCGGAGTCCATCGCCATGCGGCGGGCAACCACCTCACTGGCGTAGCTCTCCCGCACGGCGGCCATAATGGCGCCGGTGACGTACTCCGGCACGGCGGTCTCCAGGATGGCGGCCTCGTCCGGCTCAAACAGCACCGCCGTGGGGGGCACCGATTCGGGGCGGGAGAGGGGCAGCACCCAGCGGAATTCCGGCTGCTGGCTCATCATAGACACGTAGCGGGTGTACAGAATGCCCAGACGGGCAAACTCCCCTGCGGCAAAGCGGCGGCACAGATCCACCGCCAGCGGATAGGCTTCGGCGCTGTCCAGTTTTTCGCACAGGCGCATCTCGCCGCCGAAGCGGTCGCAGGCGCGCTTGCCGATGGGCAGGATCTCCGCGTCGGGATATTGCCGCACCGCGCGGAATACGTTGGCGTTATAGCCGCCCGCCAGACCGCGGTCGCCGGCGATGACCACCAGCAGGGTCTTGCCCTCCCGCTCCTGCATATAGGGGCTGCGGGCGCATTCGGGGCTGGCGGTGAGCAGGCTGAGCAGCTGCTCCATAGCGGCGTCGTAGTCCCGCCCGTGGAGCATCCGCTCGGTGGCCTTGCGGATCTTGCTGGATGCCACCAGACCCATGGCACGGGTCAGGTGCAGGGTGGAGGTGACACTCTTAATGCGGGTGCGCAGGGATTTAATATCGGCTCCCACGGCGTCACCTCATCTCACGCAGGGCGTCTTCCAGCTTCGCCACGTCGCTGTCCTCGTAATAACCGCTCTCAAAGCGGGTCAGCAGGTCATTGTACTTCTGCTCCAGCAGTTCGTACAGCCGCTGCTCGTAGGCGGTGACCTCCGCCACAGGCACCTCATCCAACCAGCCGTGGGTGACGGCGTAGATGATGGCCACCTGACAGCCCACGCGCACGGGGCTGTTGCGGTGCTGACCCAACACCTTCACGATGCGCTCACCCAGCGCCAGACGCGCCTTGGTGTCCGCATCCAGATCGCTGCCGAACTGGGCAAACGCCTGCAGTTCGCGGTACTGGGAGTACAGCAGTTTCAGCTCACCGCTCACCTTCTTCATGGCCTTCAGCTGGGCGCTGCCGCCCACACGGGACACCGAGATACCGGGGTTGATGGCGGGCATAATGCCGCTGTGGAACAGCTCGGTCTCCAGGAAGATCTGACCGTCGGTGATGGAGATGACGTTGGTGGGGATATAGGCGGACACGTCGCCCGCCTGGGTCTCGATGATGGGCAGGGCGGTGATGGAACCGCCGCCGTACTCGTCCGCCACGCACACCGCACGCTCCAGCAGACGGGAGTGCAGGTAGAATACGTCGCCGGGATAGGCCTCACGGCCGGGGGGACGGCGG
>JAFSFH010000015.1 GCA_017435305.1 Clostridia bacterium
AAAATTTATGTTCTTTTTATAAGAATCCCCCAGTCCTCGCATTCGCTCGGACAGCCCCCTTTAGGCAAGGGGGCCTTGGTTTTGTGCGGTTGTTCGTATGCAAGTGTCAGTTGCTTCACACACACTTGTGTGTTGCCAGTAACATAGGGCTTTGCCCGCATAATGAAAGACCGCCGAGAGAGCACTCTCGGCGGTCTTTTTTTTAGTGGATTATTTCATTTTCAGACGGACGGTGGTGGACTTGACGGTCTTGCCGTACTTGTCGGTCACCACGCAGTAGACCAGGCGGTTCTTTACCTTGCCGGTCATCGTTACGGAGTAAGAGGACTTGGTGATGGAAGATTTGGAGTACTTCTTGGCACCCTCATTCTTTACATACCAGGTGTACTTCAGACCGTCGCCGGATGCCTTAACGGTCACCTTGGCGGTCTTATTCTTCGCCACGGTTACGGTCTTGGGCTGGGTGGTGATGGACACCGCCTCGCGCAGCACGAAGGTCTTGGACTGCACCTTCTTGCCGTACTTGTCGGTGACGATGCAATACACCTTGCGACCCTTCACCTTGCTGCTCATGGTAACAGAGTAGGTGGAGGAGGTCACAGAGGACTTGCTGTAAGAGGTCTTACCGTCGTTCTTGATGTACCAGGTGTATTTCAGTCCGTCGCCGGAGGCGGATACCTTGGCGGATACCTTGGCGCCCAGCTTGGCGTAGCGGGCGGTGGCGGACTCGGAGGTGATGGACACGCTCTCGCGCAGGATGAAGGTCTTAGACTTAGCCTGGTTACCGTAGGCATCCTCAACCACACAGTAGATGCGGCGGTTCTTCGCCTTATCGCTCATGGTGGTGGAATAGGTGGCCTTAGTCACGGAGGATTTGCTGTAGGAGGTCTTGCCCTCGTTCTTGACGTACCAGGTGTAGGTAAGACCGTCGCCCTCGGCGGTCACCTTGGCAGACGCCTTGGCGCCCATCTTGGCATAGCTGGCGGTGGCGGACTCGGAGGTGATGATCACCCGAGAGGGGGAGGCGATGCCGCAGATGTCGCAGGCGCCGCCGACCCATACGTGGTCGGGCACCTGACGGATATTGCCGCAGCCCTCCACGTTGCAGTCGGTATCGCAGTCGTTATCGTACACGTGCCGGGTTGCGCGGACGGCGCCGCAGACGTTACAGTCCGCGTCACAGCCGTGGTCGTATACGTGGTCGGGCACCTGACGGATATTGCCGCAGCCATCCACGTTGCACACAGCGTCGCAGGCATTATCGTAAATGTGCTGGGTGGCACGGACAGCGCCGCAGATGTTGCAGTCCACGTCGCAGGCGTGGTCGTAGCGGTGGTCGCCCACCTGGCGGACATAGCCACAGCCCTCCACGTTACACAGGGTATCGCAGGCGTTATCGTACACGTGCTGGATGGCACGGACGGTGCCGCATACGTTGCAGTCGGTATCGCAGGCGTGGTCATAGCGGTGGGGCTGGGTGAGGGGCATCGATATGCCGCAGTGGACACAGTTGCCGTCCAGGCACGCCGCCTTATCGCTGACGTGGTCGCCTACGGTACGGGTGTGACCACACACGTCGCAGGCGGTATCGCAGGCATTGGCGTACACGTGGTCGGGCACCTGACGGACGTAACCGCAGCCCTCTACGTTGCATAGGGTGTCGCAGGCGTTGTCCCATTGGTGGTTGCAGGCCTCGCGGTGGAATCCGCAGACGTTGCACTCCGTATCGTTACCGTTGTCGTACACGTGGTCGGGCACCTGGCGCAGCATGCCGCATTCGTCACAGTTGGCGTCGCAGGCGTTGGCATACACGTGATCGGGCACCTGGCGGGTATAGCCGCACACGTTACACACCGCGTCGCAGGCGTTGGTGTATACGTGGTCGGGCACCTGACGGACATAGCCGCAGCCCTCTACGTTGCACACCGCGTCGCAGGCGTTGTCGTACACGTGCTGGGTGGCGCGGACGGTGCCGCACACGTTGCAGTCGGTGTCGCAGGCGTGGTCATAGCGGTGGGGCTGGGTATGCTGGATCTCGGCGCCGCAGTGGATGCAGCTGCCGTCCAGACACGCCGCCTTATCGCTGACGTGGTCGGGCACCTCACGCAGGGCATCGCACACGTTGCAGTTGGCGTCGCAGGCGTTATCGTATACGTGATCCGCCGCCTGACGGGTATAGCCGCACACGTTGCACACCGCGTCGCAGGCGTTATCGTATGCGTGCTGTGTGACGCGGACGGCACCGCACACGTTGCAGTCGGTGTCGCAGGCGTAGTCGTATACGTGATCGGACTGACGCAGAGCACCGCAGATGTTGCAGGACAGGTCAGCACAGTCATCGTACACGTGCTGGGTGTGTTCGTCCCAGTTGATGTCGGTATCGTTGTAGCCGTCATCAGCGCTGACCATAGGTAGCATGGTGCCTATCAGCAGCACAGCCATCACCAGAGCGAATAGTCGCTTATACATCCGAATTTCCTCCTTTGTCGGAACAAGAGCGTCAAAAAAATACCTATACAAATGCAGTATAGCACACTTTTTCACAGATAGCAAGACGGCTTTGGTATATTCATTGACATACGGCGGCAAAAATAGTATAATGGTGGACAAGAAATAACCAACACACAGGAGAGAAACACTATGATCAAGGATACCATTCGTGAATTGACCGCCTTCGACCCCGAGATCGGTGCCGCCGTTCAGGCGGAATACGACCGCCAGCGCCGCGGCATCGAGCTGATCGCCTCCGAGAACGTGGTCAGCGAGGCGGTGCTGCTGGCCGCCGGCACCATTCTGACCAATAAGTACGCCGAGGGCTATCCCGCCCGCCGCTATTACGGCGGCTGTCAGTGCGTGGACGTGGTGGAGAATATTGCCATCGACCGCGCCTGCCGTCTGTTCGGCGCCAAGTATGCCAACGTCCAGCCCCACTCCGGCTCCCAGGCCAATACCGCCGTGTACGTGGCTCTGCTGCAGGCGGGGGACACCGTGCTGGGTATGAGCCTGGCTCACGGCGGTCACCTGACCCACGGCAGTAAGGTGAATCTCTCCGGTAAATACTACAATTTCGTGTCCTACGGCGTGGACGCCGAGACCGGCTGCATCGACTACGACGAGGTGGCGCGCCTGGCCAAGGATCACAGCCCCAAGCTGATCGTGGCGGGTGCCTCTGCCTATCCCCGCGAGATCGATTTCGCCAAGATGGCGGAGATCGCCCACAGCGTGGGCGCTTACCTGATGGTGGATATGGCCCACATCGCCGGTCTGGTGGCGGCGGGTCTGCATATGAGCCCCGTGCCCTATGCCGACGTGGTGACCACCACCACCCACAAGACCCTGCGCGGTCCCCGCGGCGGTCTGATCCTGTGCAACGATGAGGAGATCGCCAAAAAGATCGACAAGGCGATTTTCCCCGGCATCCAGGGCGGTCCGCTGCTGCACGTCATCGCCGCCAAGGCGGTGTGCTTCGGCGAGGCGCTGACCGATGAATTTAAGGCGTATCAGACCCAGCTGCTGAACAATAGCAAGGTGTTTGCCGAGGCGTTGCTGGCCGAGGGCTTTGACCTGGTGTCCGGCGGCACCGACAACCACCTGGCGCTGATCGACCTGCGCCCCATGGGCATCACCGGTCGGGATATGGAGGTGCGTCTGGATGAGGTGGGCATTACGGTGAATAAAAATGCCATCCCCGACGACCCCCAGAAGCCCAGCATCACCAGTGGTATCCGCGTGGGTACCGCCGCCGTGACCACCCGCGGCTTTGTGGAGGAGGATATGGTGCAGGTGGCTCACCTGATGGCGCTGGTGGCCAAGGATTTCGATGCCAACGCCGCCGCTGTCCGCGCCGCCGTGGATGCCCTGTGCGACAAGTACCCTCTGTTTGAATAAAAGCGATAACGAAAATCCCCGAACACGAGTGTCGTGTTCGGGGATTTTTTTTGTGGGTTGTGAACTCATTATACAAATGAAATGTATTAATAAAAGGCGAAAATTTTCGTTGGGACGGTTTGCGGTTTTTTTCGGCACGCGGCGGTTGCGGTTTTCGCGGTGTGGACAGGGAGTGGATGAGAGCAAAAAGGCGGCCGTTGTTCATAATAAACAAAAATGTGATAAATACATACAAAAATGCGGACATTGTCAACGATTTCGTTTTCTGCTACAATAAAGTTGAAGGCAACCAACGGTTGCGGAACATGCAGGATAACATCGCGGAGGTGACGCTATGAACGCCATTATTAACGGAAAGATCATACTGGAGGATTGCATCGTTGAGGATGCAGCTCTGCTGTACGATACGGTAATTCGGGGAATCGTCCCTGCCGACGAGGTGCCTGCCGACGCCACGGTCATCGATGCCTGCGGCGGTTACGTGTCCCCCGGACTGATCGACCTGCACATCCACGGCTATCTGGGCTGTGACGTGTGCGATGGGGAGGAGGGGAGCATCCGCACCATCTCCCGCGGTCTGCTGGCAAACGGCGTTACCGGTTATCTGCCCACCACCATGACGGTGGATATGGGGACGATCCGTCGGGCGCTGGAGGTGTGCCGCAACCTACAGGAGGAGAGCAAAACCTGGCAGGGCAGTACCATCCTGGGCTGTCACGCGGAGGGTCCCTTTATCAACGAAAGCAAAAAAGGCGCCCAGGATCCTAAACATATTTTGAAACCGGACGCCGCCTTTGTGAAGGAATACGCCGACATCATCCGCATCATCACCCTGGCGCCCGAGAACGACACCGAGGATTTCGCCGCCATCCGCGAGATGACGGCGGACACCGACGTGGTGGTGTCTATGGGACACACCGCGACGGATTATGACACCGCTATGGCGGGCATCCAAGCGGGGGTGGGTCACGTGACCCATCTGTTCAACGCTATGACGCCCCTGGCCCATCGGGCACCCGGTGCGGTGACGGCGGCACTCAACGGGGATGTCAGCTGTGAATTGATCGTGGACACCTTCCACGTGGATCCGTGCTTTTATAACCTGCTGTGGAAATTGAAGGGACGTCGGCTCTGCTTTATCACCGACTGCCTGCCGGCGGGCGGTCTGCCCTACGGCGAGTACACCCTGGGCGGCACCAAGATCATCTATCGGGATATCGTCTGCCGTTTGGAGGACGGCACCGTGGCGGGCAGCGTGCTGCACCTGAACCACGGCGTGTGGAACGTGTATACCCATTCGGACATTCCCCTGTGGGAGTGTGTCAACGGCGCCTCCCTGAATCCGGCCACCGTCCTGGGCATAGCGGATCGCAAGGGCTCGCTGTCCACGGGTAAGGATGCGGACATTGTGATTACCGATGAACAATTTGAGGTCAAACGAACCATTATCGGAGGTGTGGTACAATATGAAGCTGAAAGTTAAAGCGAAACTGGACCCCGGCTTTATGCCTATGTCGTTGGTGTGCCGCGAGATGCGTCAGGCCACCGCCGAGGAGGGACAGGAGCTGGTCATCGCTATCGAACGGAACAAGGGCTACACCACCACCTATCGGACGCGGGTGTATCCCGACGGCACCGGTCACGACCAGGAGAATTTCCGCTTCGTAGAGCGGATCGCCAAGAGTATGCTGTGGGTGGCGGGCGGCTATAAGATCGTCATCGCCGGCAGTGAGGTTATCGGCGCTAAAATCAAAGAAGCCTATACCTACGGCGGTCTGCGGGATTTCGACGTGCGGTTTATGGAGCGGGTGTACGAGCGCCCCTTTGCGGTGGAGACCTGTGCCCTGGCGGATGCCCCCGCGGAAAAATCCGCCGCCGCCCCCGTGGGTCGTCATCTGGACGGTTGCCGCATCGGCTTCGACGCCGGTGGCAGTGACCGCAAGGTGTCTGCCGTCATCGACGGCGAGAGCGTGTATTCCGAAGAGGTGGTCTGGCATCCCAAGCTCAACGCCGACCCCGATTATCACTATCAGGGCATTCTGGAGGCGATGAAGACCGCCGCCGCTCATATGCCGCGGGTGGATGCCATCGGCGTGTCCAGCGCCGGCGTGTACATCGACAACCGCATTATGGTGGCCTCGCTGTTCCTCAAGGTGGAGGATGAGGAGGTATTTAATAACAAAGTTAAGAATATGTATCTGGACGTGGCGCGCGAGATCGGTGAAAATATTCCCATCGAGGTGGCCAACGACGGCGACGTCACCGCGCTGGCAGGAGCGATGAACCTAAACGACCACTCCGTTCTGGGGGTGGCGATGGGCACCTCCGAGGCCGCCGGCTACGTGGACCCGCAGGGCAATATCACCGGCTGGCTCAACGAGCTGGCTTTTGCGCCGGTGGACTACAACGAGGACGCTATGGTGGACGAGTGGTCCGGCGACTATGGCTGCGGCGTGAAGTATTTCTCCCAGGACAGCGTCATTAAACTGGCTCCCGCCGCGGGCATCCGGCTGGATGAGTCCCTCAGCCCCGCCGAAAAGCTGAAGGTGGTGCAGGGTCTGATGGCGCAGGGGGATCCCCGCGCGGCGGCGATCTACGACACCATCGGTGCCTATTTCGGCTATGCCATCGCGTACTACGCCGAGTTCTACGACATCAAGCACGTGCTGATTATGGGGCGCGTTACCTCCGGCGACGGCGGCGCGCTGCTGCTGGAGCGGGCGCAGGAGGTGCTGGACGCCGAATTCCCCGAATTGGCGGAGAAGGTGCAGCTGCACATCCCTGACGAGAAATCCCGTCGGGTGGGTCAGTCGGTGGCCGCCGCCAGCTTGCCCAAAATCAATTAATACCCATTATCTAATTGTAAAAGAAGGTCTGCCGACCGTCGGGACGGCAGACCTTTTGCTATGTTATGGCGGATCGCCGCTTTACCACACTAAAGTTGTTGTGCATATCGCACAAAAAAGTTTGCAAAACTTTGTAAAATCGTATTGATTTGCCGAAAAAAACAAAATTAAGGCTACACAAAACTAAAAACGGGCACTTTGCACGGGCTATCTTTTGTACTATAATGACCTTGACGAGATTTTCTCGCGTCGGAAACCAATTATTTTAGAAAGGTGTGAACAGCGTGAAAAAAACATGCAAAAAAATCCTGGCGATTGCTTGCTGTATGGCGATGATGATCACCACCTTCTCCGTTGTCGGCTTGTCCGTCGCGGCTGAGGGCGAGTATTTCACCATCACTGCCAACAATCGCAACCTGTTCCTCAACGTTGACCAAGAGGTCGCATTGAGTGACATCTCCGTCGTGATCAACGACGCAGCTGTGAACGGCAACGACGTTGCCTGGACCAGCAGCGATGCGGCCGTTGAGATCGGCGGCGGCATTCTGAAGGTGTCCGCCAAGGGCGTCTTCACTCTGGACGTGGAGGATGCTGAGGGCAACCCCGGCACCGTCACCGTCATCACCAAGAATGCTGACGAGTCCGAGTACGTCCTGTACGAGGAAGACTTCGAGAACGTCGAGAACGGCACCCTGCCCGAGGGCTGGACCGAGGCCGAGAATGCCGATGTCGTTGCCGATGAGGCCGTTCAGGCTAACTTCCCCAACTACATCGACAATGCTCAGGTCATCGATGGTAAGCTGTACATCGGTAACGGTTATAACACCGCTTACAACTACGTATGGCTGCCCGAGTTCCTGGATGCTTTCCCCGACACTCAGGTGTCTGTGAACATGGCTCAGACCTGGGTATATAACAACATTCGCGCCGGCGGTATCGTCACCCGCGGTGACCGTACCGATGCCGGTGCCCACCCCGCAGGCGGCTATCGCATCTTCATCCGTCGTGCCACCACCGGCGGCGACGGTATGCGTCTGACCTCTCTGGCCCGCATCGATAATGCGGCCAACAAGACCGATAAGGGTCTGCCTTTCCCCATCGGTTCCACCCGTGGCGACTGGAGCCGTCCCGACTGGACTGTGGAGTTGCCCGAAGATCCGTGGCAGAACGGTGATGTCAGTGAATGGAACACTCCCTGTGATCCCGATGGCGATCCCGGCTGGAAAGCCAAGGGCTACTATGTCACTTGGGACGTCACCACCACCGATGATCGCTACACCATCGACGCCTACAAGTCCTTTGAACAGGCTCAGTTCGGCGGCGATATGGGCCCCGGCAACGGCGGCGCTTGGTGGAAGACTTACCACCTGAAGGGCGATCCTTCTCTGGAGGGTTATGAAATGGATGTTGACCTGTCTAGATGGGAAGCTGTTGACAAGCGCGACAGCGGCGCCATCGGTCTGTTCACCTCCGGTGTTCAGCTGGCTGTAGAGTCCATCAAGGTTTCCATCCCTGCCACTATCCTGGCTGCTAACCCCGACAAGTACACCAAGACCGAGCTGGATCCCTCTCTGGCTACCTATGAGAGCCAGAAGATCGGCGTTCTGTCCGACATTCACCTGCAGACCGGTACCACCGCTGCGGACTATGCTCTGAAGAACGCTCTGACCAACATGAAGAATGACGGTGTTTCTGCCGTTCTGTTCACCGGTGACCTGGTTAACACCGGTGTTCCCGCCGAGTATGAGAAGCTGCTGGCCATCTGGGACGAGGTGTTCCCGGATCCCGCCACCGCTCCCAAGCGCCTGACCATTACCGGTAACCACGAGTATGAGGGCGTTTATTTCCGCGGCGAGACTTATGATGACGTACTGCAGACCTATCTGGATGCCTTCGGCTATGACGAGCCCAACTTCCACGAGGTTATCAACGGCATCCACGTGATCGGTATCACCTCCGAGAGCCACGTGGTCGACGGTAAGTACACCATGGAGACCACCGATTGGCTGGTTGAGCAGCTGGATGCTGCCCGCGCCGACAATCCCTACGGTCCCATCATCGTGATGTGCCACCAGACCATCGCCGGCACCACCTACGGCTCCGAGTGGGGCTCCAGTGCCACCGGCGAGATCAATAACGTGCTGCGTTATTATCCCGAGGTTGTTTACCTTGCCGGTCACTCTCACTTCGATTTCACCAACGAGAAGTCCATCATGCAGAAAGACTTCACCTGCATCGACGTACCTTCTCTGCAGTACACCTCCACCGAGAACGGCGTGGGCGGCTCCAACGCTACCGCTTACGAGTATCAGAACTATCTGATGCTGGAGATCGACGGCGAGGCTAAGACCATGACCGTCAAGCGTATGAAGTCCTATGAGAAGTCTGCGGACACCCACGAGTACGAGACCGTTCAGGTTAAGGAGCCTTGGGTTCTGAACCTGCCCCTGCTGAAGAAGGCCGACTTCACCTACACTGCCGCCCGCGGTGAGGCTGTTGCTGCCCCCACCTTCGCTGAGGGTGCCGCTGTCGAGGTCACCAACGTGACCACCTCTTCCGTTTCCATTAAGTTCCCCGCCGCCTCTCACGAGGACTACGTACATGCGTACAACGTTAAGGTGACCGATACCGCCGGCGAGGTTCTGGTTCAGAAGTATTTCGTATCCGATTTCTATAAGCTGGGCGACAAGCAGACCGAGTATGCTCTGGATCTGGAAGGTCTGCCCTGCAACACCAAGATCAACGTCGAAGTGACCGCTATGGAGTCCTACGGCAAGTTGAGCGCCCCCATCGTCGGTGAGGCCGCCACCCTGCCCATCACCACTCCCTCTGTCGGCAAGAACGAGGCCGACTTCTTCGATGTGAACCTGGTCAGCGGCTTCCAGGATAACTCCGGTTATCGCCGCTCTTATGAGATCTTCAATAAGGCTCATCCCATTAAGCTGTATGACGATGAGACTCTGGGCCGTCAGGTCGCTCACCTGGGTGGCTGGGTCAACTATGCCAGCTCCATGGGCTCCTTCAAGGAGATCTCCGATGCTTTCTCTATGGAGCTGATGTTCAAGACTCCCGCTACTACCGGCGGTGACCTTGAGCAGAGAATCACCGGTACCCTGTACGGTGGCGGCATCACCGTCATCTACAACCGTGAGACCGGTCTGCTGAAGGCCGGCCCCTACATGGGCAACTATCACAAGTGCGTTGAGGCCACCCTGTCTCCCGAGACCTGGTATCACGCCGTCATCACCTACGATGGTGCCAGCGTGGTTCTGTACATCGACGGCGAGAAGGTTGGCGAGACCGCCGCTACCGGCGAGGTCACCTTCAAGAACACCTACATCACTCTGGGTGCCTGCACCAATGCTGCCGGTAACGCTGCCTACACCTATCAGGGTGACATCGCTGTTGCCCGTATCTACACCCAGGTAATGGATAAGTCCGATGTGACCCGTGCCATCAACGCTCTGGCCAACGACAGCTACATTGCTCCTCTGTATGAGAAGTACATTGCTCTGTACAACATTGCCGCCAACAACGAGCTGAACGGCTATCACACCGCTGCTGTTGCCGATCTGCTGCTGGAGATCAATCTGGCTGTTAACTCTACCGCTCTGACCCCCGAGATCGCTGACGCTTACATCGCTGAGGCCAACGCTCTGCTGGCTAACCTGATGAAGTACGACGCGAAGGCTCCCTACTCTGTGCTGAACGATAAGCTGGACGACTTCTCCAAGGTGCTCTCCAGCGACGCTTATGCCGGTCTGCAGTGGGAGTACAACGGCGATATGAAGGTCAGCATGGTTTCCAAGCAGAACAACAACGCCGACTACTCCCTGATCTACAAGGTGTCCGGTAACGTGTCCGAAATCGCGGTCGACGTTCACAGCATCACCGTTTACGACAAGAATTACACTCCGGACCACATCTCCATCTTCGTGTCTGAGGATGGCGAGAACTGGGTCGAGGCTCCCGCCACTCTGACCTCTTCCGTCAACGCTCTGACCGCTTACTGGTTCGACGACGTCCTGACCGCTAAGGTTGACGGCGCGTACAAGTACGTCAAGGTTCAGCTGAACGTCTTCGGAGAGGCCATCGACGAGAACGGCGCTCCCACTCCCTGCGTCAACTGGACTACCGCCATTGACAATGTCCGCATCTGGTACGCTGAAGAGGGTCAGGAGATCCCCGAGCCCAACTTCGCCAAGATTACCAAGGTTCCTGCCACCGCTGCCTATGCCCAGATGGGCAAGACCGCCAAGATCGCCATCAAGGCTGAGGGCGACGGTCTGACCTATCAGTGGTATCTGAAGAACGATGGCAAGACCACCTATAGCAAGTCCTCCGTCACCTCTTCCACCTACTCTGTGAAGATGGCTGACAAGGTGAAGGGCCGCCGCGTCTACTGCGTGGTTACCGACAAGTACGGCAACTCCGTCCAGTCCAAGACCTTCATCCTGCGCGAGAGCGTCAGCATCGTGACTCAGCCCAAGAACGCCAAGGTTGCCATCGGCAAGACCGCTAAGGTCACCGTGAAGGCCTCCGGCGACGGTCTGAAGTACACCTGGTACGTGAAGAATGCCGGCGCTACCAAGTACACCAAGTCCAAGATCACCTCCGCTACCTACTCCGTCAAGATGTCCAGCAAGGTCAACGGCCGCCGTCTGATCTGCTACGTCACCGATAAGTACGGTAACAAGGTCAAGTGTGAGACCGTTAAGCTGAGCAAGAAATAAGTTCTTGTTCCCGACTTAACACCAACCTTTAGCAAAAACGCCCCTGCTTCGGCAGGGGCGTTTTTCTGTATCGGCGGTGGGGGAGGGGAACTGCCCCCGTCCGGGACGACCATCCGTCTTTTTCGGTGTATTATGGACAAAATTACCAAAAAGTACGAAAATTAGGGCACAATGCTAAAGAGAAAGCACAAATTTCACGAAAATCTAAAATTCGGATAACTACAAACCAAATGAAGGAACTGTGCAAATGAAAATATAATTGTTATAATATAGGTGAATATGGTGGAGGTATATTTCCACCAAGAAAATAGGGAGGAAACCATTATGAAAAAGTACGTTTCTTTGCTTTTGACCGTCGCTCTGCTGTTGAGCCTGACCGTATCGGCCAGCGCCGCGGTCACCGACACCTTTGTGGACGAGATTCCCGCTGACTCCGCCAACTTCAAATCTGAGGTGGTGGAGTTCTCCAGCGTGGGCGAGGACCCCAACAACAGCCACAAGATCGCTGTGGAAAACAACCCCGATCTGGGAGCCACTCTGTTGCTGAAGACCGCTGCCCCCCGCAGCGCCATGTGGGAGGAGTATATCGTCTATAAGATGGCTAAGAACATCTGTGGCTTTAAGTTCGACGTGATGTGCTGTGCCGGTCTGGGCAACCCTCTGGAGGACATCACCGTCTACATCTCCAAGACCGGCGCCGCCGGCTCCTGGCAGGAGGTCAGCACCCAGGCTACCAAGTATACCTACGACGAGGACATTTATATCAACTTCGATAAGGCGTACTGGCATCAGTCCACTCTGATGAACAAAAAGTCCATCAGCACCGGCTACAAGTACATCAAGATCCAGTTCAACCCCTGCACCGAGTCCATCGACGTGCCGTGGAACGTGGCCATTGATAAGATCACCATCTATATGGGCACCAAGACCGACCCCGTGAAGATCAGCGACGAGGATAAGTTCGAGACCTACGAGCAGATCAACGCCACCAAGACCACCAAGCCCACCGGCGGCAACACCACCGCTGACAACGGCGGCAATAACAACACCACCGCCGGCAACGATAACGGTGGCTCCAACAAGACCACTAAGCCGGTGAACGGCTCTGACAAGACCACCAAGCCCATCGGCGGCTCCAACAACACCACCAAGCCCATCGGCGGCGCTGTGGATACCCCCGTGCAGGGCGGTACCAGCGAAGTGACCCCCGGCGATTCCACCACCCCCGGCGATAGCACCGGCAACATCACCGACGGTGATCCCACCGCCTCTGTGAGCGGCAACGTGGGCGATCCCACCGACACCCCTGCCGGCGAGTCCGGCGATCCCTCCGCTCCCGCTGCGAACGAGAACGTATCCGGTGACAACGCGGAGGATAAGGGTCCCGGCGCATGGCTGTGGATCGTGATCGGCGTTGTGGCCCTTCTGGGCGCCGGCGCAGGCGTGTTCTTCTTCCTGAAGAAGAAAAAGGCCTAAGATTATTTGTCAAGATGCGGTGTCGTCCGCCGTGCTCCGTTAATGCGGAGCACGGCGCAGACGACCCAACGTTAAGGAGAGATACCTGTGTCCCTGAGCGGTAAACGATTTCAGTTTGATAAATTGTACGAGAGCAACGAGGGCGGCGAAGCCCGTCGTTTTGGTGCGATCGATCTGTATCAGGCCGGTGAGGTGTCCTGTGTCGATGGGTATGAGATTCCGTCCCATACCCAGTGGTGCCACGAGATCAGCTATGTGATCAGCGGCGAGGGATACTTTACAGCGGGCGATAAGACAGAGCTGCTGACAGAGGGGGATATCCATTTCTGTCCGGCGGGAAAGACGCACGCCATTCGTACCATCAGCGGCTCCAGCCTCCGCTATATGTACATCGGTTTTCTGTTTAACGATGGAGCGGACAGCGACGAGACTCTGAGCGCACTGAGAGATTATTTTAATAATCTGGCGTTTTATAAGGCTTCGGATACCCGCAGCCTGATCGTCACTCTGTTCCGCAATTTGGATGAGCAGTATGGACAGGAGGTCTATTTCCATAAGATGGTGGAGACCTACCTGGTGCAGATGCTGGTGCTGGCGCACCGCTGTTTTGAGGCGCAACCCAGAAACGAGTATTTCCCGCCCATGTCTGAGAAAAACATCAGCCAGTCTATGTACGCGGTGGCGAAATACATTGACGCGCACATCTTTGAGAATATCAACGTACAGCAATTGGCACAGAAGATCGGCTATAACTACTCGTATCTGTCGGACGCGTTCTGCCGCTGCAACGGCATCACCATCCGCCAGTACATCAGCAACCGAAAGATCCAAAAGGCCATTGAGCTGATGTGCTGCGGCGAGTTGTCGCTGGGGCAGGTGTCCAACCGTCTGCAGTACGCGACGGTACAATCCTTCAGTAAGGCGTTTAAGAGAGTGATGGGCTGCTCGCCCACCGCCTTTATGCGCAAGCGGGCCGGTCAGATGCACGAAGCGGCGTCTGACGGGGCAGACCCCGGGATGCCCGCATCGGATAATGAGCACAACGACTGAGAATTTTGAGTAAAGGAGAGTGAGAGTGATGCGTATGAGTAAGCAAAGAATAGCCGCGCTGCTGATGGCAGCGGCGGTGCTGTTTGCCTGCGTGCCTTCCGTGCCCGTATCGGCGGAAGAGGTTACGCCGGTGCCGCTGGCTGATGCGACGGATACCCTCGCTCTCCCCACCTATTACGATTATCAAAAGGCGGTCACCTTCTCCCCGGCGGAAAAGGCTATTTCCTTGCCGATCGGCGGAGCGGTATTGTCCAAGGAGAATGCCGCCGCCACCACCTATCTGAAAACCGAGGCTGTCTGCCTGTCTCCCTCCGGCTATGCCCAGTGGACGGTGGACGTCCCTGCCGATGCCACCTACGTGGTCCGTCTGGATTACGCGGCTCAGGAGAACGTGGGTCAGATGCTGGAGGTTATGCTGGCGGTGGATGGTAATTATCCCTTCCGCGAGGCCACGGGCCTGACCCTCAAGCGCCTGTGGCAGGATGCCACCGAGATCCAGCAGGACTCCCACGGCAACGATCTGGTGCCGGAGCAGCGGGAGGTGGTGGCCTGGCAGCAGGCCTCGCTGATCGACATCACCGGCTATACCAACAATGCCTATCGACTGGCTTTAACCGCCGGCACCCACACCATCCGCCTGATGGCGGGCGACTATCCGC
Organism: Clostridia bacterium; assembly: GCA_017435305.1. The sequence continues at coordinate 14,653 of JAFSFH010000015.1, forward strand.
TGTATCTGTCCGGTGTGACGCTGGACGTGGAGCGGCAGCCTGAGAGCTATGAGCAGGTGCTGGCTCAGTGGCAGTCCGAGGGACTGAAGCCGGTGGATATGGAGCCGCAGACCTATGCGGCGGAGACCCCTCTGCTGAAGTCCGACCGCACCATTTTCCCCGTCTATGACCTGAGCAACGCATCCACCGTGCCCAGCGAGCCCGGCGTGATCAAGCGCAACGTCATCGGCGGCACCAACTGGAAAAAGGCGGGCGAATGGATCACCTACGAGGTGGACGTACCGCAGGACGGTCTGTACGCTCTGACGCTGAAGTATCGCCAGAACATTTCGATGGACACCACGGTGTACCGCGATATTTACGTCAACGGCGAGATTCCCTATGCCGAGCTGGAGGACGTGGCGTTCCCCTTTGCCTTTAAGTGGGCGAACGTGACTCTGCAGACGGCGGACGGAAAACCCCTGTACGTTAAACTGAACAAGGGCTCCAATACCATTCGGATGGAGACCACCACCGGCGCCTATGCATCCCTCCTGCTGGACGTGGATGCGCTGGCAAAGAATATGAACGACCTGTATCGCCGCATCATTATGGTGACCAGTACGTCGCCGGACGAGATGCGCGATTACTTCCTCACCAGCGAGATCCGCGGTCTGGAGGGTATGCTGGCGGAGATGGCACGGCTGTCCAATGAGTATGCCGACCGTTATGAAGAGATCAACGGCGGCGCCTCTCAGCAGTCGGCGGTGCTGCGCACCGTGGCGGACCAGATGGAGGTCTTTGCGGAGGATCCCGACAAGATCCCCAAGGGTCTGGCCACCTTCCGCGAAAAGATCACCGCCCTGACCGACTGGCTGCTCAACAACCAGGAGCAGCCGCTGGAGCTGGACTACTTTATGATACATAGCGAGGGGGAGGAGATCCCCTCGGCCACCGGTCATTGGTGGAGCAATTTCATATTCTCCATCAAATGGTTCCTGGCTACCTTCTCCGCCGACTATGCGTCGCTGGAGGAGTATACCGACGGTGGCGAGCAAAAGGTGATCACCGCCTGGATCAGCGACGGTCGTGACCAGGCCACCATTATGAAGGATATGATCGCCGACAGCTTTACCGCCGACACCGGCATCGCGGTCAACGTGAATCTGGTGCAGGGCGGTCTGATCGAGGCGGTGCTGGCAGGCACCGCACCGGACGTGGCCATCAACGTAGCCCGCGGACAGCCGGTGAATCTGGCGTCCCGTAGCGCCCTGATGGATCTGACCCAATTTAAGGAGCTGGACACCGTCCGCCAGCGCTTCACCGACGACGCGCTGATGCCGTACACCTACCGCGACGGTGTGTACGCCCTGCCTATGACCCAAACCTATCAAGTGATGTTCTACCGCACCGACATATTCCGCGAACTGGAGCTGGAGGTTCCCCAGACCTGGCAGGAGTTTATGGACGTGGCGGCAGTGCTCCAGCGCAACAATATGAAGGTCGGTCTGCCCTATACGGCCATTACCGCCACCGGTGCGGTGGAGGTGGGCGTGGGCGCCAAGGATCTGTATCCCACGCTGCTGATGCAGGGGGGAGGCAGCTTCTACAATAAGGACCTGACCGCCACCGCGCTGGATAATCAGCAGGCCCTGGAGGCCTTTGAAACCTGGACCGGCTTCTACACCGATTACGGGTTCGATCTGAGCTATGACTTTGCCACGCTGTTCCGCAGCGGTGAGATGCCTATGTGCATTACCGCCTATCCCATGTACGGTACGCTGTCCGCCGTGGCTACGGAGATTCGCGGCTGTTGGGAGATGACGGTTCTGCCCGGCACGGTGCAGGAGGATGGCTCCATCAATCGCACCGCCGGTGCCTCCGGTTCTGCCGCCGTCATCCTGCGCGATGCCAAGGATCCGGACGCCTGCTGGCAGTTCCTGGAGTGGTTCACCCGCAAGGATACCCAGGCGGATTACGGCAACCGACTGGAGAATCAGCTGGGCGAGGCCGCCCGCTATGCCTCCGCCAACCTGTCCGCCGTAGAGTTGCTCAACTGGAGCAGCCGGGAGAAAGAGGTGTTGCGCAACCAGCGTCAGTGGGTGCGCGAGATTCCGGAGATCCCTGGCAGCTATTACACCTCCCGCTGTATGGACAATGCATTCCGCAGCGTCATTTACGACGGCGACAACCCCCGAAAAGTATTCGAAAAGCAAGTAGAGATCATCGACAGTGAGCTGAAGCGCAAGCGCCTCGAGCTGGAGTAATTTGTAACGGAAAGGAGAGATACGATGGCCAACTCTGTACTGAAAAAACGCAGACCGTTGTCCGCTAAGGCGGCGGTAAATCTGACCGCCTACGGTATGATGGCGCCGTATATGATCCCCTTTCTGGTGCTGACGATTATTCCCGTGGTGACGGCGATCGCCCTCAGCTTTACCTACTTCAATATGCTGGAACCCCCCAAGTTTATTTTCTTGGAGAATTACATCCGTATGTTCCTGGATGACGACGTGTTCCCCAAGGTGCTTAAAAACACCCTGCTGTTCGCGCTGATTACCGGCCCTGTCAGTTATTTCATCTCCTTCATCAGTGCCTGGATGATCAGCGAGTTCCCGCCCGCCATCCGTTCGATTTTCACCCTGGCCTTTTATTCACCGACCCTGACCGGTAACCTGTATTTCACCTGGACCTACGTGTTCTCCGGTGACCGTTACGGTATTCTGAACAGCATTCTGCTGAATCTGCATTTGGTAGAAAGCCCCGTTCAGTGGCTCAGCGACCCCAAGACTATGATGGGCTGTTTGATCATCATACAGCTGTGGTCCAGCTTCGGCGTCAGCTTCCTGGCGTTTATCGCCGGCTTCCAGAATATGGATCGGAGCCTGTCCGAGGCGGGTGCCATCGACGGCATCCGTAACCGTTGGCAGGAGCTGTGGTACATCACCCTGCCGTCTATGGCTCCCCAGCTGCTGTTCAGCGCCGTGCAACAGATCGCCGCCTGCTTCTCGGTGGGTCAGATCGTGCAGGCGTTGGCCGGTTTCCCCACCACCAACTATGCGGCGGATACCCTGCTGACCTATATGCTGGACGTGGGTACGGTCCGCTTCGAGATGGGATACGCCTCGGCTATTGCCACGTTCCTGTTCCTGATGATGGTCTTTGTGAATTTTGTGATTACCCATTTGCTCAAGCGGTTTAGTGCCGACTGATAACGGCGCGAATTTATAAGAAAGGAGAGGAGTCGGAATGAAGTCCTATCACCACCCCCAAAAGCTTCGTGTTAAGACCAAAAAGCTGAACCGTTCTTTGGGCGGTAATATCGCGATCTTTATTGTGATTGCGCTGATGTCCGCGTTTATGCTGCTGCCGATGGTGTACACCGTCAGCACCGCCTTTAAGCCCATCAGTGAGATCTACGTATTCCCTCCTCACTTCTTCCCGCACAGCCCTACGCTGGAGAACTTTGTGCAGATCAGTCTGCTGTTTGAGGATTTCTGGATCCCCATGTCCCGCTACGTGTTTAACACGGTGTTCATCTGCACCGTGGTGACGGTGGGGCACCTGGTGCTGTCCAGTCTGGCGGCGTACGCTCTGGCCCGCCTGAACTTTACGGGACGCAAGCTGATCAGCGACATTGTGCGGCTCTCGCTGCTGTTTACCACGGCGCTGATGCTGATACCCCAGTACATCGTGATGTCCAAGCTACATATGATCAACACCTATTGGGCGTACATTATGCCGCAGGTGCAGTCGGCGCTGGGACTCTATCTGCTGCAGAACTTTATGCTGCAGATTCCCGAGGCGATGCTGGAGGCCGCCCGCGTGGACGGCGCCAGCGAGTTCCAGGTCTATTCCCGCATCGTGATGCCCAATATCAAGCCCGCGTGGCTGACGGTTATGATTTTTGCATTCCAGACCATCTGGAATTCCAGTGGTGCTACCATCAGCACCACCCTAATCTACGACGAGAAGATCAAGATGATCTCCTCTCTGCTGTCGCAGGTGGTGGCGGGCGGTACCGCCCGTTCCGGCGTCGGCTCGGTGATGGGTCTGATTTTGATGATCCCGCCGCTGGTGCTGTTCATCTGCTGCCAGAATCAAGTTATTGAAACCATGTCCACATCCGGTATGAAGGACTAATTGAAAGGAGGGGCCGGAATGAAACAATTGAAGACAATCGTATGCCTGCTGTTGTGTTTGGTTCTGGCCTGCTCCGGCATCGGCGTCGCCGCCGAGGGCACGTCCCATTCCTACGTGTACGATTCCTGGGATAATGCTATGTCGGTGTCCGAACCCTACACCTCCACGGACTTTTGGGAGGGGGAGGAGACCTACGGCGGACTGCCGCTGAACTTGCCCACCGACCTGTACGTCACCGACGAAAAGGACGTATACATCCTGGACGACGGCAACGACCGCGTGGTGGTGATGGACGAAACGGGTAAATTCCTGCGGGAGATCCGCCTGCGTAAGGACGGACAGCCGCTGGATTTCCAGGCGGCGCAGGGCTTGTTCGTGACCGCGGACGGTACGCTGTACGTGGCGGACAAGGATGCCCGCACCGTCTACGTGGCCACCGCCGACGGCGATGTGACCGCCACCGTGGACGCACCCCCCGCCGATAAGGTGGAGGACACCTTTGAGTATACCCCCACCAGCGTGGTGGTGGATACGGCAGGCATCATCTACGTGATTTCCTCCAGCGCCTACAACGGCGCCCTGCAATACAATGAAAACTACGAGTATCTGGGCTATTACGGCTCGGAGCAGGTGACTGTCACCGCCGAGGTTTTGATCCGTCAGTTGTGGAAGAACATCCTGTCGGACGAGGCCGCCGCAGGCTTAAAGCGAAACGTGCCCACCTCCATCATTCGGATGGACATTGACAGTCAGAATTTCATCTATACGCTTAAGGGCGGCGACGGCTCGGGAACGGGTCAGGTGCGCCGGCTGAACACCCTGGGCGGTAACATTCTGTACGACGATAACGGCGAGCCCGGTATGTTCGGCGATCAGGACACCTATTTTGATTCGGTGAACAACGTCACCGTTACCTCCTCTCTGGTGGATCTGGTAGCGGACGACGACGGTTTTGTGACGGTGCTGGACCACACCTATAATCGGTTGCTCCAGTACGATTCCTCCGCCCATCTGCTGTACGCATTCGGCGGTAAGGGAAACAGCTACGGCAATTTCAAGAGCCCCGTAGCGCTGGAATTGTGCGGCGAGCGGATCCTGGTACTGGATCAGGAGCGCGGCGCTGTCTGTGTGCTGTCCCCCACGCTGTTCGCCCAGAACGTGCGCAAGGCCACCGTGCTGTACAATGAGGGTCTGTACGAGCAGGCGGGCGAGTATTGGGCCGCCGTGCTCAAGACCGACGCCTACTACGAATTGGCCAACGTGGGTATGGGTGCCGCCTATGAGGAGGCAGGCGAGTACGAAAAGGCTATGGAGTATTATAAACTGGGCAACGATAAGTCCAGCTACTCCGCCTGCTTCGCCGAGGTGCGTGACCTGTGGCTGCGTGAGCATTTCGCCTTGCTGTTGGGCGGCGTGGTGCTGCTGTTGTTGGGCATCGTGGTGGCGCTGAATCTGTCCGAGAAGTATCGCAAGAACGACTACGATATCCATGTGACCAAATGGAAATATCCGCTGCACTGCATTGCCCACCCCTTTAAGGCGTATTACGAATTGAAGGTGGACAAAAAGGGCTCTATGCTGCTGGCCTGTCTGGCGACGGTGCTGTTCTTCTTCGCCGGTGTGGTGCGGGAGCAGTTCACCTCCTTCCACTACAGCAGCGGCGTTAAGGAGAATTTCAACGTGCTGCTGGTGTTGGGCTCCACCGTGGGTCTGCTGGTGCTGTTCGTCCTGTGCAACTGGGCGGTCAGTACGCTGGCGGACGGCGAGGGCAAGCTGCAGGAGATCTTTATTTTCACCAACTACTCGCTGATCACCTTCAGCGTATGCAGCATCATCCTCACCGGCTTGTCCCATATCCTAACCTTGGAAGAATCCGCCTTTATGGGCGTTTTGTGGGTGATCGTGTACGGCTGGACCGCTATCCAGCTGTTTGTGGCCACCCGAGAGGTGCACCAGTACACCGCCTTTAAGACGGTGATGATGCTGATCGGTGCCGTGCTGGGCATCTACCTACTGCTGTTGCTGATTACCATCGGCTACAGCCTGCTGGTGCAGTTGATTTCGTTTATTACTACCCTGTATAGCGAATTCCGCATGCGGTAATTGAGAGTGAAAGGAGGAGATCGGTATGCAGATCAATTGGAAATCCGTCCTGCCCCGCGCCATTGCCGGCGTGTCGGTGGTCGCATTGGTGGCGGTTATGCTGTCGATGGCGTCCCGCACCGGCGATCTACAGGCGGCTGAACAGGAACAGAAGACGCCGATCTCTTTCACGGCGCAGGTGGGGGAGACGGACGCTATGGAGCTGGTGGCACAGAATGACACCTATGCTCTGTACGCCAACCTGAGAGACCCCGCCATCCGTCTGGTGCGTAAGTCCGACGGCGCCGCCGTCAGCAGCCGTCCCGAGGGAATGGACAAGATGGAGGAGCTGAAGAACGCCACCCGTCTGTCTATGTCCTCTATGCTGAACATCCGGTACGCTGACCGCGATTCCAACATCACCGAGGTCAACAGTGCCACCGCCTGCGTGTCCCGTCGCAGCTTCGCCGCCAAGACCATTACGGACGGCGTGCGCTTCGATTTCCATTTTGCCAACGAGGGCTTTTTGGTGCCGCTGGAGCTGACTCTGACCGAAAAGGGTCTGAGTGCGCGGGTTCCGCTGGCGGACATTCAGGAGTCCACCCCCTCCATCAAGCTGACCGAGATTTTGCCGCTGCCCAATTTCGGCGCCGGCTCGGCGGGGACGGAGGGCTACGTGCTGGTGCCGGATGGCAGCGGCGCGATCATCCCCTTTGATTACGGTCTGGCGAATTACAGCCAGCGTGTATACGGCGAGGACGCGGCGGTGGGTCGCTCCTCCGGCGAGGCGCCCACTCAGATCGCGCGGTTGCCGGTGTTTGGTTCCACCGATATGACCTCCTCGATGCTGGGCATCATCACCATGGGCGATGCCCGCGCCCGCGTGGCGGCGGACGCTGCTACCGAGCGCTCGCCCTTCACCACGGTGCGCGCGGAGTTCATCTACCGCGAGCGGCTGTTGGTGGACGTGAGCCAGGCTACCTTCGAGTCCACCCAGGCCAATATGTTCGAGCCTGCCTGCTGTCAGCTGGAGTCCTTCGGTATCGAGTACCGTATGCCCCAGACGGCGGATTACGTGGGCATGGCGAACACCTACCGTCAGTATCTGATGGAGGAGAAGGGGATGTCCGTTTGCTCCGATTCCGCCCCCCTGCAGGTGCAGGTGGTGGGCGGCGTTATGAACGAGGAGAGCATCCTGGGCATTCCGGTGGATCGGGTGCTGCCGGTCACCTCGTATCAGGATATGCTGTCGCTGATCGAAGCGTTGCAGCAGCGCGGTGTGGACCGCCTGTCCCTGGACTATCTGTATTGGTATAAAAACGGCACCGAAAGCCGTCTGACGACGGATATGAAGGCCGAGAGCCGCCTGGGCGGTAAGCGAGGGCTGAAACAGCTGCTGAGCAGCCTGCCCGAGGGCGTGTCCCTGTACTTTGATTTGAATCTCACCCAGCTGATGCACAATCAGCCCGGGTATTCCACCCTGTATTCTACGGCTCAGAACGTTAAAAAGGAGCCGCTGACCCGCCAGGAGTTCTTTATGAGCACCTACCGTCCCAAGACCGATGGGGATAAGGTGTTTATGCTCAACCCCGACGAATTGTCGGATCTGGCGGATAAGTGGGCAAAGGCGTATCAGAAGCAGAGCGCCATCGGTATGACCGATCTGTCCCTGTGCGGGATGGGTAGCACCATCTATTCCCATTTCGGTGACGATCCCATCGATCGGGGCACGGCTCTGGCGCTATGGGAGCAGACCATCTCCCGCGTGGCGCAGGAGACCGAGAACGGACTGCTGTTCAGCGACGCCAACGCCTATGCGCTGCCCTATGCCGCCACGGTGCAGAGCGTGCCCGTGGAGCACAGCCGATTCCTGTGCGAGGAGCGGGCGGTACCCTTCTATGCCATAGCGTTGCACGGGCTGGTGGATATGAGCGTGCCGCCGGTGAACGACGGCGAGGGCAATATCCGCCTGCTGCAGGCGGTGGAGGGCGGCATCGGGCTGACCTACACCCTCGGCTGGAGAAATACCACCCGCCTCAAGAATACGGCGGGGGAGAAGTACAACTACATCACCGCCGACCATTGGCTGGATCAGGCGGCAGAGCAGTATACACAGCTGACCCCCTATCTGACCGCGGTCAGCGGTCAGGCGGTGACCGCCCACACTCAGCTGGCACAGGGTGTGTATCGCACCGAGTTTGCCAACGGCGCGTGGGCGCTGGTCAACTATACGGACGCGGCCTATACCGCCGCTGAGGGCAAGATCCCTGCCAACGGCTATTTGACCGGCGGCTATTAAAACGAATGATTCTGCAGAAAGGAGGCACACAGCTATGAAGAAGAACCCGCTGAGATCGCTGGAGAAACAGCGCTCCCGCTGGGGATGGGTGTTTATGGCACCCTGGCTGATCGGCATCGCCGTGTTTTTCGTCTGGCCGATGATCCAGACCGGCGTCTATTCGTTCAGCAAGCTGAATTTGGGTCCCAACGGCTTTGAGACCATCCCCGTGGGCTTTGCCAACTACATTCATTTCTTCGTGGACGATACCTATTTTAAGGAAAATCTGTTGACCTCCTTGATCGAGACCGTCCCCAGCACTCTGCTGATCATCACCTTCAGCACCATGATCGCACTGGTCCTGCGGCAGGAATTCCCTATGCGCGGTTTGGCCCGCGCGGTGTTTTTCCTGCCGGTGATCATCGCCTCCGGTCCGGTGATCAGCATTCTGGAGAACCAGGTGATGATGAACGGCGCCGTGGGTGCCGAGACCAGCACCTATCTGTTCCAGGCACCGGACCTGACGCTGGTCTTTGCGGATCTGGGCGTGCCGGAGATGATCCTGGAGAGCATCACCTCCATCATTAACGAGATATTCGACCTGATGTGGAAGTCCGGCGTGCAGATATTGCTGCTGCTGGCCGCCCTGAACAACATCCCCGCCAGCTTCTATGAGGTGGCGATGATGGAGGGTGCCACCGCGTGGGAAAAATTCTGGAAGATCACGTTGCCCACCATGTCGCCGACGTTGGTGGTGGTGATCATCTACACGCTGATCGACGGCTTCACCGATTACGATAACGTCATTATACAAACCATTACCAACTATTACACCAATAATAACTACGCGTACAGCTCCACGGTGGGTATGATCTATTGCCTGTGTGTGCTGGCGGTGGTGGGACTGGTCAGCTGGATTATGTCCCGCGTAGCGTTCTATTCCTCTGAATAATACGGAAAGGAGGGTCATCTATGGACTGGTCAAGACGAAAACTGTTGTATAAAAAACGACTGCTGAAATACGGAGGCGGACTGGTTCGCTTCGCATTCCTGCTGGGTGTGGGCTACGTGACCCTCTATCCGCTGCTGTTTATGATCTCCTCCTCCTTTATGTCGGTATCCGACACGCTGGACGCCACGGTGGTGTGGCTGCCCAGCAACCTCAACTGGTTCAATTTCCAAAAAGCCTTTGAATTGCTGGATTACGGCGAAGCGCTGAAGAACACCGTGACCCTGGTGCTACCCTGCGTGGTGCTGCAGGTCATATCCTGCGTGTTTATCGCCTACGGCTTTGCGCGGTTTAAGCTGCCCGGTCTGCCGATACTGTTTGCGCTGCTGCTGTTCAATATCATCGTGCCGTCGGACTGCTATATGATTCCCGTCTACGTGCTGATGACCGAGCTGAAGCTGATCAACACCACCTGGCAGTTCTACATCCAGGCGCTGCTGGGCGTGGGCATCCGTTCCGCTCTGTACATATTCATCATTCGGCAGTTCTTCCGCACCATGCCCAAGGAGCTGGAGGAGGCGGCCTACATCGACGGCTGTAACCCTCTTCAGACCTTCCTGTGGGTGATGGTGCCCAACGTTAAGTCCGCCATCCTGACGGTGTCGGTGCTGTCGTTGGTATGGTATTACAACGATTTTTCCACCTTTGGCATTCTGCTCAACGGCAACTATCCGCTGTCGGTGGCGGTCACCTCGGTGGGTGCCACATTGGATGCCAATATGCAGTATCTGACCGGTCAGGCCATCAGCGCCGACCTGAAGATCCTGCGGGCGTCCATTCTGGCGGCAGCCTGCCTGATCGTGGTGCTGCCCATAACGGCGATCTACGTGTTGGTACAGAAACATTTTACAGAAGGTATCGAAAGAACCGGAATTGTGGGGTAATTGATGATGAAAAAACTGTTATTGATTTTGTTAGCGATCTCCATTCTGCTGTGCTCCTGCAACAAGCCGGAGCCTGCACCGAACGAGGGTGACGGCTCTAAGCCGGACGTTTCCGCCACCGAGAGCACCACGTTGCCCTCGGGTGAGTCTTCGGACAGCACCACCTCGGGCGGGGCAGGGGAGGACACCCCGACCCAGACCGATAAGGATGGTAGCACCGTCCGTCCCACCGGCAGCACCGGCAATCCGAACGACGGTAAGACAACCAAGCCGGTAGACGGTAAGACCACCTCGTCGACGAAAAAGACCACCTCGTCCACGAAGAAGACCACCTCCTCTACGAAGAAGACCACCGCTCCCACGAAACCTACCATTCATTTGGAGGATAGCGAAATGGCATTTTTCCAGAACATTGTGGATACGGAGAATGCATGGCTGGCATCCATCCAGTTGAGCAACGGCGCTATGCCCATGACCCCCACCACCAACGGCACCGTTAAGGTGACTCCGTATTTCTCGGATTTTGCGGCGCTCTCTCTGCTCAATCAGCCGAACAAATATGCCGGCAACGTAAAGAAATATATGGACTGGCACTTCAGCCATCTGAACACCGCCAAGACCGACTATAACGGCGTGGACGGTACCATCTACGACTATAACGTCACCGTCAGCAGCGGCAAGGTCACCGGCGAGGCGATCCTGATGAGCGGCGGTAAAAAGTCCTACGATTCCACCGACTCCTATGCGGCCACCTTCCTGATGGTGCTGCAGAAATACGTGGAGAAGACGGGGGATAAGGCGTACATCGTGGCGCACAAGTCCGAGATCGAGCGGATCGTGAATGCTATGTTCGCCACCATGAAGAACGGTCTGACCCTGGCAAAGCCGGACTACGCCATCAAGTATCTGATGGATAACTGTGAGGTGTACGAGGGTATGCTGGCCGGCGAAAAGCTGTATACCAACGTGCTGATACCCGCCGGCGCCGGCTCCAAGGCCACCCGCGATAAGTTGAAGAACGGCGCCAAGCAGGTAGCCGAAAAGATCGAAAAAGAGATGTGGAACGGTAGCTACTACCATCCCGCTCTCGGTGCGGACAGCTCGGTGGCCTACCAGTTCAGCTGGAGCAATTTCTATCCCTCCGCCACGGCACAGCTGTTCCCCATCGTGTTCGGCTTGATCCAGCCCACCGATGCGCGGGCAAAGGCGCTGTATAATAGCTTCTGCAGCTATTACGATTGGGAGAATCACAACATCCCCGATACCTTCTATTGGGGTTCCAACGCGCAGGCGGCGGTGATGATGGGTGACGTGGATCGCGTTAAGACGTATATGGAGATATACGAGAGAGTTGCTATGAAGCGTCACAACTATCCCCTGTACAATTCCGACGCGGCAAAGGTTTGTATGGCTGCCTATGACATCCTCCAGATGGCGGATTGATGGGCTTGAAAATATGCTATAAAGGAGCGAACGTAATGAATAAGAATGTTAGACGTTGGTTAGCAGTTTTGATTTCCGTTATGCTGCTGGTTAGTTTGTGTGCCTGCGGCGGCAATTCCGGCGGCGGTGAGGGCAACGGCGCTCCCGGCGGTTCGGACGTATCCGATCCCGAGCGGGATGCCAAGGTGTTGGCGGAGCCCGACACCATCAGCTTTATCACCATCGGCTATGACGGCACCGATCAGAACAGCCCCTATTACAAGGCTATTCAGGATCTGAAGAATCTGTACGGCAAAGAGGTCGTGCTGATGCAGACCACCGGCGACCAGCTGTGGAACCAGAAGGTGGCGGCACAGGTGGCGGCCAACGACCCCATCGACGTGTTCTATCTCAACGATGAGCAGTATCTGAATATGTATCTGAAGGGCTATATGCTGGCGGTCAACGATTACGTGGATCTGAACCAGCCCTGGCACCAGATCCCCGTGATGGATTCCTTCCTGAAGTTTGACGGCAAGTACTATGCCGCCCACGTGACCGCTACCCCCTACGTGATCTATTACAACCGCGATCTGCTGATCAACAACGGCTATTCTGCGGATTATCCCATGGAGCTGTACAAAGAGGGTAACTGGACCTGGGATAAGTTTGTGGAGATCTGCCGCGAGTGCTATGACGAAGAGGGCAACGTGGTTGGTCTGGAGAATATGTTCGACGAGGTGTTCCAGGCCTCCAATGCCTGCCGCGTGGTGGACTTTGAGGACGGTCAGTATAAGCTGAACATCAAGTCCCCCGAGACCCGCAAGACCCTGGAGCTGGTGCAGGACATCTTCTACACCAACAAGATCTGCGGCGGCGGCTACGTCACCGGTCAGAACAAGTTCCTGAAGGGTCGTGCTGTGTTCCACGGCGCCTACGCCTATGAGGAGGCCACCTTTGCCGGTCTGAAGAATGACGGCACCATCTCCCTGGACATCGGTGTGGCTCCCTTCCCGGTGGGTCCCAACAATACCGAGAAAAAGAACTTCGGCGATTCCAGCGGCTTTGCCATTGCCAGCGGTACCGATGCTCCCTATACCGCCGGTCTGCTGATCGACCTGATCGGTAAGTATCAGCACGCCGACGAGCAGGCCAAGACCGACCTGCTGCAGCCCGGCAGCAAGGAGCTGTACGACGAGCTGGCTAAGAATCTGTATATGCCCTCCTACACCGACGGTGTGCTGGATGACGGTTTCGGCGCCTTCTATCTGCTGTATTACGTCCGTCAGGGCGACGATATCAACAAGGTGATCGCCGAGTATGAGACCAACTACCAGAAGATGATTGACGACGCTAACGATCTGCTTTGAAAGGACGATTCTGCTCTATGACCACACAGTGCTATTTCACACCGGTGCCATCCCGCCGCATATCCACAAACGGTCGGGTGGAGTTCCGTCTGGCGGCAGAGGGTTGTCGGCAGGTTCGTGTGGCGGCTGTCCTTCCGGACGGCGGTCGCATGGAGGTTGGTAGCTATGAGTTAAAGCCCGCGTTAGAGCTTGTAAAGGTGTATCCCTGTACAGAGGGTCTGGTGGGGCAATTTGAGTGGGAGCTGACCTTTGTGAGCGATCAGGGTGAGACGGCGGAGGTCCTCCGCCAGCCCTATGAGATCGTTCAGTCGGAGGTGCACTCCACCTGCCTGCTGGATGGCTGCTGGATCAGCATCCGTCACTGGAGTCCTACCGAGTCCCGCTGTTTTAAGGACGGTCTGGAGATGATGACCGACGAGGATTGGCGTCAGCACGTATTCTCGATGCATAAACTGGGCATCACCACTGTTCTGATTCAGAACGTGTTTGACAGCGTGTATTACGTGAATCAGCACGATATGACTGCGGACACCTATGACGGCGTCGCCTTTTACGACAGTAAGCTGGCGCCCCGCCGTCCCGGTATGCTGGAGAAGGATCCCCTGGAGGCGATTCTGTCCGCCGCGGATGAGTGCGGTATGGCGGTGTTCCCCGGCGTGGGTCTGTACGCGTGGTTTGATTTCTCCCCCGAGTCCCTGATCTGGCATAAGCGGGTGGCGGCGGAGCTGTTCGAGCGCTACGGTCACCATCCTTCCTTCTACGGATTCTACGTATCCGAGGAGATCATGGGTGCCCTGTACCACGGCTACGATCCCGTTCCCGATGAGAACTATAAGGACATCCGGAATTTCTTCCGCGAGTTCTCCGCCTATGCCCACATGCTGGCTCCCACCAAGCCGGTGGCGCTGGCGCCCAATAACATCGATATGCACCTGTATCAGGATGAGTGGCAGGGCATTATGGAGAATCTGGACATTCTGATTCCCTTTGCCTTTGCCCGCAGCGAGAACAACATCCCCCAGATCACCGAGATGTGTAACAAGTGGGACGTCCACTTCTGGGTGGATATGGAGATCTTCCGCTTCCCCTTTGATAACGGCGCACTGGTACCCAAGGATTTCCCCGCGCTGCTTAAGGAGATCCACGATTACGAGATGCTGGAGCAGATCTACGGTTATCAGTACACGGGTATGCTCAACGAGCCCGGTAAGAATGAGAAACACCTGGGCGGTCCCGAGACCGAGGTGCTGTATGAGGAATTCTACAAGTACCAGCGGGCACGACGCGGACTGACCGATTAAAAGAAACATAAAAAAGAGCCTGTCGCAAGACAGGCTCTTTTTATATCATTCATAGAATTGTGTAGGCTTACAGCAGGGGCTGCATCTCCTTGCCCTCGGCGATCAGACCCAGCAGGCGATCGCACAGCATCAGGCAGCGGGGCAGGTGATAGGGACCCTTCCACATAGAACCCTTCTGGGTGTGGGATACGGTGCCGTCGCGGTGGAGATAGCCGTACCACTCGCCGTGCTCCTCGTCCGCGAAGTGGGAGAAGGCGTACCGGTGCACCAGCTCAAAGCGCTCCCAGTATTTCTCGTCGCCGGTCATACCGTAGGCCATCAGCGAGGCAATCAGCACCTCGTTGTGCACCCACCACAGCTTCATATCCCATTCCAGCTGCTCGCAGGGGCGACCGTCCACGTCCACGAAGTACAGCATACCGCCGTGCTCCTTGTCCCAGCCGCGCTCAAAGGCCCAGTCGAACATATTGAGTGCCTTCTGCAGCAGCTCCTTGTCGCCGGTATAGGCGGCCTGGCTCATCAGGAACCAGGCGTTCTCGCTGGAGTGACCGGGGTTGATGGTGCGTCCGGCGGGGTTGTCGATGTGGCTGCCGTCGGGCAGGACGTTCTCCAGCGTCGCCTTCAGCTCAGGACGATAGTGATAGGTGAGGATGTCGTCCGCCATTTGCTGGGCGATCTCGGTGTAATACTCCGCCTTGGCGGGGTCACAGCGGCGCAGGGTCTGGGCGGCGGACACCAGCACCATGGGCACGGCGGCAGAGCGCTCGTTGCGGGTCTCGGCGTAGCCCTTGGGGGTGATCTTAAAGGGGTCGGCGGCGGGGTCGCGGTACATAGCCAGCATCTTCTCGTAGCATGCCTCCGCCTTGGCGATGGCGTCGGCGTCGCCGAAGGCGAGACCGTACTCCGCCATAGAGATAACGTAGAAGCTCTCGGAGAACATATAGCGGCGCTTGCGCAGAGGCTTGCCCTCACGGGTGACGGTGAAGTACATACGACCGTCCTCGTCGGTGCAGTACTGCTCCAGGAAAGGCTTGCCGGCGTCGGCGGCCTCCTGCCAGGCGGGGGAGATGCCGTACTGGTTGCACAGCGCCGAGAAGGTCCACAGGCAGCGACCCTGGAACCACACGGACTTATCGTCGTTATAGCAGCGACCCTCACGGTCCACAGAGGAGATATAGCCGCCGTAGGTGTCGTCCACCAGATCGCTGTTCAGCCAGAAGGGAACCACGTTCTCCAGCAGCTGACGGCGGTAAAACTGTTGATATTCCTTTGCTTTTTCAGTGTGCTTGCACATAATCGTTTCCACCTTTCTCAGAATGGTAGGTAAGATACTATCCTCATTATACCAAGAATCGGAAAGCCCTGCAATGCACTCATTTTGGGTTTCTCTTATCCCCATATTGGCTTACAGCATCATAGCCAGACGGCGGGCGGTCTGATAGCGGTCGTCGGGGTTGACGGCGGTGCAGCGGCGGACGATGAGTCCGGTCCGCCCCCGCGCCAGCTGATAACTGGGGTGCTTGCCGGTGATCATCACGTTCAGCAGCACGCCGCAGGCGTACACGTCGGTGCGGGCATCGCTCTGCGCCAGCCCCATCTGCTCGGGGGAGGCATAGCCTACCGTGCCCATGATCTGGGTGTCCCGCCGCACGGTGGTCACCTGGCGGCTGATGTTCAGATCCACCAGCACCGCCTGCCCGTTGGGGCGCATCACCACGTTCTCCGGCTTGACGTCCCGATGGACGTAGCCGCATTGGTGCAGGACGGTGAGGGCGTGGCACACCCCCTGCAGGATCTTCTTCGCCTGGCGATAGCGGATGCGCCCGCTCTCCGCCAGCGTCGCTACGGTGAAGCCGTCGATGTACTCCTCCAGCACGGTCTGCCCGTCGTCGTTGTCGACCACGTCGAAGATCTGCGGCAGGTTGGTGCAGATAACCCCGCACAGGGCGGTATACGCCCCCACGGGATACGTCAGCTGGCGCACCACCAGATCCAGTCTCAGCGCCTTATGCCGCAGGTGCAGCACACGGCAGCCGTTTTTATCCGACATCACGTGGACGAGGTGATACTGCTCCAGCAGAGCGTCTAAATATTCTTTCTGTGTCATGATTCACCTCCGCCGTATAGTGCCCGGATTTTGGGGTCATCTTTGGAGAAATACGCATACTTGGTGTGGTAGATATCGTTGCACGCGTCGGCGAGGGTGCCGGTCTGATCGGCGGTGTAGTAATACAGCGGATTAAAACCCGATGGTGCGTGAATGGTTAAGTTGGCTCGGTTTTTCGGCAGGCTTTCGGGGTAGAAATAGCACTGGTCGGACAATATCCACAGTTCCTGCAGATTGGTGCATTCCGTCAGGTCGCCTGTCACCATAATCACGTCCGGTGGCAGATAGATGCGTTTGACGGTGGCCGCGACCTCCGGATCGGCGAATGAACGATTGAAATTCACCACGGCTACCGGCTTACCCTTGACGGCGGCGGGTACGCGATAGATGCCGTTGGGAGCAATATCTATACTGTAGCAGCGCGTGACGAGGCAGTTGGACAGCGGAACGCCTGTGGCCGAATGCTGGAGATGAATCTGCTTACCGTCCACGTGGCGGTTGAGGTTATAATAGTCGGGGAATATGTTATACGTCCTCCATGTGAGCTCGGCGATGGGCAGACCGTCCTCGGTGAGCAAGGAGGGGGTGCCGTTGATCCAGTAGGGCTTGGTTGTGGTAGTCCTTTTCGTGGTGGAGGTTTTGACGGTCTCTTTTGTGATGATCGTGGTGGTGGGGGGGATGTATGGCGTCCGCGTCCGCGAGGTGGTGGTGGTCGGGGGTTGCTTGGAGGTGACGGGGAAGGGTACGAAAATGTTCCCCGGACGGGATCCCGCCACGGGGGCGGTGGTGGTATCGAATCGGTCGCGGGTGCCTGTGGACACCGGCGTGGATCCGTCGGTGCTCCCCTCGGTGGGGGATGTCTCGTTGGTGGTGGTGGTGGTGTCGGAGGGACCGGTGGACAGGTCCGGTAGGGGCGCGGGCTGCTGTTGCTGCCCGTGCAGGGTCCATACCGCACCCACCGCCGCCAGCAGCACGAAAACGGCGGCCGCCACAGACAGCCACCGTTGCAACGCGTATTTCGGCGTGCGGATGACCCGCTTATTCACCAGCGAGGTCATACAGGCGGGGCAGAAGCGGGCGGTATCCCGCAGCTCTGCTCCGCAGTTCGGACAGGTTTTCATAACATCATTACCCCAGGGTTTCTAAATCGTTTTGGAATAGCATCTCGTTGATCTCAATGACCGACAGCTGCTTGCAGATGCCGTACATCACCACGCTGTCAAAGGGCAGCTTCACGTACAGCGGCGGATAGCCGGCGCATTTCAGCAGGTTCTGGGTCTCCTCCAGATTGAGGGTGAGCCCGATGGCCATACACAGCAGTTTTTTGCGCTCGGGGTGGCGGTTGCCGGAGAATATCTGATAGGCGTAGACCTCGCTGAGCTCCGCGCGGCGGATGATATCGGACTTTCGCAGTCCCTTTTTCTGCTGCAGGCTGCTCAGCATCTCCACCAGCGTGGAGGTGACCATATAGTCGCGGTTTTCGTCATAAAAGGTCTTAAAATCGTCGCACAGACCCAGCTCCTCCACGATTTTGGCGGTATCCTTTTTCATCGTCTTCATCCTCTCAAACACTTTGCTTACAGCATACCACATTCGACAAAATATTGCAACTATGCTGTGAGCATAAGACTTTTGCGGCGGATGAGTGGTACAATTAGGGTAACTATTTTAAAGGAGTGTGCTTTTTATGAGAAAATGTCTGTCCGTTCTGCTGGCAGTTCTGCTGCTGGCCGCCGCCATCCCGCTTGGCGCGGTGAACGTATCCGCGGCAACGTATGGGGATTTAACCTACACAGTTTCCGACGCCAAGGTGACCATCACCGATTGCAGCACATCCGCCTCCGGGCATTTGACGATTCCGTCCACCATTGAGGGATCTCCTGTCACTGCTATTGGAAGATATGCTTTTTATCGTTGCTCTTCGCTGACCTCAATTACGATTCCGGACAGTGTTGCCTCTATCGAAGTTTATGCTTTTAGCAGTTGTTCTTCGCTAACCTCGGTTACCATTTCTGACAGTGTTACGTATATTGGAGGTGGCGCTTTTGAAGATTGCTCTTCGTTGACCTCAGTTACGATTCCGGACAGTGTTACTTTTTTGGGATCCAGTGTTTTTGAGGGCTGCTCTGCGCTAGCTGCGATTGACGTCGATTCTCAGAACAGCGAATATTGTTCCGCTGACGGCGTCCTGTTCAATAAGGCTCAGACCACTTTGATTCGATATCCCGCTAGGAAGGCCGGAACTTCCTATACGATTCCAAACAGTGTTACCTCTTTTGGCGAGTATGCTTTTCAAGGTTGCTCTTCGCTGACCTCGCTTACGATTCCGGATAGTGTTACCTCTATTGGTAGCAGGGCTTTTTGCGGTTTCACTTCGCTGACCTCAGTCACGATTCCGGACAGTGTTACCTCTATTGGAATATATGCATTTTACAGTTGTTCTTCGTTGACTACCATCACGATTCCGGTGGGTGTTACTTCTATTAAATACTGTACTTTTTACGGCTGCTCCAAGTTGATTTCGGTTACGATCCCGGAGGGTGTTACTTTCATTGATGATCATGCTTTTGGCGGCTGTTCTTCACTGACATCGGTGACCATTCCTGACAGCGTCACCAGTATTGGTGAGTCTGCGTTTAAAGAGTGCGACAGCCTGACATCGGTGACCATTCCGGACAGCGTCACCAGCATCGGTAATTCTGCGTTTTACAATTGCACCAGACTGACATCGGTGACCATTCCTGACAGCGTCACCAGTATTGGTGAGTCTGCGTTTAAAGAGTGCGACAGCCTGACATCGGTGACCATTCCGGACAGCGTCACCAGCATCGGTAATTCTGCGTTTTACTCTTGCGACAGCCTGACATCGGTGACCATTCCGGACAGCGTCACCAGCATTGGGGAATATGCGTTTTCCTATTGCGACAGCCTGACCTCGGTGACCATCCCTGACAGCGTCACCAGCATTGGTGATTCTGCGTTTTCCTCTTGCGACAGCCTGACATCGGTGACCATTCCGGACAGCGTCACCAGTATTAGTAATTCTGCGTTTTCCTCTTGCGACAGCCTGACATCGGTGACCATTCCGGACAGCGTCACCAGCATTGGTGATTATGCGTTTTACGATTGCACCAGCCTGACATCGGTGACCATTCCTGACAGCGTCACCAGCATTGGTAAGTCTGCGTTTAAATCTTGCGACAGCCTGACATCGGTGACCATTCTGGAGGGCGTCACTTCCATTGGTAGTTATGCTTTTTACGGCTGTTCTGCGCTGACCGACGTGTATTACGGCGGTACCGAGGCGGATCGCGCCAATATGACCATTGGTTCGTATAACGACCCTATCCTCAACGCCACCTGGCATTATGCGCCTCCTGCCGGTCTGCTGTATGAGATCGTAGACGGCGAGGTAACCATCACCGGCTATACCGACGAGCTGCCCGCTGAGCTGACCATCCCCGCTACTATTGACGGCTACCCCGTCACCACCATCGGCGATGAAGCTTTCTCTAGTTGTTCATCGCTGACCTGGGTTACGATTGCGGACAGCGTTACCTCTATTGGACGGTATGCTTTTGGATCTTGCTATGAAATGGTTGGAGTTACGATTCCAGGCAGTGTTGTCTCTATTGGAAACAGTGCATTTAGCGAGTGCTTCAAGCTGGAAAGGATTACGATTCCGGAGGGTGTTACCGCCATTGGAAACAGTACTTTCTATGCATGTCAAGGCCTGACCTCTATCACGATTCCGGATAGTGTTACCTCCATCGGCGATTCTGCTTTTTATTATTGCGATAATCTGGAAACAATTACGATTCCAAAGGGTGTTACCTCCATCGGAGACGGCGTTTTTGAGTATTGCGAAGAGCTGACCTCAATTGATGTTGATCCTCTGAATAGCAGTTATAGTTCTGCTGACGGCGTCCTGTTTAATAAGGATCAGACCACCTTGATTCAATATCCCGCTAAGAAGTCCGGAACTTCCTATACCATTCCCAGCATAGTCACCTCCATTGGGAGCGGTGCTTTTAAGGACTGTAAAGAGCTGACCTCGGTCACAATTCCGAACAGTGTTACTTCTATTGGTAATAGTGCTTTTTACGGCTGTTCTTCACTAACCTCGGTCACAATTCCGAACAGTGCTACTTCTATTGGTCATAGTGCTTTTGAAAACTGTTATAAGTTAACCGCGGTCACGATTCCGGACGGCGTTACCTCTATTGAAGCATATGTTTTTGACGACTGTTCTTCACTAACCTCCATTACAATTCCGGAGGGCGTTACTTCTATTGAATACGGTGCTTTTGACGGATGTACAAAGCTGCCTTCCATTACAATTCCGGTCAGTGTGACCTCTATTGGCAGGCATGCTTTTAACGGCTGTTCTTCACTAACCACGGTTACGATGCCAGAGGGCGTCACTTCCATTGGTAGTTATGCTTTTTATAATTGTTCTGCATTGACCGACGTGTATTACGGCGGTACCGAGGAGGATCGTGCCAATATGACCATCGACACCTCCAACGACCCTCTGCTCGACGCCACCTGGCACTGTCACGAGCACACCTACGACGATAACTGCGACGTGGACTGCAACGGCTGCGGCGACCTGCGCGTGGCGCCCCACACCTACGATAACGCCTGCGACGCCGCCTGCAACGGCTGCGGCGCCGGTCGCACCCCCGCCGACCACGTCTACGACCACGAGTTTGACGTGGACTGCAACGAGTGCGGCGCCGTCCGCGAGATGGCTGAAACGCCCGTGGACTTCGGCGGCAACTCCGTGTCCGAGGACGTCAGCGGTCTGGCCTTTAAGTTCAGCATGGATATTCTGGGTATGACCGTCGACCGCACCACCGCCATCTACGATAACGCCACCATCCACGGCTATAAGCTGGTTGCCATGGGCGCTATCGTCTCCAACAGCAAGAGCACCGTCGACGTCCCCTGCGTCTACCTGTGCGATTGGGCGGAGGATGCCATCGCCTACGCGGTGCGCGTCATTGAGATTCCCACCGACAAATACGACGTTCCGATCACGTCCACTCCCTATTTTGTCATAGAGGTGGACGGCGTGCAGCGCACCGTCTACGGTGAGACCCGCACCGCCTCGTACAATAACTTCGCTTAATGCCTAACACCACCCCGCGGAATACTCCCGCGGGGTGGTTTTCTTGTAAGTGAACCCCCGGCTGTGCCCGGGGTTCCGTATAGCTTTCAGCGTTCCATAGCCTCCCTTGTGTAAAGGGAGGTGGCATTTGCGAAGCAAATGACGGAGGGATTGTCAAAATTTATGTTCTTTTTATAAGAATCCCCCAGTCCTCGCATTCACTCGGACAGCCCCCTTTAGGCAAGGGGGCCTTGGTTTTGTGCGGTTGTTCGTATGCAAGTGTCAGTTGCTTCACACACACTTGTGTGTTGCCAGTAACATAGGGCTTTGCCCGCATATGGAAAACCCCCGGCTTAGCCGGGGGATTTTTCTTGTAAGTGAAAACCATGGCGGTGTCATGCGCCGCGACGCTATCAAAAAAATGATTAAAAGCCATCTCTTGATTTCTGTCGGTTAATATGGTATATTGTTGTTATCATTATCGGAGAGGGGAGGGAACCCGATGTCGGTCGTGTACTCAATCACCGCCACCGTGGCGCTGTTGCTGTTGATAGCGTACGTTGTGCTGGTGAAGAAGAAACAGCCCTGGATGCTGTTTCTGTTCTGCTGTGTGCCGGTGATCAATCTGGGCTATCTGCTGCTGTCCCTGGCGCAGACCAAGACCTTTGCGCTGGTTGCCAACGGTGTGGTGTATCTGGGCTCGGTGTTCCTCTCGCTGTGTATGTATATGGTGATCCTGCAGCTGTGCGGGTGCGCCTATCGGCGATGGTTGCCCATCGCGCTGACCGCCTTGGCGTTGGTGATGTTTGCCGTCGTGTGCAGTCCTTGGTATTACGACTATGCCGCCACCGGCTTTACCGCGGCGGACGGTCTGATCAAGGTGTACGGCCCCCTCCACAACGTGTACGCCCTGTATCTCGCCGGATACTTTGTGGCGATGATTGCAGCGATCGTTCGCTCAGTGAGGGTACGGCAGATAGATTCGTACAAATATGCGGTGCTGATGGCGGGTATCGTATTGGGTAATATCGCCTTTTGGCTGGTGGAGAAATTCATCGAATGGGATTTTGAATTCCTGGCGGTTTCCTATCTGTTCAGCGAGGTGGTCTTGCTGGGCCTGTATTGGATGATGCAGGACTACGTCCACGTGTCCACCCTGGTGCAGGAGGATCGGGCGGCGGTGCTGATGGAGCGCCTGCCGGAGGGGGTCACCCTCCACCCCCGTGAGGAGGAGGTTCTGCGCGCCATTCTGGACAATAAAAAGCGCAAGGATATTGCCGAGGAGCTGAATCTGTCGGAGAACACCGTCAAGACCTACACCCGTAATCTCTATAAAAAGCTGGGAGTCAGTAATCGGGACGAACTGTATGAACTGGTGTAATAATCACCAAAAAGCCTGTGGCGTGAGCCACAGGCTTTTTACTTTTTGCAAAAATTCACCCCTCCTTCACCCCTGCTTTCACCATTTTCACCCCTCAGGGGTGATAGAAAGAAAAGCAGGGGTGATTTATAATTATGGTGTAGAAATATACCACGCGCGTTTTAATAAAGGAGGAATTTGTATGAAACGTTGCACGAAACTGTTGAGTGTTCTGCTGGCGCTGTTGATGCTGGTGAGTGTCCTGCCGCTGTCGGTATCGGCGGCTGCGCTGAAGATCACCACCCAGCCCAAGACCAGCTACACGGCGTACGGCGCCACCGCCAAGGCCACCGTCAAGGCCAGCGGTGACGGACTGAAGTACACCTGGTACGTTAAGAATGCCGGTGCTTCC
>JAFSFH010000025.1 GCA_017435305.1 Clostridia bacterium
GAGTAAAACGCGCAAACTCCCTCAGTCACGGCTTCGCCGTGACAGCTCCCTCAAAGAGGGAGCCCATTCCTATCCAACCTCGTCACCACACCGTAGGGGCGAACTGTGTTCGCCCGCAGGCGTTCAAAGAACGCCCCTACGGCTTCTACCACCCACTGTCATTGCTCATTCCTCACTCCTCATCACTCATTTCTCATCCCCTCTGCCCCCTCCTTTCCCCCTAAAAATTATCAATATTGACCGAAAACCATTCCCAAAAATGTTAAAAAATGCACAATTCGTAGTATTTGTAAAAAAATAAAAAAAGTAGTGGAAATATTGAAATACTTCTGTTATAATATTAAGCGGCTTTGCGGACGCGATGGGCAGGACGGGTAAAACCTCGAACGCCCTGCCCCGAACGCAAAGAAAAATCTGAAAAATTTTGTTGGAGGTAAAAAACATGAGTCACAAGTATGTCTACCTGTTCAGCGAAGGCGACGCCAGCATGCGCGAGCTGCTGGGCGGTAAGGGCGCCAACCTGGCCGAGATGACCAAGATCGGTCTGCCCGTTCCCCAGGGTTTCACCGTTTCCACCGAGGCCTGCACCCAGTACTATGAGGACGGCCGCAAGATCAACGATGAGATCAAAGCTCAGATCATGGAGCACATCGACAAGATGGAGGGTATCACCGGCAAGAAGTTCGGCGATCTGGAGAACCCCCTGCTGGTTTCCGTTCGTTCCGGTGCCCGCGCTTCCATGCCCGGTATGATGGACACCATCCTGAACCTGGGTCTGAACGAGGAAGTGGTCGAGACCATGGCTGCCAAGTCCGGCAACGCTCGTTGGGCTTACGACTGCTATCGCCGTTTCATCCAGATGTACTCCGACGTCGTTATGGAGGTCGGTAAGAAGTACTTCGAGGAGCTCATCGACGAGATGAAGGAGAAGAAGGGTGTCACTCAGGACGTCGACCTGACCGCCGAGGACCTGAAGGAGCTGGCTTGCCAGTTCAAGGCCGAGTACAAGAACAAGATCGGCTCTGACTTCCCCACCGATCCCAAGGAGCAGCTGATGGGCGCCGTCGAGGCCGTGTTCCGTTCCTGGGACAACCCCCGTGCTAACGTTTACCGCCGTGACAACGATATCCCCTATTCCTGGGGTACTGCCGTTAACGTGCAGATGATGGCCTTTGGTAACATGGGCGACAACTGCGGTACCGGCGTTGCTTTCACCCGTGACCCCGCCACCGGCGAGCCCGGTCTGATGGGCGAGTTCCTGACCAACGCTCAGGGCGAAGACGTGGTGGCCGGCGTTCGTACTCCCATGCCCATCGCCGAGATGGCTGAGAAGTTCCCCGAGGCCTTTAAGCAGTTCAACGAGGTCTGCGCCATTCTGGAGGACCACTACCGCGATATGCAGGATATGGAGTTCACCGTCGAGGACGGCAAGCTGTATATGCTGCAGACCCGTAACGGTAAGCGTACCGCTAAGGCCGCTCTGAAGATCGCCTGCGACCTGGTGGACGAGGGCATGATCGACAAGAAGCAGGCTGTGGCTATGATCGATCCCCGTAACCTGGATACCCTGCTGCATCCCCAGTTCGACCAGAAGGCTCTGAAGGCCGCTACCCCCGCCGGTAAGGGTCTGGGCGCTTCTCCCGGCGCTGCTTGCGGTAAGGTCGTGTTCACCGCTGAGGACGCCGAGGCTTGGAACGAGCGCGGCGAGAAGGTTATTCTGGTTCGTCTGGAGACCTCTCCTGAGGATATCACCGGTATGAAGGCTTCTCAGGGCATTCTGACCGTCCGTGGCGGTATGACCTCCCACGCCGCCGTTGTGGCCCGTGGTATGGGTACCTGCTGCGTGTCCGGTTGCGGTGACATCAAGATGGACGAGGAGAACAAGCAGTTCACTCTGGCCGGCAAGACCTACGTTGAGGGCGATTACATCTCCATCGACGGTTCCACCGGTAACATCTACGACGGCATCATCCCCACCGTTGACGCTGAGATCGCCGGCGAGTTCGGCCGCATCATGACTTGGGCTGATGAGTTCCGCACCCTGAAGGTTCGTACCAACGCTGACACC
The DNA here is from genome assembly GCA_017435305.1 of Clostridia bacterium. The sequence goes on from JAFSFH010000025.1 coordinate 2,069, forward strand.
CCCGCCGACGCTAAGAAGGCTCGTGAGCTGGGCGCCGAGGGTATCGGTCTGTGCCGTACTGAGCATATGTTCTTCGAGGCCGATCGTATCGCCGCTTTCCGCGAGATGATCTGCGCCGACACCGTTGAGGAGCGCGAGGCCGCTCTGGAGAAGATCCTGCCCTATCAGCAGGGTGACTTCGAGAAGCTGTACGAGGCTCTGGAGGGCAACCCCGTTTGCATCCGCTTCCTGGATCCCCCTCTGCACGAGTTCGTTCCCACTGAGGAGGCCGACATCGCTGCTCTGGCCGCTGCTCAGGGTAAGACCGTTGCCGATATCAAGGCTCTGATCGCTTCTCTGCACGAGTTCAACCCCATGATGGGTCACCGTGGCTGCCGTCTGGCTGTCACCTATCCCGAGATCGCCAAGATGCAGACCTCTGCCGTTATCCGCGCCGCTATCAACGTCAAGAAGAATCATCCCGATTGGAACATCGTTCCCGAGATTATGATTCCCCTGACCGGCGAGGTTAAGGAGCTGAAGTACGTTAAGAACGTTGTGGTTGCCACCGCTGACGCTGAGATCGCCGCTGCCGGCGTGGAGCTGAAGTACGAGGTCGGTACCATGATGGAGATCCCCCGTGCCTGCCTGACCGCCGACGCCATCGCCTCTGAGGCTGAGTTCTTCTGCTTCGGTACCAACGACCTGACCCAGATGACCTTCGGCTTCTCCCGTGACGACGCCGGTAAGTTCCTGTCCGCTTACTACGACACCAAGATCTACGAGAACGATCCCTTCGCTAAGCTGGATCAGACCGGTGTTGGTCAGCTGATGGAGATGGCCGTGACCAAGGGTAAGGCTGTCCGTCCCTCCATCCACTGCGGTATCTGCGGTGAGCATGGCGGCGACCCCGTGTCCGTCGAGTTCTGCCACAAGATTGGCCTGGACTATGTGTCCTGCTCTCCCTTCCGCGTGCCGATCGCCCGTCTGGCCGCCGCTCAGGCTGCTATCAAGGGCTAATCTGAACCATCAGATTTATAGCGCATAAAAAATCCCCGTGGAGCAATCCACGGGGATTTTTGTATCCTTGGAAAGAAGCCGTAGGGGCGAACTGTGTTCGCCCGCGGGCGGTCGATGACCGCCCCTACATCTCCGCCGAAAAATCGGCGGGATGTTCGTTTGCCTCCCTCTGACGAGGGAGGTGGATTTTGCGAAGCAAAAGACGGAGGGAGAGATGCTTGCACATTTCTCTCCCCCAGTCAAAAATCAAAGATTTTTGACAGCCCCCTCGTCAGAGGGGGCCTTGGGGTGTCGCGCTATCGGCGGGATGTTTTGTCGTCGTTTATAAGCAACGAGTCAATTCATAAAACCCAGTCACAGAATCATAATAATCAGATTAATAATATCCAAAATACAGACGAGAATTGTAACAAAATATTCAAAAACAACAATTGATTTTCTCCCATAAATATGGTATACTGATTTTGATTTCGAATAAAATTTCCCAAGAAGGAGAATGCACTATGATCGATCTGAAAAAATACGGCATCACCGGCGTCAAGGAAATCGTCTACAACCCCTCCTATGAGGAGCTGTTCGAGGCCGAGATGGATCCCTCTCTGGAGGGCTTCGAGAAGGGTCAGCTCACCGAGCTGGGCGCTGTCAACGTGATGACCGGCATCTATACCGGTCGCTCCCCCAAGGATAAGTTCATCGTCATGGACGACACCTCCAAGGACACCGTGTGGTGGACCAGCGAGGAGTACGCCAACGATAACAAGCCCGCCTCCCAGGAGGCCTGGGACGAGTGCAAGCGTCTGGCTGTGGAGCAGCTGAGCAACAAAAAGCTGTACGTGATGGACGTATTCTGCGGCACCAACAAGGACAGCCGCATGGCCATCCGCTTCATTATGGAGGTGGCCTGGCAGGCTCACTTTGTCAAGAATATGTTCATCGCCCCCACCGCCGAGGAGCTGGAGAACTTCGAGCCCGACTTCGTATCCTACAACGCCGCCAAGGCCAAGGTCGCCAACTATAAGGAGCTGGGTCTGAACTCCGAGACCGCCGCCATCTTCAACCTGACCTCCAAGGAGCAGGTGATCCTGAACACCTGGTACGGCGGTGAGATGAAAAAGGGTATGTTCTCCATGATGAACTACTACCTGCCCCTGAACGGTATGGCCTCCATGCACTGCTCCGCCAACACCGATATGAACGGCGAGAACACCGCCCTGTTCTTCGGTCTGTCCGGCACCGGCAAGACCACCCTGTCCACCGACCCCAAGCGTCTGCTCATCGGCGATGACGAGCACGGCTGGGATGACGAGGGCGTTTTCAACTTCGAGGGCGGCTGCTACGCCAAGGTGATCAACCTGGATCCCGACTCCGAGCCGGACATCTACAACGCCATCAAGCGCAACGCTCTGCTGGAGAACGTCACCGTAGACGAGAACGGTAAGTGCGACTTCGCCGACGGCTCGGTCACCGAGAACACCCGCGTGTCCTACCCCATCGACCACATCGAGAAGATCGTGCGCCCCGTGTCCAAGGGCCCCGACGCTCAGAACGTGATCTTCCTGTCCGCCGACGCCTTCGGCGTGCTGCCCCCCGTGTCCATTCTGACCCCCGAGCAGACCCAGTACTACTTCCTGTCCGGCTTTACCTCTAAGCTGGCGGGCACCGAGCGCGGCATCACCGAGCCCACCCCCACCTTCTCCGCCTGCTTCGGCGCCGCCTTCCTGGAGCTGCACCCCACCAAGTACGGCGAGGAGCTGGTCAAGAAGATGGAGAAGTCCGGCGCCAAGGCCTATCTGGTCAACACCGGCTGGAACGGCAGCGGCAAGCGCATCTCCATTAAGGACACCCGTGGCATCATCGACGCCATCCTGGACGGCTCCATCCTGAAGGCCGAGACCAAGAAGATCCCCTACTTCGATTTCGAGGTGCCCACCTCTCTGCCCGGCGTGGATCCCACCATCCTGGATCCCCGCGACACCTACGCCGACGCCGCCATCTGGGAGGAGAAGGCAAAGGATCTGGCCGCCCGCTTTATCAAAAACTTCAATAAATACACCGGCAACGATGAGGGCAAGGCTCTGGTTGAGGCCGGTCCCAAGCTGTAAACCTTACGCTTTCATATAATAACCCTTATATATTATACAAGAAAACCCCCGGCAACGCTGCCGGGGGTTTTACTTATGCTCAATTACTTTTTAGGGGCTTTGATCTTGTTCAGCTTCTTGTTGATATCCAGCAGCTGCTCCTTGGTGAACTTCACGTCCATCATACCGCCCATCAGGGTGAACAGACGCAGCGCGGTAAAGCCGCCCATCATGCTCATCATATCGGCATTGATCTCGAAACCCATGGCCTCCATCTTGGGGGCCTCGCCGTCCTTGCCCTTGCCGCCCAGCATCTTGCCCATCATACCCATAAACAGCATCTTGCCCTGGAGGGTGGAGATGATGTCGCTCATCTTGTCGTTGAGGGACAGATAGCCTTCGGGAGCGTCGATGTCGAACCAGTTGAGGACAGCGCCCTTCTCCTTCAGACGGTACTCCTCGTTGAAGGTGTCCACCTTGCGGATGAGGCTCTCGTCGGTGCAGTCGCCCGCCACCGCCTTCAGCACGGTCTCGCCGCTGTTGGGCACGTCAAAATAGAAGAAGTGGTCGGGAGCCTCTTTCACGCCCAGGGACACGCCGTTGGCGAACAGCTCCACCGCCGGCAGGTTGGAGTATACGGTGACGCGGGTCACGTCCTCCACGCGGTCGATGTACCGCTTGCCGCACAGGTGGACAAAGGGCTCGTCGGACAGCCACGCCTTGTAGGCGTAGAAGGAATCCTTCTTATACTTACGGTCGAAGGTCATCAGACCCTTGTGGTTCTGACCGTCCTCGCCGCCCTCGTTACGGGCGTCGGCACCGAAGTCAAACATATTCCATACGTGGGTGGCCCACATATACTTGCGGGTGAACAGCTGACGGATCAGCTCCTCGTGGTAATAGGCCTGATACTCCTCGGTATAGTCGCCCTGCTTGGGGTCGGAGGTGTGCCAGTTCAGCGCCTCACAGCCGTACTCGGAGCAACCGATGGGGATGGTGGGATGGGTGGCGTGGAACTTATCGAACCAGGGACCGTTCATAGAGGTCTCGCCGCCGTACCAGCCGAAATAGTGGTTGTAGGACACCACGTCGGGGATCTGCAGATAGGGATCGTCCGTCTTGCACATAGACACCGCGGCAATGGTGGTCAGACGGGTCTTATCCATCTCGTGACACAGGTCGTTGAGGATATTATGGTTCTCCAGCAGGTCGTCGGTGCTGCCGCCGATGGTGATCTCGTTGGACAGACCCCACACCACGATGGAGGGGTGGTTGTAGTTCTGGGAGATGAGCTCCTTCATCTGGTTGACGGTGTTCTCACGACCGCCGGGCATATGGCGGGAGATATAGGGGATCTCCGCCCAGATGACCAGACCGTACTCATCGCACAGGTCGTAGAAATACTGATCGTGCTGATAGTGGGCCAGACGGATGGTGGTGGCACCCAGCTCGTAGATGAACTCGATGTCCTCCTTATGATGCTCGGGCAACAGAGCGTTACCCAGACCCCAGCGATCCTGGTGACGGGACACGCCCCGCAGGGGATACTCCTCACCGTTGAGGATAAAGCCGTTGTCGGGGTCGATCTCAAAGGTGCGGCAGCCGAAGCGGGTGCACACGTTGTCAATGACCTCGCCGTCCTCCATCAGCTCTGCCTCACAGCAGTACAGATAGGGATCCTTACGGCCGTGCCACAGGTGCACGTTGGGGATGGTCAGCTCCACGGAGGTGTCAGCCGACTCCACGGTGGCGATGACCTTCTCCTCGGCGTCATAGACGGTGTAGCGGACGGTCTGACCCATCTTGCTGTCGGTGACGTAGGTGTCCACCTTAACGGTAGCGTCGGCGCCGTTGATCACGGGGGTGACGGCGATACCGGGCGCGCCGTAGAAGTCCAGGTCAAAGTGGCTCTCGGGCACGCAGATCAGGTTCACGTCGCGGTACATACCGCCGTAGAAGGTAAAATCGGCGGTCTGGGGATAAACGGTCTCATTGGCGCTGTTATCCACCGCCACCACCAGCAGGTTGTTGACCTCCAGCGCATCGGTCAGGTTAACGCGCCAGGTGGAATAGCCGCCGTCGTGGTGCGCCAGATGCTTACCGTTCAGGTAAACGTCGGCAGAGGAATTGGTGCCCCGCAGCTCCAGATAATACCGATCCGCCGTGGGCAGGTCGGCCTTGCTGATGCTCTTGGCGTAATAGGCGGTGCCGCGATAGTAATCGTTGTCACCGTCCTGACCGTCGATGGCATTCCAGCAGTGGGGGATGTTGACGAAATCCCACTTACTGTCAATGGCGGTGGGGATGGCGTCCGCCATCTTCGTAAAAGCCCATTTGCGATTCAGACTCAATACAGTTCTCATAGGTGTATACCTCCATCCGAAATTGATAGACTCATTATACCACAGTTGTCCCAAAAAGTGTGGAAACTGTGTAAACTTTTTTAAAAATATCACCCTGCCGGAAAACCGACAGGGTGATACGGCAAAACGATGCTATGGGATAGGGGGATGATTACTCAGCAGCGGGAGCGTCCACCTTAGCGGCACGGCGCTCGGCCAGCTCGGCATTCATCTTCTCCATGGTCTTCTTATCCAGGTTGTAGACCAAGCCCAGACCAATCAGCTGCACCACAGCGGAGAACATATACAGGCCGCCTACCAGCCAGCACATATTATAAGTAGTCGCAGCAGACTGAGCCGTACCCTTACTGGACACGTAACCCAGCCAACCCATAATGGCCAGCACGATGGAGGGGCCGACGCCCTGAGCCAGCTTGCGGAAGAAGGAGTGCAGGGAGTACACGGTGCCCTCCTCACGCTTGCCGAACTTCCACTCGCTGTAATCAATGGCATCCGCCATCAGTGCCCAGGATACGCAGGTGTAAACGCCCATGCCCACACCGAACAGCACCAGACCCACCAGATAGACGATCAGAGCCACGTTCTTATCGGAGATGAGGGGGAAGATCAGCATAATGATGCCACCCGCCAGAGAGACAAAAGTGCCGGCCACAGAGGCCTCTTTTTTGCCGTATTTATTGACGATCTTCTTAATAAAGGGCATAAAGAGGAACATCGGCAGGAAACCGATCAGCTGCACCACACCGGACAGCTGAGCCATACCGAAGTAAGTGGCGAACATAATGGTCACGGCGGTGGTGGCGGCGTTCATACCCAGGAACATACCCATGGCGGCCATGGTGGCGCCCACGGCGGGACGGTTCTTCATAAAGTTGCCGAAAGCCTTGATGACGTTAAACTTCTCAACGTCATTGGTCTTGACGGAGTTCTCATCCACACGAATGGTGATGTTCTTGATCATAAACAGGAAGAACACCAGACCCAGCGCGCCCATAATCAGCGCAGCGATAAACACACGGTCACCCAGCAGATTCTCAACTTGCTTGCCGGTCTCGGGGTTAATGATGGGGTTACCATTGGCATCCACAGCCTTTTCCCAAATCAGGGCAGGCAGGATGGTGGTGGGCAGGATGTTGCCGATCATAGAGCCGATGGAACGCCAGGTGGACAGCTGAGCGCGCTCGCCGGCATCCTCGGTCACCAGGGACAGCATAGAGCCGTAGGGCACGTTGGCGATGGTGTAGAAGGCATCCCAGATGATGTAGCCCAGGATGAACAGGATCGCCTTAACCACCACGGAGGCGTTGGGGAAGGGCAGGAACACGGCGGCGCCGCCGACCAGCAGACCCAGCGCACCCACCAGGATGTAGGTCTTGAACTTACCCATTTTATACTTCTTGCGGTCTGCGTCGATCATAGCACCGATCATGGGATCGTTGATGGCGTCCCAGATCTGTACGACCAGCAGCAGGATGGACAGCAGGCCGGTCTCCATAGCCATATACACCAGCCAGAAGGTCTGCACCGTATTCTTCAGTGAGAAGCTCATATTGCAGCCCAGGTCGCCGGCGGCATAAGCCAGTTTATCCAGCATGCCGAATTTGCGATGCCCGTTGGCATCCAGTTTAGGTTGTTTACTCATGGTCTTTACTCCTTTTGTTGAATTTTGTACAAAAGCCATAATGACTATTTTAATTATACTTATTAATGTGCAAAGTTTATAGGACAAAATTGTTCATAAATTGTACATTTTTAATTTTTCCTTAAAATTAACTGTTGAAAATGTTACACAGGTGTGCTATAAATAGGATAGGAAAATTGTTTATTTGGCGTATGTAGCGCATAGATAGGGGGTGACGGCGTGAGCTGCGAGAGCGCACTGAATTTTCTCTGCGACGTGTTAAAAAAGAACCACGTGGACGCCGTCCTGCTGTCCCTGCACGATTCCGCTGACAAACTGATGGCGGCGTGGCTGCACAGCCTGCTGGCTGACCCCGACGACGACACCACCGTCCAGCAGGCGGTGGGACCCATCGAGGACCGCACCCTGTACCGCTTCAGCGATCAGTTCCACCTGCAGTACCTGCTGCTGCGGGTGCCGCTGCTCAGCGAAAAAAACATCCTGTACATCGGTCCCTATCTCCTCTCCCCCCTCTCCTCTCAGGAGGTATGGGAGGTGGGCGAGCGGCTGGGCGCTACGCCCCCGATACAAAAGCTGCTGAAAGAATACTATGCTGCCGTCCCCTGCATCACCGACAGCGCGTGGCTGTTCTCGGTGCTGGACACCTTCTGCGAGCAGGCGTGGCAGACCTCCGCCTACGCGGTGGTGGATCAGAGCCGCGACATCTCCCTGCTGACCGTGTCCGCCGTGGACGCCTCTCAAGGGCAGAATATGGACGAGATCACCGCCAATATGAAGCTGATGGAACAGCGCTACGCCTTTGAGAATGAGATCATACAGGCGGTGACCCTCGGTCAGCTGCACAAGGCCGGTATGCTGTCCGGCGTATTCAACGAGCAGCTGTTCGAAAAACGACTGCAGGACCCCCTGCGCAACGCCAAAAACTACTGCATCATTATGAACACCCTGCTGCGCAAGGCGGCAGAGAACGGTGGCGTTCATCCCATCTATATCGACCGCACCTCCTCCCATTTCGCGGTGAAGATCGAGATGACCACCGACCTGAACTCCATTCCGGATCTGATGCGCAAGATGTTCTCGGAGTACTGCCGCCTGGTGCAAAAGCACACCACCGGGCGATACTCCACCATCGTGAAAAAGGCGATCCTGATGATCGACTCGGACATTTCTGCGGAGCTTTCTCTGGGCACGCTGGCGGAAGCGCAGGGCATCAGCACCGGCTATCTGGCGACTCTGTTTAAACGGGAGACGGGTAAGACGGTGCTGGAATACATCCGCAACCGCCGCATAGACCGCGCGGTGCATCTGCTGAACACCACCAATCTGCAGATCCAGACGGTGGCCATGCACTGCGGCATTATGGACGTGCAGTATTTCTGCAAGCTATTCAAAAAGCAACTGGGTAAAACGCCCAAGGAATACCGCGAATCGCTGCGGCGATAATCAATAAAGGGGGATGGATATGATTCCATTTATGACCAACGACTTTCTGCTGGGCACCGATACCGCCCGACGGCTGTATCACCAGGTGGCCGCCCACCTGCCCATCATCGACTACCATTGCCACGTGAGCCCCAAAGAGATCTACGAGGATAAGCACTTTGAGGATCTTTTCGACGTGTGGCTGTCCGGCGACCATTACAAATGGCGCATCATGCGCTCCAACGGCGTGGACGAGCGGTACATCACCGGTGACGCTCCCCGTCGGGAGAAATTTCAAAAGTTCGCCGAGGCGTTGCCTAAGGCCATCGGCAATCCCATGTACCACTGGTGTCATCTGGAGCTAAAAAACTACTTCGGCTATGAGGGCATCCTCAACGGCGACACCGCCGATCAGGTGTGGCAGCTGGCGGCAGAGGTGCTGTCCCGTCCCGATATGGGCGCCCGCGGCATTATCGAAAAGAGCCGCGTGCAGTTCGTGGGCACCACCGACGACCCGCTGGACACGCTGGAGTGGCACCAAAAGCTGATGGCGGACGACACCTTCACCGCCACGGTAGCCCCCACCTTCCGCCCCGATAAGGCGCTGAATATGGATAAACCCGGCTTTGCCGATTACATCACCGCCCTGGGCGAGCTGACCGGCATCTCCATCCGCACCGTGTCCGACGTGAAGGCCGCGCTGAGTCAGCGGATGGATCATTTCGCCGCCTGCGGATGCAAGGCCAGTGACCACGGTCTGGACTATATGGTCTATGCCCCCCGCCCCACCGAGCACGTGGACGGCATCCTCGCCCGCGCCCTGATGGGTGAGGCAGTCACCACCGCCGAAGCGGAGGCCTATAAGACCGCTCTGCTGGTGTTCTGCGGCGAGGAATACGCCCGCCGCGGCTGGGTGATGCAGCTGCACTACAACTGCCTGCGCAATCCCAACAGCCGTATGCTGGCGGCTCTGGGTCCCGACACCGGCTTCGACTGCATCGGTCCCGCCCCCTCGCGGGATGCGCTGGCAGGTCTGCTGGACGCCCTGTACGCCGCCGACCGCCTGCCCCGCACCATCATCTACAGCCTGGACGCCGGCGACAACGCCTTCATCGACACCCTCATCGGCGCCTTCCAGGGTACCGAGGCGGCGGGCAAACTGCAGCACGGCTCCGCCTGGTGGTTTAATGATAACAAAACAGGGATGCAAGAGCAACTGACAAGTCTTGCCAATTTGAGTCTGCTGGGCAACTTTGTGGGTATGCTCACCGACTCCCGCAGCTTTCTGTCCTACACCCGCCACGAGTATTTCCGCCGCATCCTGTGCGACCTCATCGGCGGCTGGGTGGAGAACGGAGAATACCCCGCGGATATGGATACCCTGTCCACCATTGTGGGGGATATTTGCTGTCACAACGCCATTCGTTATTTCGGATTGAAATAGGGTAGAGCAACAAACCCGAACCCGCCTTAAAGCGGCGGATTTTGGTGCTTTTCACCCTATTTGTTCTCGAAAGGCATACAGCCTTTCATCGCCCCAATAGAATAAAAACCACTCAAAATCTGCTCGCTTTCAGGTCGCAGATTTTAGGAAGAGAGGATTTTTGTTCTATCAAGGCACAAAACACAGCAAAATGTCAGGTGACTGCTTGAGAGAATGGTGCTGTGCACCATTCTCATAGGGGTGGCAACGGAACTAACCGTCTGCACCATCCGCGAGCCACCCCGGCATTTGCGA
>JAFSFH010000026.1 GCA_017435305.1 Clostridia bacterium
CCCTCTCCGTCGCCTGTGGCGACACCTCTCCCAAAGGGAGAGGCAAGGAACGCTGAAAGCTATACGGAACCCCCGGCACAGCCGGGGGGTTTCTATTACAACAAAAAGGCTCTGTCCGTGATGGACAGAGCCTTTTTTAATGTGTGAAACGGTTTTCGTGTGTGAAACGAGTGGTTATGCCGCGTATTTGAAAATCAAATACGCCACGCCGAACATCACGCACAGGGCTGCGGCAAACACCAACGTGGGCAGCAGCATCATACGAAACGCCATCCAGAAGGTGCGCAGCTTATCCCCAAACGAGGAATACGAGGGGGTTGCATCCGACCGAAAATACTTGCCGAAGCCGGCGTCCACGCCGGACATATCCGCCAGCGTGCGACCGTCGTCGATATACTCGATCTTCTCTTTTTTCGGTTTGTTCGACATAACATTCTCCTCTTGAAACCGCCGATGATAACCGGGTTGTTTTTATCGGCGTGCCGATTTTTTGTCGGGGAAGTCAAAAAGCGCAGGTAATACTGTATGTATTGCCGAGCATTTTTGGCGCTGCCGACGGAACAGCGGCCGTCGAGAAAGGCGACCAAGGTTTAATCGGTGGTTTCCAACAAATGACAAGCCGCAAAGTGACCGGGCTCGTATTCCTTATACTCCGGCACCACGTGCTTGCAGATCTCCTTGGCGTAGGGGCAACGGGTGTGGAAGCGGCAACCCTTGGGCGGGTTGGCGGGGGACGGAATATCGCCGCCCAGCGGGATGCGCTGCATCTTATGGTTGGGGTCGGGGTTGGGCACGGCGGAGAACAGCGCCTTGGTATAAGGATGCAACGGATTCTTGAAAATATCCTCCTTGCTGCCGAACTCCATCATACCGCCCAGGTACATCACACCGATCTTATCGGAGATAAACTTAACCACCGACAGGTCGTGGGAAATGAACACGTACGCCAGATTCATCTCCCGCTGCAATTTCTTCAGCAGGTTGATGATCTGCGCCTGAATGGACACGTCCAGAGCGGACACCGGCTCGTCGCAGATGACCAGCTTGGGGTTCACCGACAGGGCGCGGGCGATGCAGATACGCTGGCGCTGTCCGCCGGAGAACTCGTGGGGATACCGCTCGAAATAGTAATCCCGCAGACCGCACTTATCCATCAATTCCAGCACGTAGTCCTTGACCTGCTCCTTGGGCACGATGTTGTGCACCTTGACCGGCTCGGACAGCAGTCCGCCCACGGTGTCACGGGGAGGCAGAGAGGAATAGGGATCCTGGAAAATGATCTGCATCTGCTTGCGCACCTCCCGCATCTGGGAGGGCTTCAGGTGGGTGATATCCTGACCGTTGAAGATGATCTGACCGCCGGTGGGCTCGTGCAGCTTCAGAATCGCACGGCCGGCGGTGGTCTTACCGCAGCCGGACTCGCCCACGATACCCAGGGTCTCGCCCGCCTTCAGCTTAAAGGAAATGTCGTCCACTGCCACCAATTCCTTGGTGACCTTGCCCAGCATGGTCTTCTTCATCGGGAAGCACTTGCGCAGGTGGCGCACCTCCAGCAAGCAGTCGGGGTCGAAGGGCTTCTTCAGATCCTCCTCGATCTGTTGTTTACGGGCGGCGGCATACTCTGCGGCCAACGCCGCGTCGTCGTATTCGACGGCGGTGGTGGTTACCTTATCATCAGCCATTTTCTGCCTCCTCTCCGTACAGGTGGCACGCCACAAAGTGGGTGGGGCTCACCTGCACCATCTCGGGATAATCGCCGCCGCAGCGGTGAGTGCACATGGCACAGCGCTCCTTAAAGTAGCAGTAGGAGGGCATATTCACCGGGTTGGGCACGTTGCCGGGGATGTTGTACAGCTCGGTGTTGTCGTCCAGCGTCATCGTGGGCTTGGACTTCTGCAGGCCGATGGTGTAGGGGTGACGGGGATCCTCGAAGATCTCGTGGACGGTACCCTTTTCGATCACCTTGCCCGCGTACATAACCACCACGTAGTCCGCCATCTCGGCGATGACGCCCAGGTCGTGGGTAATCAACAGAATGGAGCCATCGATCTTATTCTTAATATCCTGTAAGAGCTCCAGGATCTGCGCCTGAATGGTCACGTCCAGCGCGGTGGTGGGCTCGTCGGCAATAATCAGACGGGGCTCCGCCGCCAGCGCCATAGCGATCATCACGCGCTGACGCATACCGCCGGACAGCTCGTGGGGGAACGCCTTATACACGTTCTCGGGGATGATGCCCACCAAGCGCAGCATCTCATAGGATTTTTCCTTCGCCTGCTCCTTGGTGGCGTTGGGCACGTGGATGAGGGTGACCTCGTCCAGCTGCTGACCGATGGTGAAGATGGGGTTCAGCGAGGTCATGGGCTCCTGGAAAATCATCGCCACCTGCTTGCCGCGGATGCGATGGATCTCGTGGATGGGCATCTTGGCGATGTCGTAGACCTTATCCTCGGTGACCAGGTTGCCCTGATCGTCGGTGACAGGGTTGCCCTTTTCGTCACGGACGTACTCGGAGGACTGGAAACGGATAGAGCCCTCCACGATCTGACCGGTGGGACCCTGGATCAGACGCATCACCGACATACTGGTCACCGACTTACCGCAGCCGGACTCACCCACCACACCCACAACCGAGTGCTTGGGCACGTCGTAGGACACGCCGCCCACCGCCTTGACCACACCCTGCTCGGTGTAGAAATAGGTGTGCAGATCCTCGATCTCCAGAATGTTGGCGGGGTCCTTCATCTCGGACAAAAATTCGCTCTCGGGGGCCTTACGGTTTTTGTAGGCCTCCAGCCGCTTGATCTCCTTGGCGTTCGCCTTGGCGATGGCGCGAATCTCACGGCCGGACAGGTAATTCTTATTCTCATTCTTTCCAGCCATCAGTTATCGCCTCGCTTTCGGGTCAAGGGCATCCCGCAGACCGTCGCCCACGAAGTTGAAGCCCAGCACGGCGATGACGATGCACACGCCGGCGGGAACCCACACGTACAGGTGGTTCTGCAGGATCTCCGGGTTGGTGGTGATGATGTTGATCATCGAGCCCCAAGCGGTGTAGGGCGCCTTAATACCCATATTCAAATAGGACAGGGACGCCTCATATAGGATCATACTACCCAGACTCAGGGACATCTGCACGATCAGCTGGGGCATCACGTTGGGAACCAGATGCTTAAAGATCTTGCGGCCGGTGGAATAGCCCATAGCCTCCGCCGCCACCATATACTCCTGCTCACGCAGGGACAGAATCTGACCGCGCACCAGACGGGCGGTGCCGGGCCAGGAGATAAAGGTCAGGAACATCATCAGCACGTAGATACGCCAGTCCTCTTCCACTCTGCCCAAGGATACCCAGCCGTCAAAGGCGGAGGAGATGATCAGCAGAATCGGGATGCCGGGCAGGCACATCAGCACGTCGCAGACACGCATGATCACGTTGTCCACCATACCGCCGAAATAACCGGCGATGCCGCCGATGAGTACGCCGAACAGAGTCAGCAGGAACACGGTCATAAAGCTGACCAGCAGGGACACGCGACCGCCGTACATCAGGCGAGCCAGCACGTCGTAGCCCTGGTCGTCGGTGCCCAGCGGATGGCGGGCAGAGGGCGGAGACAGGAAATTGTCCGCCAGCTTGGTCTCGGTGGTCTGCTGGATGACGTAGGTGACGCCGTCCACCTCATAGGTCACCTCGGAGGTGGCGTAGCTGGTCTTACCGCTCTTATCCAGCTCGGTCTCGCCCCACTGGGTATACACCAGCGGACCGGCGAAGCACAGCAGGAACAGACCCAGCACCATCACCAGACCGATGATGCTCAATTTGGAGCGGAAAAAGCGCCGCAGCAGCATCTGGGTGGGGGACATCAGCCGCACGTTTTTGTCAAGGGGGGTGTTGTCAGCGGTGTCGACGGATTGCTCCTGGACGTCCTGCTCTTTCAATTTCAGTTCTTCCATACAGCCACCCTCCTTACTCCAGTTTGACGCGGGGATCCACGATGCCGTACATCAGATCCGCCAGCAGCACGCCCAGCACGCTGAGCACAGCCAGGAACATATTGTAGCCCATAATAAAGGGGATGTCACCGGCGTTCATCGCCTGCAGAGCGATGTTACCGATACCGGGCAGGTCGAACACCTGCTCGGTGATGATGGCGCCGGAGAACAGGGACGGCAGCAGACCGGCCATAGAGGTCACCAGCGGAATCAAGGTATTGCGGAAGGCGTGCTTATTGATAACCACGCTCTCCTTAAGACCTTTGGCGCGGGCGGTGCGGATGTAATCCGAGCCCAGCACCTCCAGCATATTGGTACGGGTCATACGCATACGGGCACCGATGGACAGGATGACCACCGTGAGGATCGGCAACGTCGCATAGCGGACGTAGTCCAGCAGCAGACCGATGCCGGTCGTGGTGGTGGTGGCATCGCCCAGACCGCTGGCAGGGAACCAGCCCAGATCCAGCGCCAGCCAGCTCTTCAGCATATTACCGAAGAAGAAGGCGGGCAGGGAGATACCCACCATCACCAGCACGGTGACCAGATAGTCACGGAACTTATACTGGTGGGTGGCGGCGGTGATGCCCAGGGGGATGGCGATCAAGAACTCAAAGATGGTGGCGATCAGAGCGATGGCAAAGGAGGTGCCCATATGCTGAGCGATCTTCTCCGCCACCGGCACGCCGTACTTAAAGCTGATGCCCAGATCCAGACGGCACAGGTCGCCCAGCCAGCTGAGATAGCCCTGGAAGATCTGCCACGGGGTGGCATTCTCGATCAGTCCGTACGCCTGGTACATCTTCTCCACCTGCTCGGCGGTCACTTCGGCGCCGGAGGTCTGCATGGCCACCACTTTGTCACGGACAAAGTCGATGGGCATCAGGCGGGTCAGGAAATAGATGATCAACGACACGCCCAGCAGAACCACGATGGCGTAACCCAATCGTTTAACTATATACTTTAACATAAGCTTCGTCCTTTACTCCAAGGGGATGGGGTCTCCCCCACCCCCTTGGTGGGTTGTCGTTTTGATTAGTTGGCGAACTCCAGCTCCCACAGGCGATCCAAGGGAGAGGAATAGGGGTTCACGTTCTCGGGCAGGCTGTCGGGGTTAATGACGTTGCCGTCATAGGCGTACAGCACGTCGCGCTGGTACACCGGCAGTTCAACCGCCAGATCCAGGATGTAGCCCATAGCCTCTT